>CAZNCI010000154.1:0-9020 GCA_964571475.1 uncultured Saprospiraceae bacterium | reverse complement strand
TCAGGTCAATAACCGTGTGGAAGCTACCCAGAAGTATTGGGGGAAATGATCTTTCCGACTTTCGTCAGATTAGTCAGGTTTTCCTCTTTTTATGTCTCCGCATTTCGTGTGATAGATTACCCCGCCTTTTTTTGCCCCGCCTTTTAAGGCGGGGAATTAGAATCGAAGCTTCAATTGATTTTGGCGTAATTTTCTGCTCATCTGCCGGTGTGAATGCCAAAAAGGCGGATAGGTTCATGCTGACAGTGATGCCACTCCTAATCAACAATGAGTTTTTGCATCCAAATGTTATCGGCATTTTTCATCCTTAGCAAATAAATCCCCTTGGGTACTTCCTGCACTTTCAAGCGCACAGTGGTATTTTCGGGTGAATAAGACCACTTTTTTATTACAAGACCATTGATGCCAATCAAATCAATTTGAAAACGGGAAAAAGGATTGCCTTTATAATCAATAAAAAATTCATTTCGGACGGGGTTGGGGTAAACAATTGGGCTTTGCTTCGCATTCAGCTTCGCATTTACGACGGAAGAATAAGTCAATTTTCCATCCGTATCCCTTTGCGCCAAGCGATAAAAATAAGTCTTGCCTGCTACTACATTTTTATCAATATATTCATAATTTTGATTCGCACTATTGTGTTTACTTACCCAGGTGATATTTTCGAAATTCTGTTCCGTTAATTCTCTGCGTTGTAAATAAAAACCCAAATTATTCAGTTCGGTCTCTGTTTGCCACCATATTTTTATATAATTACTTTTTGCAAAAGCGTCAAATTTGGATAAAGTCACTGGTAATACGGTTTCACAACTACACACCAAAATATCATCTACATACCAGGCATCCCAGCCATTGCAACCATCTGTTCCCATCTCCCAACGCAATTGAAGATCATCACCCGGAAGCAAGCCCAATCCGCTGAGATTAATTTGACTTTCGCCCCAATTACCCGATACCGAACCCCCATCGGCGCCGGTAAATGCAGCTTCTCCTGCCATCGGGTTGTCATTGCTAGCGTTTAAGAGATCATTATAGGCGTTAAAAATAAAATTGGCAGATGGAATAATCGCCCAACTTCCACCATTAATCCTGTATTTAATATTTCCGCCATCCCATTTGTTTTCTAATGAGGCATAATGCGTAAAACTCAATTTAATATCTCCGGATATGGTTCCCGGTATTGAAATGACAGGTGACTCCAAACGTATCAATCCATTGTCAAGATCGGTATTACAATCACCGATTACTGGATCAGGAGCGACAATTGCATGACCGTTTCT
This sequence comes from uncultured Saprospiraceae bacterium, assembly GCA_964571475.1. Classification (GTDB taxonomy): domain Bacteria; phylum Bacteroidota; class Bacteroidia; order Chitinophagales; family Saprospiraceae; genus JALVDO01. The sequence goes on along the minus strand of CAZNCI010000154.1, from coordinate 7,740 downwards.
ACTTCGTGGCAGGCTCCCCTGGATGCTCCATTCCCGATTGTCCCAGGTAGGTGGGTTAGATGGATGTTGTGTCACTGTCCAACTTCCAATACCCGATTCAAAATCATCAAAAAATATTGTTTGAGCGGATGTTCCTCCGCTACAAATAGCCGGAGTTGCCGGGTCTAGCATCGGACTAAAACCACAGGGCGGGGCTGAGGTGAACTCTACGGCGGCATTTACTTTCGTGACTTCTGCGCAGTCGCTTGCGGTCATGATTTCGCCTGAAGGACCTACTGGCGTACTAGTCGTGCTCAATCCCAATAAATTAATACCCAATAAATCATTGCAAGCCATTTCCAATGCTGCTGCCTGTACACTGAAGTCACTGGTGTTGGTCAAATAAAATGCCTGTGATCTCCAATAAATATGTGCTGCTTTTGTAAATCCCAGACCCGTTATTGTTTGCCCGTTATAACTACCGCCATCTACCAATAAGGCATAGGCGTGGTTACTCACTCCTGAATTGGTATGCACGCCGCCGCTATCTCCCGTGCCACACCAATCTTGAGCATCTGATACCTTGCCGGGATCTCCTTTGCAGGTAGGCCTCCACATATCTCTGATAGCAACCCCAAAACCTCCGGCATCTTCCCCCATCATCCACCTAAGGGAAGAGCCACATCCCCCTCGGAGGGAAAGGTCTTCACCTGCATCTTCATATCCATTCAATAAATCTACCGTTTCTCCCCAGATGTCAGAGTAGGATTCATTTAAGGCACCCGTTTGCCACCCGTAAATTAATTGGCTGGTATATTCCGTATAGGCATGTCCCCATTCATGTGCTACTACGTCATCGCTCGATGTATTGGTACAATAATTGGTTGTTGTTCCATTCCAGTTGGCATTCGGGCAGGAAATTCCCGGGTTGTCATGAATGGTCTTCATTATTGCATCGGCTCCGTCATAAGAAAGCCACCCGAAGGCGTTATTGAAAAGATGGTAAATATGTCCGGCTGCGGCTACTTCATTTTGTTGATAAATATTCAAAGCTCCCGGAAAAGGATCCCCTTCCTGCCAAATTAAATTACTCAGATTGGTATTGTAAATTTCCCTGGATAATGGATGTATATCGGAAAACTCCACCAGCACTGCGCCCTTGATAGCATCCACCAATACCTGCGATCGAATGCTACCGGATTCATTGTGTAATAAGATGTAATATGCCAGATAATCATGCCCTTTGTACCCCTGTAACAAACCTTGATGATAAATAACTAAATTTATATCCACCGTCAAATTAAGCGTCGAATTATCGTTGTATTTGGAGTGGAGTTTGTTTTTTGCCAATTGAAGCGCTTCCGATTTATTGATAATCGGATTCGTGCTGCATTTTATTTTTGGAATAATGACCCCATTGGCTGCTTTTAATCCACCAGATGGACCAAAATGTAAACGAAAATCACCTCCAAATACAGGGATCCCATGGTACAGTTGTTGGAAATAATAGTGTCGATAGCCATAAGTATCGTGTGTTTTCTTCAAAAATTGCATTTCAATATCACCTGACTTTACGCCAAAAAGAAATCCATATTTTTCAAGAAATTTATCAATACTTTGATTGGGAGATGCCAGGGTCAGGTCAAATTCGGCGGCGTTGCGCATCCCGACAAAATTCAGATAACCGGTAGATTTGTTAAGGGCATAAATAGCATTCCGCTCTTCAATAAAGCGACTGATATCCGGACTCAGTTTTTGAGCACAAATGGTATTGAATACGCCTAATGCGAAGAAGACAAATATGAATCGTTTCATGACAAAGTAAGGTGTTGATAGTTTATTATATGAAAGAGTGTTCTTGGCAAAGATACGTTTTTTTAGGTTTTTTTCATCTTCAACCAATAAGGCGACTTCTTTTTGCCCAGGCAAAAAGCATTTGTCTTATTCCTATGCGCTAAGAAGATAATGCTTGATGTTACCCAATAAGGCAATACCTTTTTGCCTTTCTCTTGCCTGCGCTAAGAAGATATCGCCTGATGCTACCCTATCAGGCTCCAACCCTTTAGAGGTTTTAAATATCGAACCATAAAATCTTTAACCATCTGGTGTTCTATGAGCTGTAAATCAGGATCTTTGCTCAGTATGGTGACCGCCGCTGCTCTAGCTGCCTGAAGTATTTTCCCATCCTTAGCTAAATCAACTAATTTTAGGTCGAGGACACCACTTTGGCGTGTTCCTTCGATATCACCGGGTCCCCTGAGTTTGAGGTCAGCTTCTGCGATTTCAAAGCCATTATTGGTGCGAACCATCGTTTGGATACGTTCTTTACCTTCGGCACTTAGTTTGTATCCGGTCATTAATAAACAATAGGATTGCTCCCCACCTCTGCCTACACGCCCTCTCAATTGGTGCAATTGGGACAAGCCAAAACGCTCTGTGTTTTCAATCACCATTACGGTTGCATTAGGGACATTTACTCCGACTTCAATGACGGTTGTCGCTACCATAATTTGTGTCTCTCCTCTAACGAATCGCTGCATTTCCCGTTCTTTATCTGCTGCCTTCATTTTGCCGTGTACGACACTGATTTGGTACTCCGGTTTAGGAAATTCTCTACTTAATGCTTCGTAGCCCTGTTCCAGATTATTCAAATCTAGTTTTTCGGATTCTTCAATCAAAGGATAAACGACATAGACCTGCCTGCCTTTTTTGATTTCTTCGCGCATAAATCCGATGACTCGTAAGCGATGGTATTCTGTTCGGTGGATAGTCTCAATCTCTTTTCTGCCAGGAGGTAGTTCATCAATGACCGAAATGTCTAAGTCCCCGTGTAAAGTCAGGGCTAAAGTCCGTGGGATTGGGGTGGCGGTCATTACCAGTACATGAGGCGGGTAGGGTTTGCTTTTCTTCCATAGACGGGCGCGCTGTGCGACACCAAAGCGATGTTGCTCATCAGTGATAGCCAGGCCTAAGTTTTTAAAAATAACCTTATCTTCAATTAAGGCATGTGTACCTACGATGATATGCGTCTCGCCGGCTTGTAGGCGTTCCAAAATTGCCTTTCGTTTTTTACCCTTAACACTTCCCGATAAGAAATCTACCTGAATGCCAAGTCCCTCTACATATTTCGAGATGGAGATATAGTGTTGTTTGGCCAATATTTCAGTAGGAGCCATCATGCAGGATTGAAAGCCGTTATCCATAGCGATTAACATACACATAAGTCCTACGATGGTCTTCCCGCTTCCTACGTCCCCTTGAAGCAATCGGTTCATTTGTACGCCTACTCCCAAATCCTTTCTGATTTCTTTAACCACCCGCTTTTGTGCTCCTGTTAGTTCAAAGGGTAATTTTTCTCTGAAAAAGCGATTGAAATTTTCTCCCACTTTCTCAAAAACAAAACCTTTGATCGCCTGTTTCCTTTGCCCCTTTAACTGTAATAGTCGGAGCTGTAGAAAGAACAGTTCTTCGTATTTTAACCGGGCAATGGCCATCTTCATGGAGCGCTCCGATTCCGGGAAATGAATTTGTTTCAAGGCTTCAAAGTGACTGGGGAAACGATATTGTTTAAGGATAAATTCCGGCAGATTCTCCTTTAAATGCTCCGGCAGTAATTTCTCGAACAACAATTGCATCAATTGACGTTGCCCTTTGGCATCCAGCCCCTTGGCGGTTAATTTTTCTGTACTTGGATAAACCGGCGAAAAAGTCGCTGCCTTTTGGCTATTTTGAGCATTTACGATTTCCAATTCGGGATGAGCGATATTTAATTTCCGATTGAATGCGGATACTTTGCCAAAAAGTACGTACTCCTGACCTACTACTAATGCCTTTTCTACCCAGTGAATACCAGTAAACCACACCAAATCTATCGCACCGGTGGTATCCCTGAATCGCCCTGTTAATCGTCGTCGTCTCCCTTCTCCGACTATATCCAGGCGACGTAAAATTCCCTTCAATTGTACAGTGCCACTGTGCTCGTTCAAAGTGTTAATTGGGAAAAATTTTGTTCGGTCAATGTATCGAAAAGGAAAGTGGTACAATAAGTCTCCAAAGGTATGGATACCGAGCTCCTTGCGCAGTAAATCACCTTTTTGGGGACCAACCCCCTTGAGGTACTCAATGGGCGTTTTTAATATATCTTTTGGCTGATTCATCGTACCGAAGATAAGACAAGATTTTAAAGTGATATAATAAATGGGAACTTTTTTTCGTAATTATTCTTGCGAATAATGGGTAACAAAGTTTGAAATTCAGGATATAAGTGTAATATTTGAGTCCACTCAAAACATCATCAAGACTCAAAATAATTCATTTCGTAATAATTGCCACTTTTCGGAGTGGATTTATATTTAAAAAATAAATACAATGAGAAACAGATCAACAATTTTATTAGCAGCTTTATTGTTATCCTCTTTTTGCCTTCAGGCTCAATGGTTGCAAATTGGGCATGATATAGATGGTGATATGGCAGCCGATCTCTTCGGAACTGCCGTGGATATGAGTGCCGATGGAAGTATTGTAGCAGTCGGCGCCTCCGGTCATGCACCCTCCGGTCAGGTCAAAGTTTTTGAAAATATGAATGGTGTCTGGACTCAAATCGGACAGGATATAGAGGGGCAAATGGCAGGAGATTTTGCTGGATCTGCTATAAGTCTAAGCGCCGATGGCTCCATTGTTGCTGTCAGCTCAAGGTATAACGATGAAGGGGCGGAGAATGCAGGACAGGTGCGTGTCTTTCAAAATCAAAATGGTAATTGGACTCAAATTGGACAGAATATAAACGGGACGATGATGGGCAGTACCATTGGTAACTCACTAAGTTTGAGTGCGGATGGATCCATTCTTGCCATTGGCGCTGTTTCCGGAAATGGACCTTTCATCGGGCAGGTATTAGTCTTTCATTACGTAAGTGGCAACTGGATACAAATGGGACAGGCACTCAGTGCCCAAAGTGATAATCAGGCATTCGGTCATGCTGTAAATTTGAATGCAGATGGCACAATATTGGCAGTTGGGGCTGTCTGGAACATGGATGTTGCTGTCAACTCAGGTGAAGTAAAGGTTTTTCAATTTACAAATGGGGCATGGACTCAAATTGGACAAGACATCAATGGTCTAAATATGGAGGATTTTTTGGGTTACGCCATTAGCCTAAGCGATGACGGCACCATAATGGCAATTGGTGCTCCCGGAAATAATGGTCCGACAGTAAATCATATTGGTTACGCTAAAATTTTTGAATTTAGCAATAATTCCTGGACACAAATTGGACAGGATATCGAAGGGGAAGCTATGGGCGATCAGTTTGGTTTGGCAATGAGCATTAGTGCTGATGGAACTATTGTGGCTATTGGTGGCTTGTCCAATGATGGAAACGGAACAGATTCCGGATATACCCGTATTTACCAAAATCAAAGTGGCAACTGGGTTCAAATCGGCGCTGACATAGATGGTGAAGCAGCAGGTGACTTTTCGGGGAACGCTGTCAGTCTCAGCGCTGATGGCTCCATACTCGCTATCGGCGCACTTGCCAACGACGGGAACGGCATGCAGGCAGGGCACGTAAGAGTATATGGAAACGTGGTATTGGATATTGCGAATATATCCCCGGCAGATATTTCTATTTATCCCAATCCGACGAATGGGCAGGTGACGCTAACATTTCCGGAAGCCATGATGCCTCAAATTTATATTGCTGATTTAAGCGGTAAAATTATTTATCAACAACTAAACACGGAGACAGGAAGCACCCAAATTGATTTTTCTCGTTTTGAAAATGGGGTGTATTTCGTTCAATTTCAATCAGGAGAAAGCTGGATTACCTCAAAGGTCATTAAACAGTAAAAATATTCCCATTAAAAGGATGTTTTTTGTTGGGGTTATGCTTATCTTGCTTCCAAAATAATTAAAATGCTTAAAAATAAAGATATTGGAAATATCCTTTTCTTTGATATTGAAACCGTTTCAGGAAAGAAGATTTTTTCAGAATTAGACGAAACCTTTCAGGAGCTTTGGAAGCTGAAAAGCAGGCAGGTGTTGAGAAAACCAATGGAGGAGATTACCGATGAAGAGGTAGAAGAAAGTTATGGTGATCGGGCTGCTATTTATGCTGAATTTGGAAAAATTGTTTGTATCTCTGTCGGTTTTGTGAGAAGAGACAAGGAGACGAAAAAATTAGTGGCGCGCCTGACTTCCTTCGCCGATGATGATGAAGCCAAATTATTAACCGATTTCTCCAATTTGCTTTCTCAACATTATAATAATCCGCTCAAACACAGCCTTTGCGGGCATAATATTAAGGAGTTTGACGTCCCTTATGTCTGTCGTCGGATGATTATCAATCAACTCCCGCTTCCGGAACCCTTGGATATCGCAGGAAAAAAACCTTGGGAAACGAAACACCTGCTAGATACCTTAGAGTTTTGGAAATTTGGAGATTATAAAAATTATACCTCCCTTAAATTGCTGGCGGCCGTTCTTGGATTCCCTTCTCCCAAAGATGATATTGATGGGAGCATGGTGGGGAAGACCTATTGGAATGAGGAAGGAGGGCTACAACGGATCGCTACCTATTGCGAAAAAGATGTTTTGGCCACTATCCAACTTTATTTGCGATACAGAATTATGCCCATATTGGAGGAGGATCAGGTGCTGCACGTCTGATTTTTAGATGGCTGGTTCGGGGGCGGAGCGTCGAAATTGCCAGCTGAAGACTGGATTGTCATTACTTTCGGACTCGACATGAAAAATAGCCGCCTTTTTTTAACTTCATATAAAAACTGATTGCATGGGTGAAAATTGGTTTTGTTAGGGCATATCCCCTCCCTGCTCCCCGCAAGATGCCCCACCCTTCCGTCGGGGTCGCTACGTCCATAGGCTCACTGATCGTTCGGCCTCTCCGCAAAGCTGCGAGTCTGCCTCCTACGTCGGCACCTATTCCCATCGCTTATGCAATGCTATCTTTTTTAGAAAAGAAAGCGGACAAAAGTAATTAGGCGAAATGTATGGGATGTTCCCGCGAATGTTAATTTCAAACCTCTGCCTATTGTACTAAGTATGAAAGGGCATTCAGTTGTTTTTTATTAGTCTGTTTTTTTATTTCAAAAAAAGTTGATTTTATTTCAAAAAAAGTATTACCTTTGCAGCTCGAAATATAATAAGGTCTAAAATATCATAAATTTCCAGAAAAATGGATGCGATTAAATTTGTAAATAAAGAAATGAGCCAGAAGCATGAACTTCCTAAGTTTCGCGCTGGTGATAATGTAGTTGTAAGCTACAAAATTGTTGAAGGAGATAAACACCGTATTCAGGCTTACCGTGGTGATGTTATCCAAATTAAAGGAACAGGAGAAACTAAAACGTTTACCGTACGGAAAATGTCAAACGGTGTAGGTGTTGAACGTGTCTTTCCTTTAAGTTCACCTAATATTGTTAAGGTTGAAGTGTTGAAGCACGGTAAAGTACGTAGAGCGCGTCTTTACTACCTTAGAGGATTAGTCGGTAAGAAAGCGAGAATTAAGGAGAAGACTAGAATTGGTTTTAAAAAATAAATCAAATATAATCGCATAAAAAAGCCCTGTTGCCTATGACAACAGGGCTTTTTTTATATACAGATAATTAAGGGTGGTCTTGCTACTAATGATTTTTCGTAAGTTCAAACTGGTTTCATATACTGCATATTTATCGCCATCAAATGACTTACTGACCATTCCTCCGAAACAAAAAAGCACCATCGGTGCGGCATTATGACAACTCC
>CAZNCI010000153.1:3659-9035 GCA_964571475.1 uncultured Saprospiraceae bacterium | reverse complement strand
TATCCTTGATACTATAGTCCGGAAAAACAGAATTCAGCCCAACCAATCCAATCCAATAGGCGCGTAGAAAAAAATGAATCACAAACATAGAAATCAAAATACTGATCGCCAAAAGTCCAAAAAATACAATAAAATAACCAATGCGATATTGATCCGGGTGTAATATGTCAATAAACAGATCACTGACCCATCCAACCAAATTAAATAGTTGAAATGTTCCAAAAATAGAAATGGTGGACACCAATAATTCAGCCTCCCAACTTTCCTGCTTTAGTCTTTGTAGCCAACTTTGGGCGCTTTCCGGTGACGGTGTTTTTTTGTCGTCTTTTTCATTTATTTTTCCCTCCATCTTTTTTAATTTGCGATAAAGTTAATCATAAAATGGAAATAAGGGCAAAAGAAACAGTTAAGAATGGATAGTTATTTTTAACTCATTCCTAATATCCTAAAGTGTCCTTTTTATCTGGCCTTCTTTTACCGTCGGTTTTAACCTTTTACCGTCGGTTTTAACCGACGGATAAGAAAAGTCAAAAATTTTCGGCTTTTAAGCCCATTAATACGTTATAATCCCTTCGATTTGTTATGCACTAAATTAAAGTACAATACATTTCTTATTTCCTTTATACTCGGACTTTACTACCTTTGCAGGATAAATTTAAACTATGAGCGTCACCTTTGCAAATACCTTAATATCTCATAACTCCTCGGTTCAAAACAGAATCATTGCACTATGGGCGCTGAGTGAAGCCGGATTGGGAGGTGTATTACACTTGACGAAAGTTCCATTTTCTGGAATTGTAGTGGTGGGGTTATCTGTTTTTTTGGTCTCCTTATTGGCTTTTTTTTCAAAAGGTTCTTATCGGCCTATTCTAAAAGCAACGATGATTGTGCTTTTAATTAAGATGGCGGTCAGTCCTTACTCTCCGGCTCCGGCTTATATTGCCGTTTGGTTTCAGGGGATGCTGGGTTGGGTACTTTTTTCGGCTTTTCGGTTTAACAGCCTAACGATCCTCATTTATGGGGTATTGGCAATATTGGAATCAGCCTTCCAGAAATTATTGGTACTGACCATTTATTTTGGGATGTCTATTTGGGATTCTATCAATATTTTTACGGATTATGTATTGAGGCAGTTCGGTTATCAGGGACATACGGAGATGACCCGGTGGCTATTGGTATTGTATCTGTCCATTTATGTATTGGGTGCCTTGTTTTTCGCATTGATGACGATTCGGGTAATTAAAACAATCTCTCATGATTTTCCGGGTTTGAAGGAAGAATTTGGCGATTTTCAAATGGTTCAAAAAAAATTGACTAAAAAGAAAAAAATAATCGGCAAACGCACCTGGCTGGGGCTGATGTTAATATTTGTTTTAAGTATGATGGTGTTTGTCAATCCCTCCGCAGGCTGGAAACAGGCGCTATTTATATTATTAAGGACTGTTGTAGTCATTTTAGCGTGGTATCTTTTGATCGCACCCGTTATCAAACGTCTTTTTGAATATTTATTAAAGAAAAAAAAGAAAAAATTTGCCAGTGAAGTATCCGGTATTATTGATTCTTTCCCCGTTTTGAAATCTATTACATTATTTGCATGGCAAAAATACAGCCCAATGAAAGGGGCGAAAAATTTCAAGCAATTTCTAAGTGCCGTTATTTTTTTGAGTATAAGTGCCGATGATGGAGCAGAATAGATTTATTATCCTTACCGGCGATATCCGAAGTGGTAAGACGACTGCGTTAAAGGAATGGCTGGAGCGCCATCCAAATGCCAGAGGCGTGGTCTCGCCCGACATCAATGGACGCCGTCATTTTGTGTATTATCCCCAAAAAGAGCTGATAGAAATGCAAACTACCTCAAAAGAAAAAGAAACCATTGAAGTGGGGCGCTTCTTATTTTCAAAATCCGGCTTTGAGGAGGTGAACCAACGCCTGATTACAGATGCTGACAGGCTAGAGTCAGAATGGCTGGTAATAGATGAAATCGGCTCGTTGGAATTAAAGGGGAAAGGGCTTTTTCCTACACTTGAATACCTATTATCCCAAAACCATTACAAGGTGATAATTGTTGTTAGAAGTAAATTATTGAAGCAAATCACCGACCAATTTGGACTTTCAATGGCAAAGGTGATTTTTAAGGAAGAATTAGCAGCTATTTAGGCAATTGTTTACGGTTAAATAGGTAATTTTGCGGACGGTCGTGAATAAATGATTTTAATCTTTTAAAATCACGCCTACAAAAAGAAGAAGAATGTTTGAGAAAATAATTAGTTGGATTTATAGTACGCGGACAATGGCGGTGACCGTTATCCTATTCGCTGCGGCGATGGCAGTAGCGACCTTTGTGGAAAATGACTTCGGTACAACTGCGGCAAAGGCTGTTATCTATAACACAAAATGGTTTGAAATATTAATGCTGCTTTTGGTTATTAATTTCATTGGAAACGTCTTTAATTATCGGCTGTATCGAAGAGAGAAATGGCCGGTTTTTTTATTCCATATTGGATTCATTATCATTTTGATCGGTTCATTTACGACCCGGTATTTTAGTTATGAAGGTGTTATGCCCATTCGGGAAGGCGCTTCTTCCTCTACGATCTATTCTAACCTTTCCTATATTACCATTCGGGTAGATAATGGCAGTATTGCCAAAATTTTTGATTCTAAAGTTTTTTTTAGCAACATCAGTAAAAATAAGTACACCTTAAATGAGGTCTTTGGGACAAAAGACATGGAAAAAACACCTTTTTCGGTCTCCTTAGTTGATTACGTCCCCTATGCTATGGAAAAATTGGTGCCGGATGAAAATGGGAAAAAATATATGCATATTGTCGAATCCAGCTCCGGAGCAAGGAATGATATTTTTCTTAAACCGGGAGAGGTGAAAAGTGTTCGGAACATCCTTTTTACCTATGATAACCCAATTGAAGGTGGGATGAATTTTTATCAGGTAGATGGTAAAATGGTCTTGCAGCCTCCTGTTCATGGCAACTACATGGAGATGAGGACGCAGGAACTAACACCGGTGATGAAAGACTCTATCGAACCGCTACAGCTCCGAAAGCTTTATACTTTTGATGAATTGCGCTTCGTTATTCCGGAGATTGCAACCGGTAGAATCGTTAAAGAATCTGCTCCTAAATCTGAACAGGCCCGATATCCCTATGATGGACTGACTTTTAAAATTGCTTCCGGAGGAAAGGAAAAAACAGTCAAAGTGCGGGGTATTCAAGGCTCGATTCTACCCCCTGAAGAAGTGAGTGTCAATGGGCTTAATTTTAATATTTCTTATGGCTCAAAGGAAATAAACACCCCCTTTAAGGTGAAATTGAGAGACTTTGAACTGGAACGATACCCTGGTACCAATTCAGCCTCTTCCTACGCCAGTGAAGTAACCATCATCGACGATGAGCGCAACGAAAAATTTGATTACCGAATTTATATGAATCACGTTTTGGATTACCGTGGTTTTCGCTTTTTTCAATCTTCTTATGATAAGGATGAAAAAGGAACGTTATTATCGGTTAATCACGATTATTGGGGTACATTGATTACCTATTGGGGCTATTTTTTGATGGGATTGGGCATGTTCTTCACCCTGTTTTGGAAAGGAACACGTTTTGCCGATTTGAATAAACGGCTCAAAAAAATTCAGGATAAAAAAGCCGTATTAATGGTCATTTTCCTGATAATTACTCTAGGTGTAAATGCACAGGAGGATGTTAAGCCTGATTATTCCAAATTTACCGTCAGTAAAGAGCACGCCGCTAAATTTGGCAAACTACTGGTACAGGATCATAAAGGTAGGATTAAACCCATAGACACTTATGCCCTGGAAACATTGCGCAAGGTTTATAAAAAGGATACTTATAAGGGGCTGACTGCCGAGCAGGTATTATTATCTGCCCAATTAAATCCTCGTTTTTGGGGGAATGAGTATCTCATTGCGATTGTTAGTCCGCTCGCCTTGGGCAAGGAGCTGTCCAGCCAGTTAAAAGTAGAAGACAACCATACTTCTATGTTTAATTTTTTCTTTGAAGGCCGATACTTTTTGGAGGATAAAGTAGGGGAGGCGTTCCGATTGAAAAAATCCTTACGAAATGCAACCGATAATGAAATTATCAATTTGGATGAACGTGCCAATGTTTGGCTAAATGCCCTAAAGGGGAGTCTGATGCGTATTTATCCAAAGGCAGGTGACCCCAATAATAAATGGTACACCGGATTTGATGACCAGGCTTTTACTGGAGCAGATACCATGATTTTGAAGATGAATGAGATGTATATGGTTGCCTTGCAGAATGCCATAGCGACTAATGATTATAGTGAGGCAGATCAGTTCCTTGGAATGATTTCGGAATACCAAAAAAAGATAGGAAGTGATATAGTTCCCACTCAGGACAAAATTGACCTGGAGATAAAGTATAACCATTGGAATATTTTCAAAAAGCTGCTCTTTTATTATATGATAATTGGCTTTTTCTTCTTGGTTTTAGCCTTTATTGACCTCTTCAGACCTAAGACTAAATGGGTCGGTATTGCCCTGAAAATATTTAGTTTTTTGACTGTTTTAGGTATGGCCGCTCATGTTGTTGGTCTCGGGCTGAGGTGGTATATTACCGGTCATGCTCCCTGGAGTAATGGGTATGAAGCCATTGTTTTTGTTTCTTTTATTACCATACTGGCAGGGCTGATTTTCTCCCATAAACGGAGTAAATTCGTATTGGCATCTACGGTGTTATTCTCTTCCTTTTTGATGGGCATTGCCCATGGTAATTTGATGAACCCGGAGATGACCAATCTGGTCCCCGTACTGAAATCTTACTGGCTGATGGTCCACGTGGCCGTCATTACGTCGAGTTACGGATTTTTGGGATTGAGTGCATTGCTGGGCTTCATCGTCATGCTTTTATTTATTTTGCGCAATGAAGGTAATGCCAAACTATTCAACCTCACCATTAAAGAATTGACATTCATCAATGAATCGGCCATGACGGTAGGTTTATTTGCCCTGTCTATCGGTACTTTTCTAGGAGGTGTTTGGGCAAGTGAAAGCTGGGGGCGTTACTGGAGCTGGGACGCCAAAGAAGTCTGGTCACTGATATCCATGATGGTTTATATCTTTATTTTGCACATGCGATTAGTGCCGGGTTTGCGGGGCAAATTTGCTTTTAATTTTGCATCATTATGGTCTATTTCTACCTTGATAATGACCTTTTTTGGTGTGAATTTTTATCTGTCAGGGATGCACTCCTATGCCGCTGGAGATCCCGTTCCAATCCCGATTTGGGTCTATTATGCCATTACCTTTTTTGTGATTTTTTCAGCCGTCTCTTATCGGCAATATTCAAAATTTGAAAAGAAAAGGTAATTGAA
>CAZNCI010000153.1:0-3559 GCA_964571475.1 uncultured Saprospiraceae bacterium | reverse complement strand
TTGTGCTTTTCATGATTTTTTATTGTTTGGTGATTGAAAAAGTTTCTATGGAATCTTTTCCTGTTTTACAACATATTACTAAGAACAACAGTTCGGGCTATCAATGGTTTAACAGGAGGGGAGATTGAGTTGTTGTCAATAACTCATTCCTAATAAAAGCAAGCAAAAGATTATGTACAAACTTTGGAAAAAAAAGACAAACGAAGAAATAAAAACAAGGGTTTTTGAAGCACTTAGCGGTAATGTAAATTATAATAAACAACACAGTTTGGGCATTCCGGCTTCGTATTTGGACAAAAAAGTGTTTTCTCAAAATGAAGCCTTCCTGAAAAATGCCCCATTCATGGCGGCTTTGGTGCAAAACCCCAATAATATTGGATGCCATACAACGGGAACATCCCTTTCTTATTTCAGAGGAACACAAGAGTTGGAAAAGGAACTAATTGAGATATGTGCTGTCGATATTTTAGGAGCGGAGTTACAGTCCGTAGATGGTTATGTTGCTGCCGGTGGTACAGAAGCCAATATGCAGGCAATTTGGATTTATAGGAATTACTTTATGTGGGATTTGGGGGCAAGACCGGACGAAATTGCCATCCTTTGCAGTGAAGACAGCCATTACTCTATGGATAAATCCGCCAATGTATTCATGTTGGATATCATTAAAGTTGCCGTGGAGGATGATACTCGGAAAATCACTTATGATACCTTAAAGTCAACGGTTGAAAAAGCGATCTTTCAAGGGAAAAAATACTTTATTATTGTCTCCAATATGATGACAACCATGTTTGGATCATTAGATGATGTAAACCTCTATGCTAATGTTTTAAACGAATTAAAGGTCGATTATAAAATACATATTGATGCTGCTTTTGGCGGATTCTATTCTCCGTTTACGGAAGGAGCGTGTTCTTTGTCTTTTAGTAATCTTAACATTACTTCCTTCACCATTGATGCCCACAAAATGGCACAGGCTCCTTATGGAACGGGGATGTTTCTTATCCGAAAAGGATTTATGAAATATGCCCGTACTGAAGAAGCCAGTTATATCGAGGGAGAAGATTCTACCCTCATTGGTAGTCGATCCGGAGCAAATGCGATTGCCGTATGGATGATTTTATCCCGAAATGGTCCTTACGGCTGGGAAGAAAAAATATTCATTCTACAAAAACGAACCAATTGGATGTGTGAAAAATTAACGGCTCGTGGCATTGCGTTTTATCGGCATCCCAAGTCGAACATCATTACCATTCGAAGCAAATATATTAAAGAAGAACTCGCCCATGAGTTTGATTTAGTACCTGATAGCTACAAAAATCCATCCTGGTATAAGATTGTTGTGATGGAACACGTTACCATTGAGAAATTAATCCAATTTTTGGATGAATTGTAATAAAACCCATGGAGCTATTCAAAAGCAAATAATGACAAAATCAATAATATTTATACTCGTAATCCTAAGTCAAAGTGCATTTGCACAGAAGACAGATTTGCGACAAGCACTCCATTCAATTATCTCTGAAATGGCAGATGACAATATGTACAAAAGTGCATCCATTGGTTATGGTGCTGCCAAAACTAAACAATGGGCTCGTTTTGTTGAATTAAAGAAAATCGCTACCGCTGATGATTTAATATCGCTCACGAATGAAGAAAGCCCGGCCGTTCGATGTTACGCTTTTCAAGCATTAGTTGAAATGCAAAATGTCAAAGCATTTGATATTTTACTGGAGCACCTTGCAGATAATGAGGAAATCCAAAGCTTTGAAGGAATGGTGGTAAAAAAACAAAAGACCGGTGATTTTTTTCTAAAACTTTACCCTCTCCGGGGGGATGAACAAAGCTTAGTGGATAGCGTGCTATTATTCAACCCTGATGTTCGACTTGCTGCCAAGTCTGATTTGCTTCAAAAAATAAAACCCAAAACGGCGTACTACAGTCGAATTAAGGAGATCGCAACAAATGAAGATACCCCCAGTGCTTTAATCGCTATTGCAAAATTTCAAAAAAAGAAAGATATCCCCCTTATTGTTGATCGGCTTCAGGGCAAGGCAAGTGACCAGTTTTATGCTTTACGGGCTGTAAGATACTTTCCCGATAATGCCTTCTTTCCTTATTTGAAAAAAATACAGCAATCCCAAATAAAAGAACAGGTTCAGCCCAATCACAACCTGATTAGAGTACTTTATCTTGCGGTTGTCCAATACAAGGACCAAAGAAGTCGTGAATTAATCGAAAAATCGCTTCAAAGTACGAAGGGGCAAACGAAGAAAAATCACGCCAAATTTATATGGCTGGCTCTGAGTAAATACCCAAACGCAGCTTATTCCGGCTTGAAAAAAGAAATTAAATTATCCAATTTTGATAAAAAAACCATGCAACATTGGTTAAATGAAGGAGATTAAGTCTCAAATCACCGCCTCCAGTATGCCATTTGTAAAGGCCTCTTTGGGGTGCTTCCATATTTCATACAGTAAGCAGTCTCCTTGCTCCCCTAAAAACAGGAAACACTAACTAAAACGAATCACAACTCGCCCAATAATACCAATAAAGCTTGCGAACTTCGATGAGAAATTCGTCTAATACAGAATCGAAAAACAGCATATCTTTCAAGACAAAAACAACCGAATGCGTGACCTATACCCAAACGAATCCATTTAGACTAAAAAAATAAAGCAGGAATCGTCAGGGAATGATACATCCCAACCGAATGGTAGTAAAAATGGCAGCCACGGGAATAAAAAACAGAAAAAAACCGCCTTTTTTGCCGCCAAATCAATAACGGCCGCATTTTATTGCCACTTTTATCGACCGAATTGGTGCTAAATTGCTGGATTTTTACTATTATTGGGTGATCGATAAAATAAAAATGAAGTGATACATAACAAGCACTACCGCCTATGCCGTCCTATCTGCTCGGTACGGTCGGTACTGCGAAGCCGTTAGTGGTAATTACAAAAAATATGAAAAAATATAAGAATTTTAAACATATTACAAAATTGCCGATTATAAATTATAGTGGGTTTAATCCCAAATTCAGCAAAATAGAGGTTGTCAAGAAACATAATTATTTTGTGATAGAAGATGTATCTGTAACAGGAGATGCACCAAAAGATATAATTAGACTGTATGAATACGGTCACTCACTCAAAAGAAATCATAAAAAATGGCCTATTTATATTGCAAAACTTGGTCATAAATATTATCCTTTAGAATCAATTACAGAGCAGTTAATTTCTGACATTGGAATTTCTTATGGATTTAAGTTAGCATCATCAAAAATTTGTTTACTCGGTGGACAAATCCGTTTCTTATCACGTTATTTTATAGAAAAAGGAACTGATGAATTACATCACGGCGCAGATTTATACGCAGGTTACTTGAATGATGAAAAATTTGTTGATGAGGTTGAAATCAAACGTATGACTCAATCTTTTTTTACAGTTCAGTTCACAAAAGAGGTAATAAAACATTTTTTAAAAGATTCTCATGAGGATATATTTATCTCCTTTATGCATATGCTATTCTTTGATGCTTTAGTTGGAAATAACGATAGACA
>CAZNCI010000152.1:0-9047 GCA_964571475.1 uncultured Saprospiraceae bacterium | reverse complement strand
TAGATTCATTCCAATTAAATTCCGTATCTTTTGCTCCTAAACTAGCTTTTAATAGACCCCAGGCTGTGAATTTTACTCTTGCTATTTTATCCTTAATCTGATTATCAGTAAAAATTATTTTCATGATTTGAAACAATTTTTCTTTTGCTTCATAACAACTTTCAATTTGACCATTAGAAGTATTTACGAAAATTTCAAACGGTGGTTTAGAACCAATTTTTACATAATTCCCATTTAGAGTCCAAACCGATATGTCATACTTACCAATTTTATTTAATCTGTTTTTAATTATTAAGTTGAAATCCGTTTCTGTGTGAATGTTTTGCGGTGGCTTTTTAATTTCACTTATGGTAAAGGGAGATGATTCTTGCATATTTTTATACTCATCATTTTTTTGATAATGATCTGAATAACGTTCTTCAGATTTCTGCTGTGGGGAGGTGAAGGGTTGATTATTTATCTGCTCCACAGAAGTGTCTTTTATTGTTAATCCTACGATTATTAATCCAATGAAAATACTTAATAATTTTGGATATCCAGTAATATTAAAATCCCATCTTTCGTTAATCATTTTGTTTGTAGGCGGCAGTAAAATTATCGCCATTAATAACATTGTTATACCTGGAATGAATTCTGAAAAAACTGCACTTAAACCTACAAGTCCAAATAATATTCCGAAAAACCAATTTAGCAATGTATTTAAATAATTTTTATTCATGATTCAATAAAGTTATTGTCTTTTAAATATTACTGATTCAATAGTTTCTGACAGCAAAGAAATAATAGTTCTTGTGAGTTGTATTTTCAGGAGACACATATTAACTATAAAGTTAATGTGCATTATTTATTTTCTGCTCTTTTTGTTGTTTTACCTTCGTGATTAATACGTCACTTATTAGTAGCTGCGGGTTCTTTTACTGCGATTTGGAACATGGAAAGCAAATCTGCAATTTTATCTTTCAGGTCTTTTCTGTCAACGATAAAGTCAAGAAAGCCGTGTTCCAGTACAAACTCTGATAATTGGAAGCCTTCGGGCAGGTCTTTTTTGATGGTCTCTTTAATGACTCTTGGTCCTGCAAAGCCAATCAAAGCTTTGGGTTCTGCGAAGTTAATATCCCCGAGCATGGCAAAGGAGGCAGAAACACCACCCGTGGTTGGGTCTGTCATGAAAGAAAAATAGGGAATGCCTGCTTTTGCCAATTGTGATAATTTAGCAGAAGTTTTGGCCATTTGCATCAAAGAAAAGGCAGATTCCATCATCCGGGCACCACCGGATTTAGAGATAATCATTAATGGAATCCTATTTTCAATTGAATAATCAATCGCCTTTGCGATGCGTTCTCCTACAACGGAACCCATTGATCCTCCAATAAAACTAAAGTCCATTGCTGCAATCACGAGTTGTTTTCGGGCTACTTTTCCGACAGCGACGGAGATGGCATCCGTTAGTCCTGTCTTTTTGGTAGCAGCTTCCAATCTTTCCGGATAGGGTTTGAGATCCACAAATTCAAGGGCATCTCTCGATCTCAATTCATCGAACATTAATTGATATTGACCATCAAAGATGATTTCAAAATAATCTCTGGAGCCAATTCGGACGTGGTAATTACAAGAAGGACATTTGAATACATTGTCGCGCAACTCTTTCATGGTTGTTGTTTCCTTACACGATTTGCATTTGTACCATAAACCTTCAGGTGCATCCAGTTTATTTCTGGTTGCTGTCTGAATTCCGTCCTTTAGTCTTTTAAACCAACCCATAGTCTTTTTGATTATTTTCGATGCAAAGTAACTTTAGATTTTTTTAGGAATGAAATTTATGCCCATTTTTTTTGGGATAAAAATGCTTATTTGTGTCAGGGAAGAACAATGTTTCAAGGATTCAATGTGTCAATGTAGCAGGAAGCTTTATCGTTTACGGGGGGGATAGCGGGCGGAATTAGCTGTATTACTGCCATTATTTGGGTGAATAGCCCACAATTTATTATTTGGATGGAGTAAATTTTAATAATTACAAAAATGTTACTACTTTCAAGCCGATTTTCACTTCAATTAAAACAACTATGTATATATGAAGAAATTAGCTTTACATTGGAAGATTCTTATTGGAATGGTATTGGGCGTACTTTTTGGGATTGCCATGCTTTTTACGCCTGCTGCTGGTAATACAACAGTTGGCGCACTTTTTGTCAATGACTGGATTAAGCCCTTTGGTGATATTTTTATTAAATTATTGAAACTTATCGCCGTGCCGCTTATTATTGCCTCTTTGATAAAAGGGGTGTCAGACCTGAAGGATATTTCTAAATTTTCCAGAATAGGTGGTCGGACGATTATTATTTACATTTTGACGACAGTTATAGCCATAACGGTTGGTTTGGTCGCCGTCAATATCATTCAACCGGGCAAGGGGATTTCGCAGGAGACGATTACCAAATTGACAAATACCTACTCCAATAATAAAGGGGTTGTTGCCAAACTGGAGGAGGCCTCGAATCAAAAGAAAAGTGGGCCGCTAAAATTTTTGGTTGATATGGTGCCGGATAATGCGATGAGTGCCATGAGTAATAATAAAAAGATGTTACAGGTTATCTTTTTTGCTATCCTGTTTGGGATTAGTATGTTATTGGTCAAGGAAAGTAGGGTGAAGACCCTGAAGCATTTTTTTGATGGGCTCAATGACGTCATCCTTAAAATGGTGGACCTCATTATGCTAACGGCGCCTTATGCTGTATTTGCATTATTGGCCAATGTTATTGTATCTTCGGGAGACGGTGATCTACTCTTCGCCCTGACTAAATACGCGGGCGTGGTTGTTTTGGGTTTGTGCATTATGATTGTGTTTTATGCGACCTTAGTGAAAGTCATTGTAGGGAAATCACCTTTGTGGTTTTTGAAAAACTTAAGCCCGGCTCAGTTGTTGGCTTTTTCTACCAGTTCGAGTGCCGCGACCCTGCCTGTGACGATGGAGCGGGTAGAGGAGCATTTAGGGGTTGATAAAGAGGTGTCGAGTTTTGTTTTGCCGGTAGGTGCGACGATTAATATGGATGGGACGAGCCTTTATCAGGGTGTCGCTGCTGTATTTATCTCTCAGGCGCTGGGGCATCACCTTAGTTTTGGAGACCAGTTAACCATTGTTTTAACGGCGTTATTGGCATCTATTGGTTCGGCTGCTGTACCGGGTGCAGGAATGGTGATGTTGGTCATTGTACTGGAAGCGATTGGTTTTCCTCCTGAAAAACTGGCGGTTGGACTGGCGTTAATATTTGCAGTGGACAGACCATTGGATATGTGCCGAACGGTTATTAATGTTACTGGTGACGCAACGGTGGCTATGATTGTCGCCAAGAGTGTTGGTAAATTAGGCAAGCCCCATGTTGAAAACTGGGATGATGATTATCACCCTAAGTCGTAGTAGTTAAGGGCTTGCGTAAAAACAAATATTCCATTCAGGGGTGTTCTTTTGCACGCTAACATCGTTAAAAAGCCTCACCGTAGCACCCACTATGCCTACGTTTTTTGCCTTATTAGCGCACAAAATAACTTCCCCTGTTCTGAAACACTTATTTCTACGCAAGCCCTAAGGTGGGGTGTTATTGAATAGGAGTACCGTTTTTGCGTGAGGGATAGGAATGGCCACGACGAAGGAGTGGGTCCCGACCGGAGGAGGGACGAGACCCATGGATAGCCCGACCGCGCTTTTGGGCGCGGGCACGCCCGAAATATAAAAATTGCAGGAAATTAAATATAATAAATATGCAGGGAATATTAGGCATAGGATCACGGGTGGATCATCCCGCATTCGGAAAAGGAGTTGTTATTGCTATCCATCAGGAGGCTTATGACGTTTGTTTTATGATTCATGGGATAAAACTGGTGGGAAAGGCTTATGATAAGTGGGAAATTATAGAAGCCATCGAAGCCGAAGCGAGTGTTTCGTTTTCGGAAATGGAAAAATCGCTCATCCGGATACTGAAGAGCTATGAAGCGATAGAAGAAGTGGTCGAATTGGGTGATAAATGGAAAAATGGGGTGTTGATTCTCAAACCGGGGGATGATAGCCTCAAATCTAAGGAATTACCCATTGATGTGTTTTTTAAGAAAATAGTCATGGTCCGGGATCGGGTGCGCGTGATGGAGCAGCGGATAAACAGCAGTAATTTAACGAATGAAGAGAAGGTGAATTTAGAACAATATATAACGCGTATTTACGGAAGTTTGACGACCTTTAACGTACTTTTTAAGTATAAGGAGGATCATTTTGTAGGGGCGCGCAGCTAAGTAATGAGTTACATAAAATCGAATATTTATGTTGAAGAATAATTTAGGAATCTTATTTTTATTGTCGGTATTATTGAGCGGGTGCATTGAAGTAAGTGAACCTTTTAAGGGATTACCACCGGGTGAATGGAGAGCTGTATTAAAGCTTGGAGACTTTAGAGTCATGGATAAGGAGGTCACGATAGAAACAGTGCAGGCTTTAAATTTACCGGATGTGAAACCGGAAGAACTGCCCATTAACTTTAAGGTGGTTTACGATACCGACACCACTTTTCATTTGATATTTCGGAATGGCAGTGAAGAGATATTGGTGGACGATATAAGCATGGCGTGGGATAATCGCATCGGCAAGGATACGATTACCATTAATTTTCCCGTTTATGGAACGTATATCAAGGGAGTTTATGCCGAAAATGTCATAGAGGGGCATTGGTATGTGCCATCCAAGGGGGATTATCAGATTCCATTTGTTGCCCGATTTGGGGAGAATTACCGATTTTCAAAGGAGATTGATGTTCCGGATTTGCAGGTTTCGGGTAAATGGGCGGTACAGTTTGGGGTAGAAACGGATGACCCTTATGCGGCAATTGGTGAATTTAAACAGGATGGCAAATTACTGACGGGGACTTTTATGACAGAAACGGGGGATTATCGGTTTTTGGAGGGAGAGGTGGTCAAGGATAAATTGTATCTTTCCTGTTTTGATGGGGCGCATGCTTTTTTGTTTGAGGCAAAGATGCAGAAAAATGGGGAATTGACCGGTGTTTTTAGATCGGGCAAACACTATAAGACCATTTGGTCAGGTAGAAAAGATGCGGCAGCACAGTTGCGCGATCCCAATGAGTTAACCCGCTTGAAAGATGGTTATAATGGACTGGAATTTAGTTTTGAAGATCTGGATGGGCATATCGTCCGTTCGGATGATAAACGCTTTGAAGGCAAGGTGAGAATTTATCAGATTATGGGTACCTGGTGTCCCAATTGTAGAGATGAAACTTTATTTTTGAATAAATTTATTGCTGCGCACCCCGAATATGATTTGGTGGTTGTTGGTTTGGCATTTGAAAAGCAAAAAACAAAGGCAGATGCCATCCGGGTATTGAAAAAATTTAAGGAACGACTGGGGGTGAAATACGATATTTTACTGGGAAGCATAGACAAAAGTAATGCAGCGGAAAAATTACCCATGCTCGATCATATTATGTCGTTTCCGACGATGGTAATCGAGGACAAGTCGGGCTATGTATATAAGATACATACGGGATTTTCAGGACCGGCAACCAGTGAATATGAAACATTTGTGCGGGAATTTACGAATACAGTAGAGGAGATTTTGTTTGCGGGCTAAATTTCTTTATCGTTTCCTATTGATTGTAAAAATATAAATATGAAAATTGCACTTGCTTATTCTTCTTCGGATGATTTGATTGCGAAGCGGATGGAAGAAAAACTCACCTATGATAAATGGGAGTTTGTTCATTTTGTTTGTACAAAAGATGCGAAAGATCGCCAGTGTCTTGTCGCGGAGTTGAGGAATTTTAATGGACCAATATTGCTGTTGGTTAGTGATTTTTTATTGAAACAGACGAATTGTCTGGAGCAGGTATTGGATTTTTTCAGTACACAACAGGAGGATGTATTGCCTGTGTTATTACCCTTAGAAGATGGGGCGGATTTGAAATTGGAGAAGATTGGAGATATTATTCAATACATTAATTATTGGCAGGATAAGTATCTTTCGTTTAGGAATCAGCGGCGTGAGATGCATTTGGAAAATGATGCCGCTTTTGAGAAGCATTTGGATACGGTTCGGAGTATTTCCAAGGAGGTTGGCGAATTTTTGAGGTACTTTAGGGATGGGGCTTATCCGACACTGGCGGCTTTTGAAAAAGATAATTTCAAGGTGTTTTTTGATTTTTTAGAAGCGCCGGCAGAATGGGAAGCGTTTGCTGCCCAGTCTGATGCCGGTCATGCAGCACCATCAAAAAATCTGGAGGCAAGTGTTGATAATGTGTCGAATGCAGAAGAAAGTAGTGGGGACGAAGCATTTCTGGAGGAGGAACTAGCCGATATTCCGGGTATCTCATTATTAGGGGATAAAGAGGGGGAAAAGGAGGAGGAAATACCCCTTTCGGAGGCAGATTTGTTATTGTCTAAGATAGCAGCAGATCCGAAGAATTCTTCACATTATTACAATTATGCGGTCTATTGTCAGGAAAAGGCAGCTGATGTTTTTGAGGCGGAGAAGTATTTTGAAACCGCTTTGGAGGTCGATTCGCGGCATCCATTTGCCTGGTATCGTCTGGCTAAAATATATCTTTCCCGGCAGGAGGTGTCGCAGGCGCAGTCTGCCTATCAAAAAGCAATTTATAATAATACGGATATACAAACAAGAGAAAATGACCGCTTGTTTGGGGTTGAAGAACAGCAGGCCGAAACAACCGATGCTGAAAGTCCTTACGATGTAGCATTGAATGCGCTCAAGGCAAATATTGATAAACTTTCATCTTTGATTAAGATCAAAAATGAAGAAAATAAACGCCTCGAAGCGGAGCGGTTAAAATCGCTTGAGAAAGAAAAAGTCGGGAAGGGGAAACAGGTACTCATAACCGGGGTCACTTCTGGAATTGGAAAAGCGACGGCATTAAAATTTGCAGAAAATGGCTTCAACTTAATCATCACCGGACGGCGGAAAGAGCGACTGGAGGCTGTCGCCAATAAATTGAGGGATACATTTGGGGTAGAGGTGAAGTCTTTGGTTTTTGATGTGTCAAATGCAGCGGCGACCAAAAAGGCATTGGGCGCCCTTCGAGGAAAATGGCGGAATATTGATGTCCTGATTAATAATGCCGGTAAAGCGAAAGGTCTGGCGCCAATACAGGAGGGGGAAATAGCGCATTGGGATGAAATGATTGATACGAATATCAAAGGGCTATTATATGTCACCCGAATGGTTTCGCCTTGGATGGTAGAACGGAAAGAGGGGATGATAATCAACCTTTGTTCGAGTGCCGGCAAGGAGGTTTATCCCAATGGTAATGTATATTGTGGGACTAAGTTTGCAGTAGATGCCCTGACAAAGAGTATGCGGCTAGATTTGCACAGTCATAATATCCGCGTTGGGCAGGTGAGTCCAGGTCATGTGGAAGAAACCGAATTTGCGGAAGTAAGATTTGACGGAGATAAAGAGAAAGCAAAAATATACGAAAAATTTAGACCACTTACTTCGGGGGATGTGGCAGATGCTATTTATTATATGGCTACGCGACCAGCTCACGTAAATATCGAGGATGTGGTCATGTTTGGCACGCAACAGGCCAGTAATTTGATTTGCGACCGATCGGGGCGGGGCGAAAAAGATAAGGAATAAATTATGCGACCATTAGCGGAAAGAATGCGTCCATTGACATTGGACAATTATGTAGGGCAGGAGCATTTGGTAGGAGAGGGGAATGTATTACGACAATCTATCCTTTCCGGAAAATTACCGTCTTTTATACTCTGGGGTCCACCCGGTGTGGGAAAGACAACGCTGGCGAAGATCATCGCCCAAACCCTTGAGCGGCCATTTCACGCGTTAAGTGCCATTAATTCGGGGGTAAAAGATGTCCGGGATACGATTAACATCGCCAAGAAGCAACAATTTTTCGACCAACCCAATCCCATTTTATTTATTGACGAAATACATCGGTTTAGTAAATCGCAACAGGATTCTTTACTTGGAGCGGTGGAGCAGGGTGTTGTGACCCTGATAGGAGCGACAACGGAAAACCCATCATTTGAAGTCATTCCGGCACTTCTATCAAGGTGTCAGGTGTATGTGTTGGAGTCGTTATCTAAAGAGAACCTCATCCAATTAATTGATCAGGCCATTGAAAAGGATGAATTTTTATCAAAATTAGATATCGAGGTGGAGGCTTATGATGCATTATTGCATTTTTCGGGAGGCGATGGTCGTCGTTTGTATAATTTATTGGAACTGGTGACGAATTTTGCGAAAGCAGATGAAAAGTTGATTATTACCAATAAACTGGTTCAGGAAAAGGTGCAGCACAATATTGCTACTTACGATAAAGGGGGCGAGCAGCATTACGATATGGCATCGGCTTTTATCAAGTCAATTCGGGGGAGTGATCCGAATGCGACTGTTTATTGGCTGGCCCGGATGTTGGAAGGGGGAGAAGATGTAAAATTTATTGCGAGACGGATGTTGATTGCTGCCGCCGAAGATATTGGTCTGGCTAATCCGAATGCCTTATTGATGGCCACAACAGCATTTGAGGCTGTACAGAAAATAGGCATGCCGGAGGGAAGGATTATCTTATCAGAAGCAGCCGTTTATTTAGCCGTTTCACCCAAGAGTAATACGACTTATCTGGCGATAGATGCGGCGATAGATTTGGTTAGAAAAACGGGGGATTTACCCGTGCCATTATCCCTGCGTAATGCGCCAACTAAATTGATGAAAAGCCTGGATTACGGGAAGGATTATAAGTACTCCCATCAGGGGGCAAATAATTTTGTAGCACAGGAATTTTTGCCAAAAGAGATAAAAGGGCAGTCCTTTTACCAACCGGGGAATAATGCTGCCGAGCAAAAGATTAGAAGTAGAATGGCTTTCTTTTGGAAAGAGAAATATGGATTTAAAGCGGACGGAGATTAAACAACTTCAAATTTTAGTTGTTGGTAGAGATAAGGTTTTTGACCAGGATTAAGGAATGAGCTAAAAATAACTATCCATTCTTAACTGTTTCTTTTGCCCTTAT
>CAZNCI010000151.1:0-9050 GCA_964571475.1 uncultured Saprospiraceae bacterium | reverse complement strand
GGACATTCCCCCTAAAGGGATCGGTTGCTCATAAGAGAAGGAACCGCGATAGCGGATGGGATGGCAATAAATAGATATAAAAATCAAAACCTGCCCAGCCTGACGAATGTCGGAATTAAAATTAAAATCAAAATCAAAATGAAAACTTGCCCAGCCTGACGAATGTCGGAATTAAAATCAAAATTAAAAAAAATGTAAAATGCCCAATGAATAATTTGGAAGTTCAAACTTTTTCATTTTAAATCCCAACTCCCAACTTTTAAATTTATAATTTAAACTTCATCCTTTTAAATTTCAAAATCCCAACTCCCAACTTTTAAATTTTAAATCCCAACTCCCAACTTTTAAATTTATAATTCCAACTTCATCCTTTTAAATTTTAAATCCCAACTCCCAACTTTTAAATTTATAATTTAAACTCCCCCCTTTTAAATTTCAAATTTAAATCAAAACCTGCCTGGTCTGATAAAATTAAGGTCTTAATACCCCCTCCATGCGTGAGGGATATGAAGGGCCTGGTCACGCCTTTTCGGCGTGACGGAGCGAACAGCGACCCCGGAATAGCCCGACCCGACGGGAGGAACGACCAAAGGGGCACGCCCTAATAAACAACCTAAAAAACAATCTAACGCTCTCCTCTAAATCGCCACGCCCTGAGTATTTCTCCTGGCTTAAACTGCTGTTGAGCTGCGGGTAATTCTATAAATGCGGAGGCGTGTACGAGCTTCAAAAAATCGCCGGAGCCGTTGCCTATTTTGGGAAATGCCTGCAATACGCCCCGCTCATTCACCACCAGTTCTACTTCTAATAAACGCGTGAGCGCCGGTTTAAAATTCACCTGTTCTGCCAGCTCTACGGGGAAGGAATTATCGGGTTGTAAATGCAAACTTTTGCGCAGCCATGGCATGAAATACCGAATGGTGCACATCATCGAAGAGACGGGATTGCCGGGCAATGCAAATATTTTCTGAGTACCCAATTCCCCAAACCAAAACGGCTTACCCGGTCGCTGTGCCACCCGATGAAACAGCTTAATCGCCCCCATTTCCTGCAACACATCCGGTATAAAATCGTATTTCCCTTTGGATACACCCCCGACCATTATCAGGGTGTCATTCTCGGCGAATGCCCGGGAGAGTCCCTGCTCAATCTCTGCTTTATCATCCAGTAGATGGTACATTTTGACGGGTAATTTATAGGACTCCATCATCGCCCGGATCGCATAGACATTGGAGCGCCGAATCTGGTGCGGCAATGGATTTTCGGTCACCTCGACTAATTCGTCTCCACTGGAAATAATCCCAATTTTCGGCACTTTATAAACCAAAACCTTCGCCTTGCCTTCGCTGGCTAAGACGCAAATATCCGTCGGAGAAATCAGGTGGTTTTTGGGGATTAAGACCGCTCCTTTTTTTTCATCCTGCCCCTTGCGATGAATATTTTGACGGGCGCGAATTTCATCAACGGTAACGGTCGCCAATCCGTCTTTTATACTTACATCTTCGTAGCGAATAACGGTATCTGCTCCCTTTGCCATACAAGCGCCCGTCATAATTTCAACACAGGCATTAGCGTCGGCTAAATGTCCCTCCGGATCACCAGCGCCAAAGATCCCTTCGACTTTGAAGGTGCGTTGCCCCGCCTCAAATGCAGCGTAATTAATCGCGATGCCATCCATTGCTACCCGGTCAAATGGCGGTACCGGTCGCTGGGCCAAAACGGGCGTTGCCAATACTCGACCGACGGCATTTTCTAATAAAATTTCCTCTGTATCTTGAAGAATTGAATTTGCTAAAACGATGGATGTTGCTTCTGAAGTGCTAATCATTTTGTTCCGTTATTTGATAAAGTTGCCTGAAATAAATACATTTTTTTCCAATTTAGACCAAAGGTAAGTATTTTCGTTATATCTTTGAGGTAATAACGAAAAAAAATGACATTTAAAAATCGGATATGGCTCGAAACAGATAGTGGAATCCTCCTCGGACGGGGTCGGTTGAAGCTTTTACTGGCGATCAAAGAACATGGCTCGATCAATAAAGCGGCGAAATCCATCGATATGTCCTATAAAAAGGCGTGGAAGCTGATTGACCAGCTGAATAAAAATGCGTCTGGAGCCGTAGTCGAAAAATCGACAGGTGGCAAAGGCGGTGGCGGTACTTTTATCACTCCTTTTGGGCTGTTACTCATTCAACATTTCGAGGCAGTCAATAAGAGGTGTACGCAGTTTTTACACGAACAGTCATTGGAATTTAATAAAGCAATAATGAATAAATAATGAAGGTAAAATACTTTGGCATGATTGCGCATTCGCTTCAAAGGGAATCGGAAGCACTAGATATTCAGTCAGGCATCAAGCTGGGAGAACTGAGTCGTTTATTGACTCAAAAACATCCTATATTATCGGAAATGACCTTCCAGATTGCGATTAATCAACGAATTGCCCAGGAAAATGACACCGTACATCCCGGTGACGAAGTGGCACTTTTACCCCCGTTTGCAGGAGGTTAATAAAAATCCTATTCATTGAACAATAGATACAACAGACAAATACTATTACCGGAGGTCGGAATAGAAGGGCAGAAAAAAATCAATCAATCCCGTGTATTGGTGGTAGGTGCCGGCGGGCTGGGCTGTCCGGCTTTACAATATTTGGCAGGAGCCGGAGTTGGGACAATTGGTATCATCGACCCGGATGAAGTCAGCCTTAGCAATCTTCATCGACAAATACTATTCACGACGGATGACATTGGGAAGAACAAAGCCATAACCGCCCAAAAACGGCTTAATCTGAATAATGAGCTGGTGAAAATAACGGCTTTTGCTCACTCACTTGAGCAAAAAAACGCCCTGGAGATTATCTCCAATTACGATATTATACTCGACTGCACGGACAATATCCCAACGAGGTATTTGATCAATGATGCCTGTATTTTACTAAACAAAACATTCATCTATGGCGCTATTCATCAATTTGAAGGGCAAATAGCTGTTTTTAATCACAATGGGGGACCCAATTACCGAGACCTCTTTCCCGTTCCTCCAAAAAACGAGCATATTCCCACCTGTAACCAGATTGGCGTACTCGGGGTGCTACCCGGCATTATTGGTCTTTATCAGGCCAACGAAACACTTAAAATAATTTTAGGTATTGGTGACATTCTAAGTGGATCATTGCTTTCATTTAGCGCCTTGAATATGCGTACTTATGAAATAAAAATCCCCTCACGAAAGGGGAGTAATATGCCACTCACGTTTGAGTCATTCCACCAAAATAATTACGGATGGGATTGCACGACGACATCAGAGGAGGTGCAGGAAATAACGCTCGATCAAATCACTGAAAAAATCAACCAATCCCATACGCTATTCATCGACGTTCGGGAATCAGGGGAACAACCCGATATATCCTTTGACAACCTCATTCAAATTCCTTTATCAAAACTGCCTGACTCTCCCCCAAAACTACCACCAGCCAAGGAGTATATTCTATTTTGCAGAAGTGGACAACGCAGCAAAACTGCCGCCCGTTTATTAGCCCAAAAATATCCTCGACAGAAAATTAGAAGTCTAAAAACCAGCATTTTTCAATTTGTAAATTATATCAATAATGTTCATTAAGGGAGCGATTCCTTTTTCGAGGGTTCAACAGACGGTTGCCATGCTCGAAAAGGATAAAAAATTAGGTGCATATACCATTTTTATGGGGCAAATCAGAGCGGATGAGCTCGAAGGGCGGACCGTGGTCGGTATCAACTATTCCGCTTATCTGGAAATGGCACAAAAAGTATTACTCCAAATAAAAGAGGAGGCACAAAAGCAATTTGACATTCGACAAATATCCATCCTCCATAGTTTGGGATTTGTCAAGGTAGGGGAAGCCAGCCTGATGATTATCGTAGGAGCTGCCCATAGAAAAGCCTGTTTAACTGCGCAGGAATTTACGATTGAAAAAATAAAAAAAGAACTGCCCGTCTTTGGCAAAGAAATATTCGCAGATGGGGAATTTGTATGGAAAGAAAATAAATAAAATGGTAGATATTACACACAAAAGAAACAGCTTACGAACAGCTATCGCACAAGCTACGGTAAAGGTTAGCCAACAGGCAACCATTCGGGCTATTGAAGAGCACTTAGTTCCCAAAGGCAATGTTTTTGAAATGGCGAAAACCGCTGGACTATTCGCCGTGAAACGCACCTCTGACATGATTCCGGATTGTCATCCACTACCGGTTGAGTACACGAAGGTATCCTATGAAATCGAGGATTTAAGCATCCACATTCAAATGGAGGTACGAACCATCTATCGCACGGGAGTGGAAGTGGAAGCCATGCATGGCGTATCCGTTGTGGCTCTCACCATGTACGATATGCTGAAGCCCATTGATAAGGGAATTGAAATCCAAAATATAAAATTAATTGGTAAAAAAGGTGGAAAATCCGACTTCAAAAACATCATTCCACCGGACTTTCCAATCACCTACCTGCAATGTACAGATGCCGGGGCAGAAGAAACAAACGGAAGTCGTCAGAAACAGGTTATAACCGATTTATTATCTAGCCACCACCTACATTTGCAGCACTACGCCTCTATCCCAAACGAACAATCAGTCATACGAGAAAGCATCCAGCAGCATCAACACAATGGATTAATTCTCCTAACCAGTAAAACAAAATCAGCCAAAGCCGTATTGGAAGAACTACTGGATCAGCCAATAGCCAGTATTGGAGAGGTACTCCGCCAATATAAAGCCGAACGGAATCCGGGGGCATTTCCCGACCTCTTTTTGGGCGGCTGGATAAATGACACTTTGGTCGTAAGCTTACCCGGAAAAAGTAATGATTTACAAGATGCCCTTATCGCTTTATTCCCCTATGTGTTAGCGTTGTGGAAGAAGGAGAAAAAGGGGAATGACTAACAAAAAAAGGGAGTCGTTATATTTATTATTTGACATTATCAAAAGAAAAAGGGATTTATGAACACAACCACTTCACAAATAATTGACTCATTCGGCAGGTCACACACCTATCTGCGTATTTCGCTAACAGAGCGATGCAATCTAAGGTGCACCTATTGCATGCCGGCAGACGGGGTCAAACTCAGTCCCCGATCACATATTATGAACGCAGAGGAAGTCATTGGTATCGCCAGGGAGTTTGTAGCACTCGGCGTCACCAGAATCAGACTCACAGGCGGAGAACCACTCATAAAAAAAGGGATTGACCGGATTCTCGAAGGACTATCTCAACTAAAAGTAGATTTATCCATAACCACCAATGGGCTTGTCCTTGAGAAATACATCGCCCTGCTAAAGGCAACGGGCGTCCAGCGCCTAAACATCAGCATAGATACGCTGAATCGTGAAAAATTTGAAATAATTACCCGTCGAGACCGATATACAGCAGTCATGGATGTCATTCAAAAGGTAAGCAACGATCCTTTTTTCAAAGTCAAGCTCAACGCCGTTCTAATCAAGGGGTTCAACGATTCGGAAATCATCGACTTTATAGAATTAACCAAAAATATGAACCTGTCAATGCGCTTTATTGAGTTTATGCCCTTTGATGGCAATCGCTGGAATATGGACAAACTCGTGAGTCAGGATGAGATTCTTTCTATCGTCCACCAATACTACCAACAAGAAAATATCATCCGCCTGAAGGACCAAAAAAATGATACCGCCCGCAACTATCAAATTCGTGGACATAAAGGATCATTTGCCATCATTTCAACAGTCACCAATCCCTTTTGCGATACTTGCAATAGGATCAGGCTTACCGCCAATGGTCATATTAAAAATTGCCTTTTCTCTTCCGGTGAAACGGACCTGTTAACGAGCTATCGGAATGGCAAAGATATAAAACCCCTCATTCAACAAAACATCTCGACCAAAAAGAAAAGCAGAGGTGGCCTTATTACAGATGAAGCTTTTAATAATCCTGACAACCACAAAAACCGGAGTATGATTATGATTGGGGGGTAAGGACAAATACCCCCGGTCTGCCTGAGGCTATCGTTGCACACAGCTTATATAAGCATGCAGCAGCCCCCTTGATGCATGACTATTTCCGCCCTATAACCTTTCAATCTCTTCGGGGGTCAAATTGGTATATTTCATTATTTTTTCAATAGATTCACCGTCATTTTTCATAACTCGCGCTATCTCCAAATTACGCTTACCTATTCCTTGTTCAATTCCTTGTTCAATTCCTTGTTCAATTCCTTCCATAATCCCCTCAAGTTTCGAAGTATCAACAACATTTTTAATATCGCGATAATACTTCAAACTCTCTTCGTAAGCTACTTGATCTTTTTTTGAAAATTTTGCAATCTCCGCAGAATCAAATAATTTTTTAAATACTTTCTCCTGCAATTTTTGTGGTCGGTTTTGGAGGTTTGCCAAATGCCGGAATACATAAAGCCATTTATCAAAATGTGTCTCTAATTCTCCTTCTTCTTTTTTAAATTTCGGCAATTCGATGTAGATGAATTTCAACTTATCATAAAACACTTCATTTCGTTGATTTTTCAACTCTACGAAGTGTATTATTTCATCACTTTCTTTATTTTCATCGAATACAAAATCTAAAATTCCTACGGTATAAACAGGTTCTAATTTATAATCCCAATCCCCTTTTTCAGCTTGTTCCTGTATGGGAAATGAGGAATAATAAATACTTCTGTCCCTGAAATAATTTTGCTCAGCTTTTTGAATTTCAACGATAAATCGTTCGCCTGATTCTCCTATACAATATAGGTCAAAAATGGCTTTTCTGTCTAAATCAGTCTGTCCAAGATGTTCATTTCCTGAATAAGTCAGGTCTTTGATTTTATGTTGATTTGGAAGAATTTGATTTAAGAAATCAATCAACAATTCTTTATTGGGTTCTGTCCCAAAAAGTTTTTTGAATCCGAAATCAGTCAGTGGATTTATATACCTCGCCTGTGAATTACTCATTATTCATTAATTATTTTTTCTTCCCACGAGCTTTATTCATCAATCCCGTTCACAAAAATAACTAATTTTGAACGGCAATAGTTTATTTCGGGTGCTAAAAACTACATATAGATTCCTATATTTACGGTATATTTGCTCCTGCTAAACTTAAAAAAAATATGCAGCAGTCCACACAAATTGCCAATCGTTTCAGAGAAGTCATCCTACATGGTATGTGGGTTGCGAACACCAATTTCCAAGATCAAACTTCAGATCTAAGGTGGGAGCAGGCGACGACCAAAATTGGTTCTCTCAACACCATAGCCGCACTTACTTTTCATATTAATTACTATATCAAAGGAGTCCTGAATGTATTTGAAGGAGGAGCACTTGAAATTAGGGATAAATATAGTTTTGATGCTCCACCCATTGAATCGCAGGAAGACTGGGAGCGCTTGCGCAAAAATATGTGGGCCAATGCTGAAAAAATTGCCCGGTTAATCGAGTCCATACCTGATCAACAACTGGAGGAGATCTTTGTCGATGAAAAATATGGAACCTACCGGAGAAATATAAATGCCATGATAGAACACAGTTATTATCACCTTGGACAAATATCATTAATCAAGAAAATAATCCTTACTTCAACAGCATGAAAAACTTCCTGAAAATAATACTGAGTTTGACAATCATCGCGCTTGTCTATCTTAATTCTACCTTATACTACACCCCCCAATTTATCCAGATAGGCAATACCCAATACAATGCTGACGTCTATTCTCAACTTCAGTTTTTGAAAAGAAAACTCCACCATGGGGCAGCTTCCAAAATGCAGGACTTATTCCCCGAAGGATTTGTTTTCATCAATGCCCTTTATGGACTTGCCTGGTCAAATCTCATTAGTGAGCTAGATAAGAACACCAATATTCACCAGGAAGGAATCTCCGAAATAACCTGGGCGATTCAACAGATAAAT
Source organism: uncultured Saprospiraceae bacterium (assembly GCA_964571475.1). Lineage (GTDB taxonomy): Bacteria > Bacteroidota > Bacteroidia > Chitinophagales > Saprospiraceae > JALVDO01. Next base: position 1,136 of record CAZNCI010000151.1, on the reverse strand, counting down.
ACTCCTGAAGCCAAAGAATTATTCAACCCCCATTTGCCACTAAAGTACGGGGCATTCTATCGAGGTTGGAGTAATTTACTATTAGGCAGTAAGCTGAAAATACAAGTAGCAGAAGACCGAAACCGGCTAGAAATCGGACGTTTCAAACAAAATTGCCACCAGATCATCCAAGCCATCAAGGAATCAGACACCCCATACATAGAATCGTATCGCATGCAATCGTGGCCGGCAGATGTCGTTATTGCCATGGCATCAGTAGCCATATACGACAACCACTTTTCTCCAATTTTCCAAGAGGATATAAAAAAATGGATGGTCAAAGTCAAACAAAAATTAGATCCGAAAACCGGTCTTATCCCTCACGCTGTCGATGCACGAAATGGCGCAAAAAAAGAGAGCGCCAGAGGTTCTTCCCAAAGTCTGATTCTCAACTTTCTGATCACAATCGACTCCACCTTTGCCAAACAACAATTCCAAATTTATCAAAAACTATTCCTAGATTCCAGAATGGGATTGCCGGGCATCAGAGAATACCCAAGTGGGTACTCGGGACGTGGCGACATCGACTCCGGTCCCGTAATATTCGGCATTGGAGGTGCGGCCTCAATCGTCGGGCAACAAACATTCGGGCTTTATCAAAACTGGAAAACCTACCAAGGCTTAAGAAATGCCATTGAAGCATTTGGTGTAGGCTACACCTCCCATTCAGAGAAAAAATACATCTTTGGTCAATTACCAATGGCAGATGCCTTCATTGCATGGAGTAATTCGATCGAAAAACATCGCGGTCAGGTAGAAGTAAAACATAATTGGCGAATAAAATTCCACCTGCTTTCCATAGGCACCATAGCTCTACTTTCTTTATTGAGTTATCGGTTTGGAATATTCAAAAAATCCCATCGTCACTAAATAATTTGCTTACTTACACCTCATAACTCATCTGTTTTAAAAGTGGCACAATAGTCCAAAACAGGTGGTACAATATCACCGAAATATACAGGTATTACTGAAATGTTTCAATTCCAAAAATGGTGCGATTAAAAGTAGATCGAGAATAAGGAATGAAAAAGGAGAGGTTATGGGGTTTCAATTCCAAAAATGGTGCGATTAAAAGGTAAAAATACCATTAGCTGACA
>CAZNCI010000150.1:4871-9065 GCA_964571475.1 uncultured Saprospiraceae bacterium | reverse complement strand
GAGGCGGGTTCCTCGTTTTGATATTAATGCCCTTTAATGGGTTGTCCGAGTGGATCGAGGGTCTCAATGTCTATTTTTTGAAAGGCTAATTGGCTGTTTAAAATGTCAATAGAACCCTCGCCTCCGTCTGCCAGTGGATGAAGGAGGCATTTGATGTTGGGATGCTGTTTGTGGATGCCTCGTTCTATGGCTTTACAGACCTGCAAAGCATTTAGGCTGCCTTTGAATTTGTCCGGTGCTATGAGTATGGTCATCTCGTTCTTAATGCTTTAATTAGGGGACTATACATTTGAAAAAGGCGACTATTTTGTGATCAATTTTAAGTTTTAAAAATACAACCAATGGGTCTAAATGCCCGAAATTGTTGATTATTATTGTCCGTCGGTTAAAACCGACGGCAAAAAAAACTGTTTAGGGCTGAAACTTTGTCCAGCCCTGGTTTTTTAACCTCTTGGCGACTGGCTTTAATCATACAAACCGGGGTAATTTGCCGGATCTCTTTCATTCATCATATTGTAAATGACCTCATAGACATCTTCCGGGTTGGGCTTAGAGAAATAATCTCCATCATCACCATAGGCTGGACGGTGCTCCTTGGCGGTAAGTGTCCTTGGTTGGGCATCTAAGTACTGGTATCCTTTTTGTTCCTCCATGATCTTTTGGAGGATGAAAGCAGAAGCACCACCGGGAACGTCCTCGTCCAAAATAAGCAGTGCATTGGTCTTCTTGAGGGACTCTGTAATGCGGTGTTCTAAATCAAAAGGCAATAAACTTTGTACATCAATCAATTCAACAGAGATACCGGTACGTTCTAGTATTTTGAGCCCTTCCTGTGCGATTCGGACGCAACTGCCGTAGGTGACCAAAGTAATATCCGTTCCTTCCTGAAGGACTTCGGGCACTCCAAGCGGTAAATTGTATTCCCCGATATTGGAAGGTAATCGTTCTTTGAGTCGGTAGCCGTTAAGACATTCGATGACAAGGGCGGGATTATTGGCGTGTAAGAGCGTATTGTAAAAGCCGGCCGCCTGCGTCATATTTCTTGGTACTAATACGTACATTCCCCTGACGGCATTGAGGATCATGCCCATGGGAGAACCAGAGTGCCATATTCCTTCCAACCGGTGCCCTCTGGTGCGAATGATGGCAGGAGCCTGTTGGATATTATTACTGCGATACCTAATCGTAGCCAGGTCGTCCATCATGGGTTGGAGTCCATATATCAGGTAATCCAGGTATTGGATTTCGGCAATGGGGCGAAGACCACGGAGAGACATGCCGACCGCCTGACCGATAATAGTCCATTCGCGGATACCGGTATCGAATATTCTATCCTTACCGAATTTTTTCTGTAGTCCGGCTAATCCCTGGTTGACATCCCCAATTTGACCAACATCTTCACCAAAGGCATATAATTCGGGGGTCTGTTTGAAGATTTTTTCAAAATAGGCGTGGATGATTTCGTAGCCATTAAGCATGGGGCTGTCTTCCTCCCACTGGGCGGGAATATGCGGTATATTAATAGCTGATTGGCTGCCTTCTTCCTAGAGATGAGCCCCGTATATGCGCACGCCTAATTTTCGGTGGTCCTTTAACCATTTTTCGAGTTCGAGTTTGGTGTTTTTAGGTAATTGATTGATGGTGGCGAATCGAATTCTTCGGGCAAATTTGGCGAGGCTTCGGAGGTGAACACCTCGTGCGGTAAGGATATTGGCTTTTAGTTGTTTGATTTCATCCGTGAAATCAGGAATGTCTTTTACAATATCCTGTAGCCATTTTAGACTTTTTTTACTTGGGTCGATGAATTTTTTCCAAGCGTTTTGTTTCGCTATTTTGACTTCCTGTTTGGCTTCGCGCTGAAGGACGTCCAGCTCGCCATTGGTCGCATAGCCCGATTTTACAATCCAGTTGCGGAATTGGAGGATGCAGTCCATTTCCTGCTCAAATAAAAGGCGTTTTTGGGTTTTGTAGCGTTCGTGGGAGCCGGAGGAGGAGTGCCCTTGGGGTTGAGTGACATCCTGGATATGGAATAGGGCAGGGATGTGTTTTTCTCTGACTCTTGGAATGGCTTTTTGATACATTTCGACCAGGGTTTCATAGTCCCATGCCTTAGCGGTATAGATGTCGATGCCCTGTTTCTTTTCAGGGGAATATTTAAGTCCTTCCAGTGCTTCAGATATACTGGCTTTGGTGGTTTGGAAATCAATGGGTACACTGATGCCAAATCCATCATCCCATACCGAAATGGCCAAAGGAATTTGCATGACCCCGGCAGCATTGGCGGCTTCCCAAAAGACACCTTCGGAAGTACTGGCATCACCGATGGTACAGAAAGTAACTTCATTTCCATTATTGGAATAAGGTGTGGACTGGGCGAGTGCTTTATTTTCTCTGAATTTTTTGCTGGCTAGCGCGAGTCCCAAAGCCCGTGGCATTTGTCCGGCGGTGCTGGAGATGTCCGCACTAACATTATACCTGTTTTTTAAATCTAACAATTTTCCATTCTCATTCATAAAAGGTGTAGCAAAATGGTTGTTCATTTGTCTGCCACCGGAAAAAGGGTCATTTTCAGCATCTGCATACAATTGGGCGAATAAGTCTTCAATGGTGCAAAGTCCCATGGCTAACATGAAGGTTTGGTCTCTATAGTAGCCCGACCGGAAATCTCCTTTTTGGAAGGCGTGTGCCATGGCGACCTGCGGCAATTCTTTTCCCGCCCCAAAAATGCCGAATTTAGCTTTGCCGGTTAGCACTTCTTTTCTGCCCATGAGGCTGAATTCCCGACTTAGGCAGCATATTTTAAAATCGGAAAGAATTGTTTTTTTTGTGAATAATGCATGACGGTCATTGGAGGGATTAACAAGCAATGTATTACTCATAGGTGTGTATTTAGATTTTATTGAAAACTGTATTGTCAATACTTCAAAATATTATTCTGAAGACCTCATTTCTTACTGGGCAAGATACGAAAAAAATATTAAAAAAAGAACCTTTTTACAATACTTTTTACAAAATATTTTTCATTCAAAACAAATTGTCGTGCCCATGTTTTTACGACCGATTTCCATTAAAAAAAATCATCCCCCAATTTCCCATTGGGGGATGATTTTTACATTAAAATCTAATAATTTCCTTCTATTTTTCCATTGGGTGATGTATTTTACCTATTTAATCACCAAAATAGACTTGACCAAGTGTAAGGTTTCATTGTTTAATTTTATCAAATAGGTTCCCGGACTGACCGTTTTGAGTGAAAGTTCTACGATCAACGCCTCTTCTTGTTTCTCTACTTCTTTGTGTAGTACCTTCCTGCCCAGCATATCATAGACCTCTATTGTCAGTCTCTGTCTTGTTGGATGATTTAAAGCAATATAAAAAGAGCCCTTATTGGGATTAGGGAAAATAGAGAAGTTCTGATTTTCTTCGAGCTCATTACTGCCATCAATGACAATGGTTTCAGAAACCTCGCAGCCCACTCCATCAACTGCTACACATACATAAGTGCCGCCGGCGGTAATCTGGAAGGTATTTTCCGCTTGGAAAGTAATCCCTCCATCAATGCTATAGGTGTAGTCTGAAGGCGGAGATACATCCAATGTTAGCGTTTCTCCATCAAAAACAAGGTCCATATTAATACCGACAGGATCTCCAAATGTGATGGATTGTTCAAAAATACTACCCTGACTATCCTTAACGGTGAGGATTTGACTACCTACTGTAATATGATCGAATACGTTACTTTCCTGAAAGTTGACTTGATCCATACTATAAGTATAAGGAGAAATGCCGCCCGTTACCTCAAGAATGGTTATTTGTCCATCATTGGGATTTTGACTACACCAGGGGACGATAGCGGTTTCGTAATTGACTCCTGTGATATTATTGATAACAAAGGTCGTCATTGCTGAACAGTCATTGGCATTGGTTACAACAATATCGTAACTCCCATTTTCCAAATTAGGGAAAATATTGTCATTATTGAATGTGCCTCCTCCGTCAATACTGTACATGAAAGGAGCGGGACCTGTCGCTTCTATGGTTAATTCATTACCATTTAAAATGGGATTGATGATAATGGGTGCTGGATTCCCCAGTGAACCACTTAATGTATATGCCTGTCCATTGGCATCCTGAATGGTAATAGAATAATCTCCCGCTGGCAGGTTTTCAAAAGTGTTGCTATCCTGAAAATCT
>CAZNCI010000150.1:0-4861 GCA_964571475.1 uncultured Saprospiraceae bacterium | reverse complement strand
CTCCTCCATCGACTTCAGTAATGGAGAGGGTGCCGTCACTGCCATTGAAGCAGGTAATTATTCCCGTACTTATACTGGCTGAAATGATAATATTAATGTTGATAGATTCGCTAATTTGACAACCATTATCATCCTTTATGCTAATGATATGTTCGCCATTGTTCAGGTTGTTAAAGACGTTGTCTAATGCAAAGATGCCACCATCTATGGCATATCGTATTGTACCTGTACCACCGGTGCCATTGACGGTCACGTGGTTGGCATCAATGGTGTAGGTGATATCCAATGCAGGAGGGTTGTCCAATAGGATGGCAGGTGTGGTGAAAGAAATATTATTCGCATCTTTCACCATAAAGATATAAGTGTCGGCAGCTAAATTTTCAAATACATTATTTGACTGAAAGTTGGTGCCATCCATACTGTATTCTAAAGGAGGAGTACCGCCTGAACTGACTACGGTAATGACCCCATCCTGTTCGTTGTAACAACTCACTTCTTCCGTTATAGTAGCACTTGCGCTGAGTGAGGTGTCGATAATATTCCCTGTTGTAATAGCGCTACATCCATTTTCGTCCATGACCTCAATGGAGAAAGGACCAATGTCGGCATTTGAAAAAATGGACTCGGATTGGAAGGGGCTTCCATTTAGACTATATTGAAATATGCCGGTGCCCCCTGATGCCTGCACGTTAATTTGGCTACCCATAACTGTATTGGAAACTGTAATTTCGAGTGGATTGGTCAGTGTAATGGTATTGGTGGTAGTCTCTACACCCTCGGCATCTTTGACAGTAATCGTATAATCACCCTCGTCCAAATTGTCAAATGTTGCCTCTGACTGGAAAGTGCCTCCATTGAGACTGTAAGTAAAGGGAGACATACCATTTTCCGTAGTAGCGGTAATGCTGCCATTCTGCTGGTTATAACAGGTGATTTCATTATTAATCGTGAGTGTTGCTGAAAAAACTGCTTGCTCTATGATGATATTAAATGTGTGATTGCCACTCCAGCTATTCGCATTTCCCGTAAGGTCAAAAATAAAATTATCAGTCGTGGTCAAAGAGTTGTCGTGCGTATAATTAATCAAACCATTATTAACATCAGCCTGCGTAAAGGAATCGCCAATTGACAAGGTCATCCCATCCAGAGATAAAGTGCCATTTGCCGGAAGGCTGATTAATAGGTAAACGAGTTGGTTATCATCCTGATTGTCGGCTGTTGCTGACAAATAATTATCATCAATGATGGCCATTTCTCCCTGGAAAAGGGTCAATGTATTTTGCGCTAAGCTGATAAGAGAAGGGACGGGTAAACCATAGCAAATTTCGAGCCCCCATGATTCTAATTGACCGCCGTCATTGTTTTGGGTGTCATTAATATGGAGTGTCCATGTCCCTTGCATTTCTTCTCCATAGATCGCTGGGAAAGGGGTCAAAGGCTGGTAAAACCCCTCTATGGAGGGGGAATTGCCTCCACAGGTATTTTCAAAGTCAGTAGCGGTGTTGGGAGCATCATCGGTGAAGTCCACCAGGATATCATTACCATCGCAGCCATAGTTGGCTGCCGGAAAACCGGGGCGGTCAAATAGCGCTAATGATGAGCCTTGAGGTGTACTTAAAGATACTTCTAAATCACCGACCCAGGAGTGAAGGATACTCAATTCCTGCACGCTGAGTCCAATTATATTCCCCGTATTATTGACCTCTATACTGGAGGTGATGGAAGGCGTGCCATCTGCTGATATTTCTACGGATTCAATGGAGAAAAAGTTTTGACAGTCAACGCCCTGTGTCTGGAAAGAATAGGTAGCACTGAACGCACTTTCTCCACAGTTGTTTATTGCTTTGACCCTCCAGTAATAAATGGTGAGCGCGTTCAATGTTTGGAGCGTATAATTTGGCGTGATACTAGATGGCGTGAATAGGATGCTACCAGCCTCAAAGGAAGGTGAACTAGCGACCTCTATCTGATAGGTGAGGACGTCTTCCACCGCCTGCCAGGTTAATTCGACGGGAAGGGCAAGACCAGCCGAGCCCGAAGAAGGGCTAATAAGTGTTGTACTGCCCGGTGCCTGAGTCGTCAAATTAATGGTAATAAATTCTGATTTACTAACGGAGGCAGCTGTTCCAACAATTTCCAGATCATAGGAACCGGTTTCGACCATTTCAAAATTGGAAATAGTCAATTGAACGCTTCCTGCTCCACTAATGGTTTCGGGCGAGAATGTCGCTATAACTCCACTAGGGAGACCATTGACAGAGAAAGCAATATCCTCTGAAAAATTGACGAAAGTCTGGATGTTAATTTCAAAATTAGCGGTCTCACCCTGACAAATATCTACAACGCCGGGGGAAACTTCCAGGTTGAAATCGGGAATTAAAGCGGGGCTAATGGTGAAATTTTCATCAGAAATATCAAAAAACACATTATTGTGTCCTTTTATTTTGACTCTGTTATTGCTCCCTATATTGTCGGGCGTTATTATGGTCGCACTTCCGGTATTGGGAACATTTTCCGCCAGCGTGATGGGATAAGTATAACCTCCGTCTATAGATAGAAAAATATCCACATTCGTACAATTGACAGGAGGTGAATTGGTATTGGAAACATCCCAGGAAACGGTTTGTGTCGTGCCTACATTCCATTCCTCATTGGTATTAGGTGCACTGACGAGGAAAGGACCTGCATTTCCGGCAACGGTGACAATCATATCATCATCAGCCACACAGCCTCCTCCAAAGTGATTGTCTCTTACACTTAATGTGAAATTCATGGTTCTTCCAACACTGGGTAATACATCCCAGGTGGCAGTTGAATTATTAACGATATTGTCAATAGGAGGAAAGATGCGGGTTGGGGAGGGCGTGGGTAAATAAGACCTAAATAGAGGACCTACTGAACTAGAGGAAACAGGTGGCATACTGGCTATTTCGGCATCCATTTGCTCCCAACAATAGGTAACTGCCCCCGGATTGTCAGCGTCATTGGCTGAGCCGGTTAATTCAAAAGGGGTTGAGTTGGGAATGGTGTAATTAGCTCCTGCATCGGCGGTAGGAGGTGAATTACCCAAGTCGATTTTTTCCGGGCAGGTATCTCCACTTCCATTGACTACAAAATCACTGATTTCACGTAAGTTGAAAACGTGGAAATAATCATCGCTATGGCTTTGTACATCAGGTGAACATATACCCGCATACCCCATGATGGTAGAGGCACTGCCCGGCTCGACAGAAGAATAGCCCTCTACGCTATTACAATTGTTATTTTGGGTGTGGTTGCCACCAAATTGATGTCCCATTTCGTGAGCGACATAGTCAATATCAAAAAAATCACCCACTGGACTCCCCCGTCCAGTTACCCCCATTGCCTTTCTACTCGTACAGGGAGCCCGAAGAGAGGCAATTCCTCCTCCTCCCGTACTAAATACGTGACCAATATCATAATTTTGAATGCCTATGATGTTGTTAATAGTGGTTTGGTTTTGATCGAGCATGGCATTCCCATTATTATTGGTATAAGGATCTGTGCCTGCATCCAGGAAGATAATTTCATCATTATTGGGGATAATTTCCATGGTAATAGATGCCTCTCTCTCATACACACCATTCACACGCATCATGGAGGTATTCATGGCTGCGAGTACCTGACCGATGGTGCCACCGTGAAATTGAGCGTATTCTCCGGTACAAGCCAGGGCAAGTCGATATTTTCTAAGCATACAGTCTCCTATAAGTGATTTTTCGGCCCCACCGGAAGATGGAGGAGCGGTCTGTTTTGATATTGGCTGATCGCCTACGCCACATACAAAATGGGGTTTGTTTTTGCGATGATAATCTTTGGTGTAATAGGAGACGTAGCGGGATCTATTGCCCTCCATATAAGGATCTATGTAAATGCTGGAGTATTGGGAGGAGTAGATCACGGCGTGAAGCCCTGCAGGAGTAATATCGAAACGAATAAAGGCAGCGGCGTCTTTTATGCCATAACCGGCATAGGAGCGAATTTCTGGGAATCTTGCTGCCAAATCGGGATGCAGCACATCAGCTCTAACGACCCGGAACGATTCAAAAGTGCCATCTGCCAAAGGGAAGGATATATCAATGGCATTTTGTTTGGCCTGACCGGAAAACCGATTGGGGGCATTGTGTAATAAATTTTCAATGGAATTTATATCCAATGCGACCACCTTGTATTTATCCGGGATTATTTTACGAAGGGCATTTGATTTTTCCTGGGCATTTTCAATTTGAAAAGTCCATGGATTATGGGATTGTGCAAAACTAACAATAGGGCTGCACAAGAGTAAAAAAAATAAAAATCGGAAGGCTGTTTTAATCACGGTAGATAGTTGTTTTGTTATTTAATTAGGCAATAGTACTATATATTTTTTAAATATAAAAAGCGAATTTTTGAGAAAAAATTACTTTGTCGGAAGAATAGCTAAAAAAAGGGGGAAAAGGACATATTTGTTTTGGGTCGTTGCCGAAAATCAATTAAAACTTTGATTTCAAGTCCCCGCTAATATATTCACTGGATCAGTTGGGAGTCTTCAGTGGGCAGTCTTCAGTCTTCAGTTGGCAGTCGGCAGTCTTCAGTCGGCAGTCTTCAGTCTTCAGTTGGCAGTCTTCAGTTGGCAGTCTTCAGTTGGTAGTTGGCATAAGGTGACATCTTTTTGGGAAGGGAAAAGGAGAAGAGCAAAAGGTGTTATCTTATGGGGAGTGGGCGGTTGGCAGTCTTCAGTTGGCAGTGGGCAGTCTTCAGTCGGCAGTTGGCAGTAGGCAGTCTTCAGTGGGCAGGCTTCAGTGGGCAGTCTTCAGTCTTCAGTTGGCAGTTGGATGAATAAGGTGACATCTTTTGGGGA
>CAZNCI010000149.1:0-9124 GCA_964571475.1 uncultured Saprospiraceae bacterium | reverse complement strand
GGGAATTGCTGAGACGGCGTTTAATATAGGAATAACTTAGTTCTTAAGCCACTAGAGTGGCAATGTACTTTTTAATAGTGAAAAAAGCTAATTTTGAGCCATGTTTTTAATCTTTTTATGGTTAAAAAACCTGATTTTATCCATCGGATTTCTTGTTTGCTGCTAAAAGGCTGCCCTTTTGTATCAAATCAATCATTTCCTGTCGATAGCCATTTTTATCATCCCCCTTGCCATTTTTCGCTTTGTCAGGCAAACGCGACCAGGTAGCCTTACCTTTATATTTGGAATCTCTTAGCAATAATCCAAATTCTGCCACAGCAGCCGACCACTTAAAATTATTAGAGCTGTCTTTTAGTTTTGTATTTTGATTCACAACGGCTCTTTCTATCAGGAGGCTTTTTCTGCCTTCCGGTTTTTTGTACCTGAATTTGATGTGCACCCATTCATTGGTGCGTTTTGCTTTGGTTCGTGTCTTTGTTTTTTGAAATTTCAAATCATCAATATCTGCTAAAAACGGACTGTTTTGACCAGCCGGAATAATTTCATAAAGTGCCGTGACGGTGTGTCCCGCTCCTAGCTCTCCTGCATCCTTGGTGTCGTCATTGAAATCTTCATTCGCCAGCAATCTGTTTTCGTATCCAATGAGTCTGTAACCGGCAATATGTGCAGGGTTGAACTCCAATTGTAATTTCACATCCCTGGCAATGGTGAATAATGTACCACCAAATTCATTGATGAGTACTTTTTTGGCTTCCGACAAATTGTCAATATAGGCGTGATTACCATTGCCTTTGTCGGCTAGTTTTTGCATCTTGGCATCCTGATAATTACCCGTTCCAAATCCCAAAACGGTGAGGAATACACCGCTATTTCTTTCTTTTTCGATGAGTTTGACCAAATCATTGTCATTTTGAAGACCTACATTAAAGTCTCCATCCGTAGCGAGAATGACCCGATTGTTACCACCCTGGATAAAGCTTTTTCTGGCCATATTATAAGCGAGCTGAATGCCAGCTCCTCCGGCCGTTGAGCCACCGGCATTGAGATTAGTGAGTGCTTCCTTGATTTTATTTTTGTCAGTGCCATTGGTGGGTTCGAGTACCAAACCGGCAGCACCGGCGTAAACGACGATGGTCACCTTGTCTTTTTCCCGTAAATTATCGACTAAAAGCGCAAGGGATTCCTTTAATAAAGGCAGTTTGTTTTGCGATCCCATACTGCCTGATACGTCTAATAAAAAGACCAAATTACTGGCGGGCAGATCAGCCGTTGCGATGTGTTTTCCCTGCAGACCGATATGTAGGAGTTTGTGTTCTTGTTGCCAGGGGCAATCCGATAGTTCTGTGATAATTTCAAAGGGATGTTCTCCCGTTGGTTCCGGATAATCGTAATTAAAATAATTAATCATTTCTTCGATACGAACGGCATCTTTTTGCGGTAAGTTACCATTGTTGATGAATCGCCTTATATTGCTATACGAAGCTGCATCTACATCAATCGAAAAGGTAGAAAGCGGGTCGTGTTGTGGACGAATGAAGGGATTTTCTACGATGCTTTCGTAAGTTTCGCTGCCAGAGTCGCTGATGGTATCCCGGATGCCGTGTGACGGAGAGGCGGGCGTTTCTCTACGCATATTTTGGGTAGGGGGCGCCATTCTGAGATACGAATTAATGGATAAATTTTCAGCGGCAATATGATTTTTCTTTTTTCTACGGTTTTGTTTGCGTTTTGCAGCGTGGGAGGGGGTGATCGTGTTCCCCTGAGTGCATTGGTCAACCTCCATCATAGGGATGCGGTATGCCGTTATGACTATTTCCTCAAGTGATGTGCTCAATTGTGTTAGTTGGATATCCAGTTTATTGTCCATTCCTTCCATCACTTTCACGTTGATGATTTTCCGACTTTCGTATCCAAGGAAACTCGCTTCAATATCATAGGTGCCGGGAGTGATATTCAGGAACTGATAGTTGCCATCCAAATCAGTTGTTGTACCGTCAATTATTTTTCCATTTTGATAAAGAGTGATATTGGCAAAGAGAAGGGTATCGCGTGTTACTTTATCCGTTACTTTTCCGCGGAGTGCAGTCTCTGTAGCGGAAAAAGCCAAAAGGGAAATCAGTAGCAGCATTGCTGTAAAAGCGTAAAATAGATTTTTCATGATCTGAGTATTTAAATGGTGATAAAAGATGCTCTCTGATGATTGGATGCAGAAGTGGGGGAGATTGCATAAAAGTGAGGATCAAAAACTGTTTGAGAGCGGGATGACTTCTGCTTGAAATGAGCTACATACGTTATGCCTCCTAATGTCGGTACATCGTATGTAGTAGCTCTTCAAACTGCAAAAAAAATCCAAAAATTTCAAAAAAACACCTATTTTTACCATCGAAACGCAACAAAATTAAAAACTGGAATCAATTGGAAAATAGAATTGTTATATCAACTAATGGTATTAATGCATATATCAAAATTAGGGTGAATGCCTCTAAAATTGGAACTCGAATTTTGAGCTTTTTTGTGATTGCGGAAGTAATTGCAGTTTTAGTGGGGCTCTTTCATATAAAATCTGAAGAGGTGGTTTCTTTGATAATTCCTATTTTGATTATTATATTTTTATTCATTGGTTTACCATTAAAATATCTCCTTTGGAATCTTTTTGGAAATGAAGTATTAATCGTTAATACAAAATCAATAAGTTGGTCTTACGATTATGGATTTTTTAAAACAAATCTAAAAACCGTCAAATATCATAGACTTGGAACAGCTTACGATAAGGTGCGGGGAGAAAAGGAAGAAGAAGTTGGAAGACTAACTTTTTATAACTTTCGAGAAGAAGATAACCTTCTTGAATTCATCCACCAGACAACAATACTTTTATCTAGAGAAGATATCCAAAATATTGACAGGCAAATTTCAGATATCTTCACAAATGATTTTTTAAATCAAAACGGCTTTATTCCATTTTCAGCAAACTGAAAAATAAAAAAAGCCAGCAGCTAATACTTGCCATTCCTTTCGTTTCCCCCTCAATCAAAGCCCTCATATCACCTTATCCGCACAAGACGAGCTGGCGAAGGCATCCGGTTTGGCTTTAAAGACAAAGCCCATGCTCAGGATATACCCCATGGCTTCCCTTAATGCGACGTTTGATTTGAAGTGCGGATCGGTATTAATATCGGCGTGAACTTCCAGTCCAACGTGGTATTTATCCAGTAAATCACATAATGTATAAGAAATTTCGACGGATTTGGCGACCTCGGTAATCATTCGTTCCCGGATGCTCATCTCATGCTCCATGGCATAATTATTGATAAACATAAAACCGCCTCTTTTTTCACGTAGAAATACAATGACGGTAGCAAATTCTATTCGTTTACCGCGCACCTGTGAGTCGGTACCAATACAAACTTTGAGTTTATAACCGGCTTTGATTTCTCTCTGAATGGTTTCTTCAACGACCTCATAAATGGGACGTTGGAATTTCCTGCCATTCAGTGTTCTCCATTTTGCATTCATCTTATTGTAGTTTTCGTTAACAAAAGGTCAAAAAATATAGAGGGATTGATCTCTTTTGACTTATTGTAAACAAAAGAATACCTAAGAAAAGTTCCATGTTGATACCCAGAATCGCTAACTTCCAAGTATATTTGCCCCCAAATATACCGAAAATTATGAATATAAATGTTAATTTCTCAAAATTTACCGGCTTTTGGGCTTTAATTGTCTTGATTAGTCTTTCTGCCTGCAAATCTTCAGGACAGACGACCCAGTCCGAAACTGACCATAAATTCACCAATAACCTGATCCATGAGAGTAGTCCTTATTTGCTACAGCATGCGCACAATCCGGTCAATTGGTATCCCTGGGGCGAGGAAGCTCTTGCGAAGGCCAAGGCTGAAAATAAAATGCTAATTATTAGTGTGGGTTATGCCGCCTGTCATTGGTGTCACGTGATGGAACACGAATCTTTTGAGGATACCATCGTCGCCAAAATGATGAATGACCACTTTGTCGCCATTAAGGTCGATCGGGAAGAGCGCCCGGATATTGATGATGTTTATATGACGGCCTGTCAATTGTCCGGTGGACGAAGTTGTGGATGGCCCTTAAATGTGTTCGCTTTGCCCGATGGGCGTCCGGTTTGGGCTGGGACGTATTTTCCAAAAGATCAATGGATGAAAATTTTGGGCACTTTTAGTGACAAACAGCAAAATAGCCCGCAGGAGCTGGAAAAATATGCCAGCCAGTTGACACAAGGCATTCAAAGCAGTGAATTAATTGCCAAAAGAAGCGGTGATTTTGATTTTACACAGGAGAAGTTGGATGGTATTTTTAGCCATTATATTGATGCCATTGATTTCAAAGAAGGGGGTAGAAAAGGGGCGCCTAAGTTTCCCATGCCTAATAATTATGATTTTTTATTGCGGTATTTTTACAAAACAAAAAACACCCAGGCTTTTGAAGCGGTTGATCTGACCCTGACCAAATTAGCGATGGGGGGGATTTACGATCAAATTGGCGGTGGTTTTGCCCGGTACTCAACCGATGGCAAGTGGAAAGTACCCCATTTTGAAAAAATGTTATACGATAATGGGCAATTGATTAGCCTTTATTCCCAAATGTACAGTTTAACCAATAATCCCCTGTATAAGGATGTTATTGAGTCCAGTCTGACTTTCGTCGAAAGGGAATTGACCGATAAAAGTGGAGGGTTTTACTCCTCTTTAGATGCCGATAGCGATGGGGAAGAAGGCAAGTATTACGTTTGGAAAAAAAGCGAGATAGACTCTATTCTCGGGGATGAAAAAATTGCGGCTATATTCAATGCCTATTATGAAGTGACTAAAAGCGGCAATTGGGAACGTGGTAATAATATTCTTTATCGTAGAAAAAAGGATGCTGATCTTGCCGCAAAATTTAATATAACTGAGGCAGATTTAAAAACGACGATCCATGAGGCTGCTGCCAAATTATTAACCGCCAGAGAAGCCCGAATTCATCCCGGTTTGGATGATAAAATCCTCACTGCCTGGAATGCCTTAATGTTGAAAGGGTATGTGGATGCGTATAAGGCACTGGATATCGAAAAATATCGAAAAATTGCTTTGCAAAGCGCCAATTTTATCTCCTCCAATGCCATGGATAAAGATTTTCGATTGAATCGAAATTTCAAAAATGGGAAGTCATCCATCAATGCCTTTTTGGATGATTACGCACTCACCATTCAGGCATTTACTGCCTTATATGAGATTACTTTTGACGAACAATGGTTACAAAAAGCCGATGGTTTGACGGCTTATACCATTGCTCATTTTTATAATGAAGAAAACGGATTTTTTAATTATACTTCGGATGTTGATCCGGCTTTAATCGCTCGCAAACAGGAGTTAAGTGATAATGTAATACCCGGGTCTAATTCCAGTATGGCCAGGGCATTATTTACCTTGGGATCATACCTCTACAAGCCGGAGTATATCCAGATGGCGGGGCAGATGTTACACAATGTCGAACCTAATATAGTGGGCAATGATCATCCGACTTTTTTCTCCAATTGGTGTATTTTGATGGAGCAAATGGCGAATCCACCTTACGAAGTGGCTATTTTGGGGGAGGATTACGAAAATAAACGCGCGGAAATGATGGCGCATTATTTACCTAATGCCGTTTTCCTTGGCGGAAAATCAGAAGGCTCATTAGAGCTATTAAAAGATAAATTAGCAGATGGGGTGACGATGATTTATGTCTGTCAGGATAAAGTCTGTAAATTGCCCGTACAGGAGGTTGATGAAGCTTTGAAATTGATGAAATGAATATCTTAGACAAAATACAGGAAAAGTATATCCAGGAATTTTCGCAAAACATTCCTCTGGATGAATTTTTGTTAAATATCATCGTAACAGCGGTTTTGGTCGGTATCTTACGGCTTTTTTATATCAAATATGCACAGACGGTGAATAATCGGAGACGATTTTCCATTAATTTCCTGCCGCTTGCATTGGGCACTTTACTGATTATTATGATTGTGAAGTCATCCATTGCCCTTTCTTTGGGTTTGGTGGGAGCATTGTCAATCGTGCGTTATCGTGCTGCCATTAAGGAGCCGGAGGAGTTGACTTACTTATTCATTGCCATTGGCTTAGGGCTGGCTGGCGGTGCGAATCAGCCCGTTTTGGCGATCGTTGCTTTTACGGTGATTTTGCTGTTATTGTTACTTGGTAAACTCCTTGGTGGAAAAAGTGCCTTCAAAGACGAAGCTAAAATATTTGTCAATATTACAACGGATATCGAAGATTTGGAACCGGTAATTGGTATCTTGGACAAAACGCTGGTCTCTACACAATTGCGTAGAATGGATACACTGGAAAAAGGCTTGGATTTAAGTTTTTCCTGTGAAATTGCTAATTTGAAGCAGCTAAGCGAAATGAAAAAGCAGATCACTGCCCTTTCGCCCCAAACTAGCCTATCCATCATCAATCAACCGGATATTTCCTTATGAAATCATTGGGGCATAAGAGGGATCATACAAAAAAATGGGAGGACCGCCTGCTGTTGGTGGGCGTATTTTTCCTTGTATTGACTTCTCTATGGTTTTTGGTCAAAAATCGCCCCGCAAAGACAAAATTTGAGCCAGCTCAAAGCCTGTTTTATTGTGATGCAGAACAGGTGGAAGGGGATTTGTTTGTCACAAAAGGACGAACATTTTTAAAAGGTGAATGGCAGAGTTCGGAACAGGCCCATTCCGGTAATTTCTCCTGTAAAATTCCGAAGTCAGAGGGTATTCAATACGCCCTGACGACAAATTGGGATGGCATAAAAGGAGGGCAGTTATGGCAGGTGGCCATTTGGCATTTTCGGCAACCCTCAGCTCGTGCCAAACTGGTCATAAAAGGGGTTGATGCCCCGGATCTTTACATTGAATCGGGTGTCTCTGTCGCTCGGGTTGGCGATTGGGAGCAATTTCAGGTTTCACTATTTATTCCTTACGAGAATGTGCCTAATGAGTTGCAGGCATACGTTTATACGGAGGGAAAATTTGCCCATTATTTTGATGATATGATTATTTCGCAGCCGGATGTCGTTGCTGGGGAGCGAGCCGGTATTGTCCATCTTGGGCTTAATATTGATTCAAAGTCAATGCGGGTGTTGGAGAAAAAACGAAAAGAAGCCCTTGCAGCCGGATTGTTAATACAGGGGAAAAAGGACTGGGTCGATGCCCAAATGTCCGATTCCAATCGGGTGTTTCCCGTAAAATTACGCCTCAAAGGAGATTGGACGGATCACCTGCAAGGGGAAAAATGGTCCTTTCGTATTGCTTTAAAGAAGGGGAGGAGCTGGAATAGATTAAAGACCTTTTCAGTACATACGCCAAGTACCCGTTATCATTTACATGAATGGCTCCTTCATGAATTTTGGAAAAGAGAGGGTGTATTGACGACCTATTACGACTTTGTCCGGCTGGGGCTAAATGACAAAGAACTGGGGCTTTATGCACTGGAGGAACATTTTGAAAAACAATTATTAGAACGGCAGCATAGGCGGGAAGGACCTATCTTAAAATTATCAGAAGAAGGCTTTTGGCTGGGTATTAACCGGCAATTAGCCAATCATGGATACCAAAAACAGGATGATTTGATGGCAATCATGGAGCGAAAAAATGCCCCTACTAAAGTTTTTAACGAAAAAACAATTCGCAAAAATCCTACTTTGGATGCTGCCTGGAAAACGGCCTCCATATTGTTGGAGGGCTTTCAGCAGGGAACGCTTGGTGTAGAAGATGTTTTTGATCTGGACAAGCTTGCGAAATACTATGCTATTGCCGATTTGTTCAATGCTCACCACGCTCTGACCTGGCACAATCAGCGGTTTTATTTTAACCCTGTTTTGGGGAAATTGGAGCCTATTGGTTTTGATGGTTTTGGTGCGAAACCGGAACGGCGATACCGATTGTTGGGTGAGGGAGGAGTAAGTGATGATAATCCCTATTTTCATCAGCTACTGGGTAATAAACGGTTTTTGACCTTGTATTACCGCTATTTGTTCCAGTATAGTACGGCTGCTTATTTTAACGATTTCATACAGGAGGTTAGACCGAAGTGGGCTGCATTATTGCCACTTATACAATCCGAATTTAAGGATTATCAATATACCCTGAGTGATTTTTTGGAAGAAGCCAAATACGTACATTCTTTGTTGTTACCCTTTGATGATTTTAGTGTTTCAGCCCAAAGGATTATTGGAGAGGACTCGATGATTATCGGGAATAAACACGCTCTGGCTATTCGGGTTATTGGTTTCGGCATACAGAAAAATGTCCTTTCTGACTCCGTGAATTTATGGCTCTCGGGCAGACCATCCCGTCGTTATCAAAGAAGGATAGATAGAGATACCTTATTGGGTGATTATCCGCTAAACCCATATCTTTATCAGGATGTTCAGCAGCATCAATTTCCTATGACTGTAGTCAAAATTGCGGCTCACGACAATGCCCGGTACGTATTTTATAAATTGCCGGGAGTAGATCGTGTTTTTCATACAAAAACAGGGGAGATTTCGAGGGGCGATACGCATTTGTTTATAAAAAATCGAAAGGGGAATATCGGTGATTTTATTGGAAAATATTACCGATTGGAAGGAAAGAAGATTTTCTTTTTGTCGGGCGAACTGGATATAGAAAAGCCGATAATTATCCCAGAGGGTTATCAGGTGATTTTCTCCGAGGGAGGCACCTGCAATTTAATTAAAGGTGCTTACATCCTGTCCTATTCCCCGATTATTGCCCATGGGACGGAAGGCCAGCCGGTACTTTTTCAATCGTCGGATGCAACAGGCAGGGGACTTTCTGTCTTGCAGCCAAAGACCCCCTCAAACTTAAATTACGTGATTTTTGACGGGCAGCAAAGTTTTGTCGGTCATGGGCAGGCGATGTCAGGAGCCGTTAATTTTTATGAAGCAGCTGTCAATTTTGATCATTGCGTTTTTAGAAATAACCATTGCGAAGATGCTCTGAATGTCATTCGATCTACTTTTGTAATGAAAAATTCCGTCTTTTCCAACACAGAAGGGGGTGGCTTAGATAGTGATTTTTCCAAAGGAGAAATATTCAATACCCGATTTACCCATATTGGCA
>CAZNCI010000148.1:5362-9233 GCA_964571475.1 uncultured Saprospiraceae bacterium | reverse complement strand
TTATTCCTTGTCAGTCTCTTGGATTTTCTGCTGATTTTCTCACTCAAATAATCAAAATAGCCTTTTTTGCAAGCCGTCAATTTTCTCCTATCCTCGATTAAAACCAGCCTTCCTGCCCTTTTTGCGGCTTTTTTCTTCATGAACATTCGTATGCACCTGTATTTTCAATATTATATGTCAAAAAAATAGCTATGCCATTTAGTTCTTGGCTCCACTAGTCTTATTATAGACACCCACTCATCCCCATTCGATCGCAATCATGGGGTCAAACCGGCCTTTTCATAATCCTCCATCGTATCTATATCTCTCAAAATACGAGGATGGTCGAAGTGAACTTTGATGATGTATTGGGCATTGTTTTGAACGATCGCTCTACAACCTTCGGGTGCTTTGTGATCTAAAATGTCGTTTTTGAAGTGTTTTGAAAAAAAAACGGGATTCCCCTTATGGTGCCTGTAAAATGGAACGCCTATTTCCCGGTTGCCCGTAACGATTGCACACATTTGATTATAATCTTCTGTCATTAAAAACGGCATATCGGATAAACAAATCAAATAACCATCCGACTGCAGATCGCTGGCTTTGACCCCCGCTTGAATGGAGGAGGTCATGCCCGATTTATAATTATCATTGATGGCAAAACGAACTTTATTTTGGGACAAAAGTTGCTCAATTTCGTCCCCTTCATGTCCCAGCACAACAATGACTTCGCCCACCTTACTTTGCAATAGTTGCTCCACTACCTGCTGGATGAACGTACGCCCTTTAAACGAGAGTAATAATTTATTTTTTTGCCCCATCCGGGAAGAAGTACCGGCGGCTAGTACAATTGCTGAAATCATTTTGTAACTTTGTAGCCCAAAGGTACAAATTTTATGATATACTTAGACTATAATGCCACAACTCCCGTCAATGAGGAAGTACTTGAGGTAATGTTGCCTTTTTTTACACAATTCTACGGCAATGCGGCAAGTAGAACACATCTGCCGGGCTGGGATGCCAGAGAAGGGGTGGATAAGGCAAGGAAACAAGTCGCCAATTTAATTCAGGTTGATCCCAAAGATATTGTATTCACCAGTGGCGCAACAGAATCAATCAATTTAGCAATAAAAGGTCTGTATGAAATCGCCCGCAAACAGGGCAAAAACCACATTATTACAGTCAAAACAGAACATAAAGCCGTACTCGACACCTGTGCTTATCTGGAGAAAAACCACGAAGCAGAAATCACTTATCTGGAGGTAGATACAAAGGGCAATATCGACTTAAAGACGCTGGAGAATACCATTAGAAAAAACACCGCACTCGTATCTATCATGTATGTAAATAATGAAACGGGGCTAATTCATCCGGTAGATAAAATCGCTAAAATCTGTGCCATAAGTGAAGTGATTTTCTTTTCAGATGCAACCCAGGCCGTCGGAAAAATGGAAGTATATCCCCAGGAATCAGGAATAGATATGATGGCCTTTTCGTCACATAAAATATACGGTCCCAAAGGAATTGGTGCACTTTATATTAGGAAGGGAATCAGCATTCAGGAGCAGCAAAATGGGGGACAACACGAGCGAAAAAGGCGTTCCGGCACCCTGAATGTACCCGCCATCGCAGGATTTGGCAAAGCGGCAGAAATAGCTCAAAAAAACTACGCCACCGATACTCAACAATTAAAGCACCAACGCAATTATTTAGAAAGCCAGCTATTAACTGCCCTCGATCATGTAATAATAAATGGCGATACTACTAACAGAATGCCACATATTAGCAATCTGTTATTTAAAGGTATCGTAGCAGAAGATTTAATGTTGGCACTAAGTACCCACATTGCCGTATCTTCGGGGTCGGCCTGTAATTCAGCCTCCATATTACCATCCCATGTACTAAAAGCCATGCATTTGTCGGATGAAGATGCCCTATCCTCCATTCGATTTAGCCTGGGCAGACCCACAACGGATGATGAAATAAATCAAACCGTCAAAAAAGTAGTGGAAGCAGTATTGCGGTTAAAGGTCTAATTTAAAATTCAATACGCTCGTGAATGGTGCCCATTTTTGCTTTTAGGAAGCCCCCGTTTCTATTGGAAAAATGCGCTTTTATTTCTGCTAAAATAGCCAATGCAATTTCTTCAGGAGCGGAAGAGCCAATATCTAATCCAATGGGGTTGTATAACCTTTGAAGTTGTTTTTCTGTAAAGAAATGACCTTCCTGCTGAAGCTCCCTGAGGGATTTATTTCTTCGTTTTAAAGGACCGAGCATTCCGACATAGGGTACATCAGACTGTAAGGCCATCAATAGATTGTCTTTATCCGTTTGATAATCATGTGCCATCAATACAAATGCCGTAAAATCATCATAAGGGACGACCTCTTCTTTGGCGTATATCTGTGTACTCAGGCGCTTCATCTTATTGCTCGCTTTGGAAGGATTGGTGACCACGCTCATCTTCCAGCCCAATTCATTCCCAAGCCGTAAAAGTGGATATATATCGTAGCTGCTTCCAAATAATACCAAGTGAAGCGTAGGGGGTAAAATTTCGATAAAGACCGATAGCTGCTCATAAGTCTTGACACATGACCGACCGGAATTGAGCGCCGAATGTATATCTGCAACGAGTGGATCAGGAAGGGATAATGATGGGTCGAATTTGTACATCTCTCCCGCTGAAAGTCCGTTTACATCCGAGGAAATGATTGTAATCAGACAATTGATTTTTCTGTCGTCCAGACAGGATTCCAAAATGCGAATGGGATTCTTTTCATCTTCCTGAACGATGGGCGAGAGCAGTACATCTATAATCCCTTCACACCCCAGCCCTGCGCCAATTTGTTCTTCGTCTTCATTGGACGTATCGTATCGAACGACATCCACTTTATTGCGGGCGATACAATAATTGGCTTTTTTCAGGGCATCTCCCTCCAGACAACCACCACTAATCCCCCCCATCCAAACGCCATTGTCCTGTACGAGCATTCTCGCCCCCGAACGCCTATAAGAAGACCCTTCCACATAAATGACCGTTGCTAAAGCCACCTTGGTATTGGATAAATCTAAGTCGTTATAAGTCTTTATAATATCAGAAATTTCTTTCATTTCTTGAAAATTTTAGTTATTAGAATACAGCGAAATAATAAAATCAGATTTCGTCAAAGGATGAAGGTTGCCAAGCGGTTCACTCATTTATTTATTTTGAAAATTGCCCGCTAGAACCTGAATTTAGTTTTCACTAAATACAATAATCGCATAAAAATAAATATTTTTTTTTTATTTTTATAATAAATTGCTAACTTGCAGGCATAATACTTAATTGTCATTTGAGCCATACACTTTTTATTAATTTGGAGTTTGAAATATCTTATGATATTTCTTTGTATTTGCTACAAGTATAGTAAACAATTAGCGTATTATAATTTATAAACTACTTAAAGATATGAAAATCACAGGAAAATATAGAATTAAAGCACCTGCTGCTTTAATTTGGGGGCTCGTTATTGACCCCAACATTCTCGAGAAAATCACCCCGGGAATTAAAACATTGGAAGAAAATGGAGTGGATAAATACCACGCTATTTCTGAAGTTCGGGTAGGTCCGGTACGAGGTGAATTCAAAGGAGATTTAGCTATAGAAAATAAGGTAGAGGGTGAAAGTTGTCTCGTTGTATTGGATCAAAAGAGTAAAATCGGCAATGCAACGGCAGAAATTAGCATGAAACTCATTCCACAGGAAGATGGCGAAACAGAGATTCAATATACAGGCGAAGCAAAAATGTCGGGTATGTTGGCAAGAATGGGGCAACGGATCATGGGCGGAGTCATCAGTACCTTGTCGAAGCAGTTCTTTAAGGATTTGGAAAAAGAAATAGAAAAACATCAA
>CAZNCI010000148.1:0-5262 GCA_964571475.1 uncultured Saprospiraceae bacterium | reverse complement strand
AAAATTAACAATCATTGAATTATGCAAATTACAACAACAATCAACGGAAAGCAGTATTCGCATGATGTTGAGCCAAGGATGAGCCTGGCTCAATATTTGAGAGAAATACTGAACCTTACAGGTACGCATATCGGTTGCGACACCAGTAGTTGTGGGGCATGTACCATTCATCTTAATGGTGATGCCGTAAAATCCTGCACCCTATTAGCCGTACAGGCAGATGGATGTGAAATCACCACAATTGAAGGAATGGCGGATGGAGGAAATCTACACCCTATCCAAGAAGCTTTTAAAGAAAATCACGGATTACAATGTGGATTTTGTACACCAGGAATGGTTATGACCGCAGCGGACATTCTGAAAAACAATCCCAATCCCAGCGAAGAAGAAATTCGGCATGGATTAGAAGGAAATTTTTGTAGATGTACGGGCTATCACAATATTGTTAAATCTATTCAGCATGCGGCTGAAAAAATATAAAGCTAATCATGGAAAAATATATAGGAAAATCAATAAAAAGAAGAGAAGATAATCGCTTCTTAAAAGGTCAGGGTAAATATACAGATGATATCAAATTACCTTATATGACCCATGCCGCTTTCGCAAGAAGCCCGTATGCCCATGCTAATATTTTAAGCATTGATACCAACGCAGCAAAAAATGCAGAAGGCGTCGTTGCGGTATTTACAGCGGAAGATGACTGCGGACAATACGGTGTTCCCTGTGGCTGGCAGGTAGATTTCAAAGACGGGGAAACCATGCGGGAACCTCAGCACCCATTACTGGCAAAGGGTGTCATCCGCCATGTCGGTGAAGCCGTTGCCATTGTCATTGCCGAAACGCTGGAGTTAGCCAGAGATGCTGCCGAATTGATCGAAGTAGAATATGAAGAATTACCAGCCGTAACATGCCCTAAAAAAGCGATGGAAAAGGGAGCACCTTTGGTGCATAGTCAGTTTCCGGATAATCGGGCCTTCGACTGGTGTATCGGCAATGATCGGGCAGAAGTTGAAAAAGCACTGGAAAGTGCCCACCACGTAACCGAAATGGAATTTGTCAACAACCGAATGGCTCCGAATGCCATCGAACCCCGGAGTTATATCGCCGACTACGATGTCAATGGAGATAGATGGACACTTTATACCAGTACTCAAAATCCCCATTTGATTCGTTTGTTGATGTGTGCCTTCGCACTCGGCATCCCCGAGCATAAAGTAAGGGTTGTTTCCTACGATGTTGGCGGTGGTTTTGGCAGTAAAATCTATCATTATACAGAAGAAGCCTTATTAACCTGGGCCAGTAAAGAAATCGGAAGACCCATTAAATGGACCTCCGATCGGAGCGAAGCCTTTTTAACGGATGCACATGGTAGAGATCATGTGGTTAAATCAAAAATGGGTTTTGATAAAGAGGGTAAGATTGTCGCACACCTTACGGATGAGCACTGCTCAATGGGTGCCTACCTTTCTACCTTTGCCCCAGCTGTACCAACTTATTTGCACGGAACGCTATTTCAGGGATTATATACGACACCATTAATACATCTAAACGTCACCGCACCATTTACGCATACGGTTGCAGTCGATGCACTACGGGGTGCCGGCCGCCCCGAAGCGACCTATCTAATAGAGCGAATGGTTTCCAAAGCAGCTAAAGAAATGGGGATGGATCCTGCGGAGATTAGGTTTAAAAATTTCATTCCAGCTTTCGATGGGGTCAAGGAGCCCGGTTATCAAACTCAGGTTGCATTGCAATACGATAGCGGAAATTATGCGCCTGTTTTAGAACGCGCTTTAAAAACAGTAGGCTACGAGGACTTCAGAAAAGAACAGGCCGAAGCTCGAAAAAATGGAAAATTACTGGGACTCGGTATTTCGACCTGGATAGAAGGCTGTGGTATTGCACCATCTGCCGTGGTTGGAGCACTCGGAGCTCGGGCAGGACTTTACGAAGTAGGTCATGTCATGGTTCAACCAACGGGAAAGGTCAGTATTTACACCGGGTCTCACTCACATGGACAAGGGCACGAAACAGTTTTTGCACAATTCGCAGCTGATAAATTAGGCATTCCGATGGATGATATTGAGATCATTCATGGAGATACAGAGCAGGTCGCGTTTGGAATGGGAACTTATGGTTCAAGAAGTCTGGCAGTTGGTGGCAGTGCCATCATTAAAGCCATTGATAAAGTACTTGAAAAGGGCGCCAAAATTGCCGCGCACAAACTGGAAGCTTCTGTTGAAGATTTGGAATACGCCGAAGGAAAATGGACGGTAAAAGGAACCGATAAATCCATTGGCTTTGGGGATGTTTCACTGACGGCTTATGTGCCGCATGATTACCCTGAAGGTCTAGAGCCTGGCTTAGATTTCTCTAGCTTTTATGATCCTACTAACTTTACATTCCCATTCGGAGCGCATATTGCCGTTGTTGAAGTATGTAAAGATACCGGAAAAGTGACATTAAAACGTTTTGTTGCCTGTGATGATGTTGGGAATGTTATGAACCCAATGATTGTTGATGGACAGATACATGGAGGTGTTGTCTTAGGTATCGGTCAGGCATTATTAGAAGAAGTTGTCTTTGATGATGCCGGACAGATGATTACCGGCTCCTATATGGATTATGCCATGCCAAGAGCAGATGACCTACCTATGATTGAAACAGACCGGACCGTTACGCCTTGTCCTCATAATCCACTTGGAGCTAAAGGAGCAGGTGAAGCGGGAGCGATTGGTTCCACTCCTGCAGTTGTAAGTGCGGTCGTGGATGCTTTGGCACATTTAGGGGTTACAGATATTCAAATGCCACTGACACCACAACGCGTTTGGAAGGCAATGCAAAATTAATTTTAAATTTAAAGTATTATGATACCATCAAAATTTGATTATATAAAAGTATCTTCCGTAAGTGAAGCAGTTAGTTTGCTTGACAAACATGGTTATGATGCTAAAATTTTGTCAGGAGGACACAGTTTGATTCCTGCTATGAAATTGAGATTAAACAGACCCGAAATATTGATTGATATTAGCGGGATTAACAATATGAATACCATCACAGAAGAGGGTGATGAAGTAGTTGTAGGCGCCAATTGCACCCATAAGGCTATTTTGAGCTCCGACCTAATCAACAGTAAGGTCAATATTCTGGCCCAAACGGCCAAAACTATTGGAGATGTGCAGGTGCGCAATAGAGGCACTATTGGAGGTAGTTTGGCACATTCCGACCCTTCTGCCGATTATCCGGCTACGGTATTGGCTTGTGATGCAAAAATAGAAGTAGAGGGAAAAAATGGCAAAAGAACCATTGCCGCTACCGATTTTTTTGAAGGCATCTTCACTACGGCTTTGGCAGAAGATGAAATTATTACAGCGATACGATTCCCAAAAGTGGACAAGGGTAATTATCAAAAATTCTACCAGTCTGCTTCTCGTTTTGCCGTAGTAGGCGTCGCCACCGTGAAAGATGGAGGAAAGGTTAAAGTGGGCATAACCGGGGTATCCGACACACCGTATAGAGCCGTCGCTGTTGAAAATGCTTATAACGGAAATAGTGATGCTGCTGCCCATGCCGTCGATGGCGTGGAGGTCATGTCCGATCACTTTGCCGATAGTGAATATCGCGCACATTTAGCTAAAGTTTTCGTCAAAAAAGGTTTGGAGGCTTAATATTTTTCTAAGATAGTAGATATATTAAGGATTATAAACCATAAATATTAATGAAAAGCCCTGATTTTTATCGGGGCTTTTTGTATATTTCCTTCCTCTTACCAATAAAAATAAGTCATGAAAAGAAAAACAATTATATTCGTTGCAGCTCTCCTTATTGTCTATTTTTTATTTACTTTTTTTGCTCCAGGCATTGTAGATAGGAAGAAAAATGCCACTTTTCAAAAGCCCCCCTACGATGTTTCGCAAAAAGCGCAGGAAGTTTACCATTCACTGGATTTTATTGCAGATATGCACTGTGATGTACTTCTATGGGATCGAAATATTTTAAAAAAACACGATTACGGTCAGGTCGATATTCCCAGAATGTTATCAGCCAATATTGGCTTACAGGCTTTTACCATTGTAACCAAGACGCCCCGGAATTTAAACTTTGATAAAAACACCGGCGAAACTGATAATATAAGCCTCCTAATGTTTGCCCAAAGGCAGCCTTTAAACGTTTTGTTAAGTCTGAAAGAAAGGGCATTAATGCAATGCGAAAGCTTGAAGAATTTTGCAAAAAAGTCAAAAGGAAAATTTACTGTTATTGAATCTCGCGAAGATTTTCAGAATTATCTTAGCAAAAGAAAAAATCAACCCAACATCACCGCCGGTTTTCTCGGAATCGAAGGAGCTCATGCACTGGAAGGCGATTTGAAAAATATCGACGTCTTATACGACGCAGGGGTTAGAATGATTGGACTAACACACTTTTTTGATAATAAGTTAGGCGGATCTGCACACGGAGTTTCTCATGGCGGCTTGACGGCCTTTGGCAAACAGGCAGTAACAAAAATGCAGTCAAAAAATATAATTATTGATGTGGCACACGCCTCCCCAAAAATGATAGATGATATTTTAGCCATGACGACAAAACCAATTGTCTGCTCACATACAGGCGTAAAAGGCATCTGCGATAATGTCAGAAATATGTCAGATAAACATATCAAAGCCATCGCCAAAACAAATGGATTAATTTCCATCGCAATGTTTCAACAGGCAGTTTGCGACACTAAGATAAAAGGTACAGCTAAATCTATAAAATACGTCATTGACCTGGTCGGAGCCGATTATGTCGCACTGGGCTCAGATTTTGACGGTGCTGCACATACCAGTATCGATGTTACCGGATTTCCCCTTATCGTTCAGGAGCTTTTAGCATTAGGTGTATCCAAGTCCGATATAGCAAAAGTGATGGGTGGCAATGTAAAAAGATTTATGCTGGAGAATCTTCCCGGAAAAAGTAATTAAGGCTTTTTTCAGTAGTATATTTTTAGTCTTCAGGCTTCAGTTGGCAGTTGGCAGTCTTCAGTGGGCAGTTGGCATAAGGTGACATCTTTTTGGGGAGGGGGAAAAGAGCAGAGCAAAAGGTGTTATCTTATGGGACGTGGGCAGTCTTCAGGCTTCAGTTGGCTCCCTGCGCCTCTGTCTTAACCTGATGAATATCGGATAGGAAGGAAGCCCTGCGCACCTTGGTGCATTGCAGCATTGTAAGAACTTGTTTGGAGCTTACTTCTTTGAAAACCAACATTTTAAGAACCTGGCGTCGAGA
>CAZNCI010000147.1:0-9249 GCA_964571475.1 uncultured Saprospiraceae bacterium | reverse complement strand
GCTTACAAAATGGCATCCATTTTCAATCGCAATCTTCTTTTTCTGATCATGATGGACGAGCCAAAAGACCGGATTTTATCATTAACCTTCCCGATGAAAAACATTTAATCATCGACTCAAAAGTCTCTCTCACGGCCTATCTCTCATTCAGTCAGGAAAACGACCCCACCCTTAAAGAAGGCTTTCTCAAACAACATATTATCAGTTTAAAACGGCATATTTCGGACTTAAAAAGCAAAAATTACACCCAATTATACCAAATCAATTCCCCCGACTATATCCTGCTATTCGTCCCTTTGGAATCTGCCCTGGGCGTAGCGCTTCAAAAAGATCAAAATATTTTTCTCAAAGCATTAGATGACAATATCATCATTGTCACCACCTCTACCCTATTGGCGACTTTAAGAACGGTTTCCTATATATGGCGACAGGAAAAACAAAAACACAACGTCTTGGAAATCGCTCGCCAAAGTGGATTATTATACGATAAGTTCTGTTTATTCGTAGAAGATTTACAACTAATTGGACAACGCCTAAATCAGGCAAACTCCTCCTATAGTAGCGCTATGAATAAATTAACAGATTCTAAAAAATTTGGGGACACCCTCATTGGTCGGGCCGAAAAAATTAAAGAATTAGGAGCTAAAACCAATAAACAACTACCTTCAAGTCTAATCGAGAAAGCCAAGGACATTACGAAATAAAAAAATCCCATTCCGTAAAAAACAGAATGGGATTATGAGATAATTTTTATTTATAATTACTTGACAAATAATTCAAACATTACACGTCTGTTCTGTAATCTACCTGCTTTGGTATCATTAGTCGCGATTGGTTGAGTCTCTCCATAGCCGGCGTGCGTCATACGGGAAGCACTGATGCCGTGGCTTACTAAATAATCAAAACATGACTTAGCTCTATCCTCAGAAAGTTTTTGATTGAAAGCATCATTTCCTCTATTATCCGTATGTCCGGAGATTTTCAAGGAATAATAAGGGTAATCATTCATCACTTTCACAATCTTATCAAGATCTGCGTTAGATTTCTGCAACAAAGTAGCGCTTGATGTCTGAAACTGTACATTCTTTATAGCAACATTTAATGTTTCCTGTACTTCTTTTTTCACTTCCGGACATCCTTTATTCGCTTTCGTTCCTGCGATGTTCGGACAACTATCCTCTCGGTCAATAACACCGTCTCCATCTTTATCAGCATCAGGGCAACCGCCATTTGCTTTTGCACCAGCTTTATTCGGACATTTATCCTCACTATTAATAACACCATCTCCATCGGCATCACAGCTTCCTGCCTTCATTAATGGGTCACAAACATCCAGAGGATCACTTTCGCCTGCATCAACAGAACCATTTCCATTTTTATTTTCCTCCCCGTCTTTTAGTCCATCGCCATCTGTATCAGGATTATTGGGATCCGTACCCAATGCTGCCTCCATTTTATCAGCAATGCCATCCTTATCAGAGTCCGGGCATCCCATTAAAGATCCCTTCGTATTTGGACAGGCATCTTCTGAATCAATTATACCATCACCATCTGCATCAGGACAACCCATCTTTTCTTTAAGCCCGGCCGTATTGGGACATTTATCCATGGAGTCTTTCACGCCATCAGCATCCGCATCAGGACAACCCATTGCGCTCGCCGCACCAAACACTTCAGGACACTGATCTTCATCATCAGCAATTCCATCATCATCCATATCATTATCAGCAAACCGATAGTCCAATGTCAATCCAAAAGTAGTGTAGGAGTCATTTTTATCTGAATTACCTAAGGCACTAACACCATCGAGCATATCCGTAAAACCTTTCCTTAATCCCAATTCAGCACCGAGACTCATTTGGTCATTTATTTTCATAGATGCTCCAATACCAAAAGGAATAGAAAGGAAAGAGCTCTTCTCTGCATTGGTCTTATCCTGAGCAACTAATGCACTGAAATCTGAAGGAGTATTAGAATAATCGGCCTTTAGGTTGATAAAGTCAAAACCCAGCCCGCCAAATAAGTAAGGCGTAAATTTCTGCTCCTGCCCTTCTTTTTCTAAAAAATTCCATTTTAACGCAGCACCAAGTTCATTAATTCCGGTATTAAAGCTCACATTTCGGGTTGGGTAACTTCCTGTTTTATCACCGCGAACAGCATCATCACCCTTAATTCCGGAATGTAAAAAACTAAATCTAACACCTAAAGCCGGCTTAATTGAATAAGTTGCACCTAATCCATAAGACAACTTTGTTTGGTTTAAATAGGGAGTAGAACTGTGAACCAGATCTCCCATATAAGAACTACCACCTAAATAAAGGTTTCCAGTCCATTTTTCCTGTGCCCATCCTGTGTAAGCAAACATCAAAAAGGCTAATAAAAGTACATTTACCTTGATTTTCATAATAATTGTTGTTTTGTTTTAAAGAAGTGCAGTTAGATAGTTTGGGATTTTACTTCACACTACTTAGCAGCCCTTCCTTATTGTGTTAAGAAGATTGAAAAATTGGGCAGGTGATTGCTTGTCCCTTTTTGTACGGACAAAAAAAACTATTGTTTCAATTAAAATATTAAATAAGGGGAGTATAATACAGGAAATTAGGTAAATAGATAAGTGAGTATGACAAAGGTAATAAAAATAATCAAAAATCACAATACTTCTGCCACTATAAAAACACTGCCACCAACAAAAATCAAATCATCCGCATCAGCATGCTCCCTGGCAGTTAAAAAGGCCGCTTTTACAGAGGGATAAAATTCCCCCAACAAATGATATTTTTTTGCTTGCTGCTGCAATTCATCCACCGCTAAACCTCTGGGTATATCCGCCTTGGCAAAATAGTAAACTGCATCTTGGGGCATCAACGAAAGAATCTTTGAGCTATCTTTATCGTTAACCATTCCAAAAACAATATGCAATTGGTTATATTTTAATTGCTTTAGCTTTTGAATGACATCCTGAATGGCTCCGGAATTATGCCCACTATCCGCAATAATTAAAGGTCGTTCACCCAATATTTGCCAACGCCCAATATAATTCGTTCGTCGCTTCAATTCTCTTAATCCTTCAACAAT
Source organism: uncultured Saprospiraceae bacterium (assembly GCA_964571475.1). Lineage (GTDB taxonomy): Bacteria > Bacteroidota > Bacteroidia > Chitinophagales > Saprospiraceae > JALVDO01. The sequence continues at coordinate 6,174 of CAZNCI010000147.1, read as the reverse complement.
AGCAGCATCCTCAATTTTAAAATTAGAGTTCGCCCGACTAAGCACTTCAATTGCCGTCAAAACTGTTTGAATATTTTCTTCTTGAAATGGTCCCTTTAAATTAACCGCCAAAGACGCACAAAACAAGGTTTCTTTTCGATAAACTTCATGAAAGCTAGTCGATATATTATCACTCAAATACGAGACAGAAAATAACTCTTCGGCATAATATAAAGGAGCATTTTTTGACCGTGCAGTCTCTTCAAATACAACGGCTGTCTCCTCCTGTTTTTTTCCAATGACAACAGGAGTGTCCCGTTTTATAATTCCGGCCTTCTCCCTTGCGATAAGTGGTAATGTATCTCCTAAAAAATTAGTGTGATCCAAACTTATATTCGTGATAATACTCAATAATGGTTGTATCACATTCGTTGAATCCAAACGCCCCCCCAAACCTGTTTCTATAACGGCGATATCAACTTTTTGATCCCTAAAATACGAAAAAGCAAGAGCCACCGATATTTCAAAAAAAGAGGGTCGCACCTTCGATAATAACGCCTTGTTTTTTTGAATAAAATCGACTACGTATTCTTTAGAAACATACTTTCCGTTAACCCTAACGCGCTCCCGAAAATCTTTATAATGAGGCGAAACATATAAACCCGTCTTATATCCCTGTGCCTGTAAAATAGCCGCTAGCATAAAAGAAACCGTCCCTTTCCCATTCGTCCCGGCAATATGAATCGTTTTTAACCCAAGATGTGGATGACCCAAGCCGGATAATAGCGCCTTGATATTCGTCAAATCCTTTTTGAATGCTTTCTTTCCAACCCTTTGATACATCGGCAATTGGGAAAACATAAAAGACAAGGTTTCTTTATACAATTCGTCATTCATAATCATGCACTTAGCTGATGTTGTCATGAATTTTGAAAAAATGCAAAAATCACGCCAAAATCAAATGAAATTTCGATTTCAATTTCCCCGCCTTAAAAGGCGGGGCAAAAAAAGGCGGGGAAAATAAAAAGACGGAGCATTTTTTAGGTTCATAACCAAAGGCTGAAGCCTTTGGTGAAACGAATCAAATTTGGCTTTAGCCTCCTGCTTATTATGTAAGTATTACAGGTTCGGAACTGGCTTCAAAAGATTGTCATCCCTCTCCAAAAAATGAGATCCAGCCAATTTCTATACTTGAATCCTTGATGCCTTATCCTCCATTAGGATACCACAATATTAATCATACGCCCGGGCACAACAATAATTTTGCGAATAGTTTTGCCTTCGATCCACTTATTTACCCCTTCTACCTCTAATACTGCTTTTTCCAACTCCTCCTTAGTGGCCGTAGCCGGGAAGTCAACCGTCAAGCGGGTTTTTCCATTAAAGGCAATCGGATAAGTCTTGGAGTCCTCCACTAAATAGCTTTCATCTAACACCGGATAATCTGCCCAATGTACACTTTCCTCATGCCCCAATATATGCCATAATTCCTCCGCAATAAAAGGAGCAAATGGTGCCATCAATCGAACCATTGGATCTAAAACAGCTCGTTTGGACACATTGGCTTTGTGCAACTCATTGGTGGCAACCATAAAGGCACTAATACAGGTATTTAATGACAAACGTTCGATATCCGTTGTTACCTTTTTGATGGTCTGGTGTAATATTTTCATCTCCTCCCTGGTCGCAGCTTCATCGGAGACAGACACCTTATTTTCTTTGTCAAAAAACAAATACCAAAATTTCTTTAAAAAGCGACTTACACCATCAATCCCTTTGGTATTCCAGGGTTTTGACTGTGTCAATGGCCCTAAGAACATCTCGTACATTCTAAAACAATCCGCTCCATATTCCGACACTACATCATCCGGGTTGACTACGTTGAATTTTGACTTAGACATCTTGCCTATTTCTGACTTCGTATAGAATTTATCACTACCCTCCGCTTTGATGAAAGGGAAATCTTTATAATCTTCCCGCCATTCCTTAAACTTGGCGATGCCTTCCTCACTCAAATAAGAATCCTCCAAACCGTAATCACTCACAAAGGAGGCATGAACCAATAATTCGGCCAATTCGGATGACTCATACGCCTTTGCCAATTCGGCACTGATAAATGCCCTTTTTTCCTTGTGCAAATAGATGTTTTCAATAATCCCCTGAATCATTCCCTGATTGACCAATTTGTCAAACGGCTCATCTTTGGTAACCAAACCTAAATCATACAGAAATTTATTCCACGTTCGGGAATACAATAAATGCCCCACGGCATGTTCCGTTCCGCCAATATATAAATCGACATTTTGCCAATAATCAATCGCTTTTTTACTGGCAAATTCCTCAGTATTACCCGCATCCATATAACGTAAAAAATACCAGGAAGACCCGGCATATCCAGGCATGGTATCCGTCTCCCGTTTGAATCCTCCTTCCAAATTCACCCAGTCATCCACACGTCCTAAGGGGGAAATCCCCTCCGGAGATGGTTTAAAATCGGTCGTCTGCGGCAATTCAACAGGCAATTCTGCTTCCGCAACAGGATACGCAATCCCCTCTTTATCATAAACAATTGGAAATGGCTCCCCCCAATATCGTTGGCGGCCAAATACGCCATCTCTCAATTTATAGTTGACTTGTTTTTTGCCTATCCCCTTGTCCTCAATTTGCTGCAAAGCTGCTTTTATAGCATCCGGCACCTCCATCCCATTCATAAAACCGGAATTAATCATAATCCCCAATTTATCATGCCTCGTTGCATTGGGATACTTTGATTTATCTATAACCTCAACAATTGGAATATCAAACTTTTTTGCGAAAGCAAAATCCCGATCGTCATCACTTGGTACCGCCATAATGGCGCCTGTTCCATAATCAGCCAATACATACTCTGCTATCCATATCGGTATCTCCTGTCCCGTAAAAGGATTAATAGCATAAGAACCGGTAAAAGCGCCTGTCACTGTTTTTACATCTGACTGACGATCTCTTTCCGACCTCGTATTAACATATTTAATGTATTCATCAATAGCCCCTTTCTGCTCAGCAGTCGTCAAATCATCCACATAACTATGCTCCGGTGCCAGTACCATAAAAGTCGCTCCAAAAATAGTATCCGGGCGGGTGGTGAATATCTCAAGGGATGAGGCTGATCCTTTTATATCAAAAAACATTTGTGCACCAATAGATTTTCCAATCCAATTGGCCTGCATTTTTTTCATCGAGTCCGGCCAATTAACGGTGTCTAATCCTGTAAGCAAACGTTCTGCATAGGCAGTCGTCCTCAACGACCACTGCATCAATGGTTTGCGTTCTACCGGATGACCACCCCGTTCTGACACCCCATCTTTCACCTCATCATGGGATAATACCGTACCTAAAGCTGCACACCAGTTAACATAGGATTTCTTTTTATAGACTAGGCGGTAATTCATCAATACTTCCTGCTGCGCCACCTTTGAAAAGGCATTCCATTCTTCAGCAGTAAAAGCATTATCCATAGAATTGGCCGCATTGACAGCAGTGCTTCCTCCTTTGGCAAACTTATCCGCCAAAGTGCTAATAGGCTGTGCCTTTTGCAAATCATTATCGTAATAGTGATTAAACAACTTCAAAAAGATCCACTGTGTCCATTTATAAAATTTGGGATCGCAGGTCTGCACCTCCCGACTCCAGTCAAAACTAAAGCCCAAATTATCCAATTGTTTGCGATACATCGCAATATTATCAGCCGTAGAATCGGCGGGATGCACCCCTGTATCAATCGCATATTGTTCTGCCGGTAGCCCAAAAGCATCATAACCCATTGGATGCAATACATTGAATCCGCTCATACGCTTGAACCGCGCATAAATATCAGAAGCAACATACCCCAGTGGATGACCAACGTGCAAACCCGCTCCGGACGGATAAGGAAACATATCCAATACGTAATATTTAGGCTTGGTCGTATCATTACTCACCTTATAAACATCCTGCTCCTTCCAAAATGTTTTCCACCGCTTTTCGATTTCCTGTGTATTCATTATTTAGTCTATTTTTAGCGCAATTTTCTGGATGATCTCCATCCTATTTTTAACCTAAGTCAAAACAAACAAACTTAGTTTCAAAATTACGCACCCTATTCTTATGAAGCGGCGAAAATAAAGAATTATATGGAATACATCCCCTATTCCTTCAAAAATTATCGCTCCTTTCTTGCCTACTCAAAAAAAAGCCGTATTTTTACCTAAAATACGGAATAAATTATGATAAAATCACTATTAAAGTTAGGACTGCTTTTAGTCATTGGTATTATTGGTTACAATTCTTTTTTTGGAGACGAACAGGAAAAAGAACAGGCCAAAGAAATCACCCGAAGTGTCAAAAATCTCGGCAAATCTGCCTGGGGTTTATTGAAATCCGAACGGCAAAAATTCAAAGATGGCAAATACGATGAAGCCATTGGCAATGTCAAGCACCTTTATGGCTCGCTAAAAGAAAAAGCAGAGATTCTAAAGGATAGCGACCTCATTGACAAAATTGCCGATCTCGAAAAAAAGAGGCAGGAGTTAGAAGATAAATATACTGATGCCACCAAAGAAGAGAAAAAGCAGGCGAAAAAAGAACTGGATCAACTATTGGATGACACCGAGAAGGTCATGGATGAAATTGACAAAAAAGAATAAAATTCATCCATGGTAGATATCGACTCCATCCACATCAACTTCAATGCCTCCAGTTTGTTTTGGCTAAACATTTGTCTGGCATTTCTCCTGTTTGGCGTGGCGCTGGATTTGAAACTATCCAACTTCAAATACCTTTTGAAGCACCCTAAGGTGGTTATCATAGGTTTAGTTTCCCAATGGATTATTTTACCGGCCATCACCCTCGTTTTGATATGGCTGCTGCATCCACCTTTAAGTCTGGCTTTAGGTATGGCGCTGATCGCCAGTTGTCCGGGAGGTAATGTATCCAATTATGCCGTCCACCTCGCTGGGGCAAATGCCGCACTTTCTGTCGTTTTGACTTCCGTTTCCACCCTTGCAGCTACCTTTATGACCCCCCTTTACTTTGGGCTTTATACCGTATTTTTGGCACAAAAAGAAGGTTATAACCAGGCATTAATCCTCAATCCATGGGATATGGCCAAAACAATTATCGTACTAATCATCCTACCACTCAGCCTTGGCATGTTGTTTAATCATCGACTGCCTAATCTAACAGAAAAGATCAAAGGAGTTGTCAAATCCCTATCCATGGTGATCTTTTTGGGCTTTGTTGTGATCGCACTTTACAGCAATTATGAACACCTCAAAAATTACCTGCACCTCGTTTTCTTCCTAGTCTTAATACACAATTCAATGGCGCTGTTAAGCGGTTATTCTTTCTCCAAACTACTGGGATTAAGCACAAAGGATGCAAGAACCATTTCCATCGAAACCGGTATTCAAAATTCAGGATTGGGGCTCATCCTCATCTTCAACTTCTTCGATGGATTGGGCGGCATGGCCATTATTGCCGCATGGTGGGGTATATGGCACCTTATATCCGTCTTTCTATTAGCCAATATTTGGAAATCAAAATCAACATCAATTCCACCACTAAAATTCAGTAAATAAATGACAGCTACACCCGCTAACCGCATTTTATTTTATGGCAGTCTATTCGGTCTTATCGCCATCATTTTGGGCGCATTCGGCACCCACACACTCTCCGAAATGATCTCCGCTAAAAAACTAATTTCCTTTCAAACGGGATTGAGGTATCAATTCTACCACGCCTTTGCCCTCCTCTTCCTAGGACTCTTACAACAACAAAATCCCAATGCCAGCTTCAAACGAATAGCCAACTTTTTCATCATAGGCACTACCCTATTCGCCGGCTCCATCTATCTATTAGCCACCAGAGACATTACCCACATCTCCGGTAAATTCCTCGGCCCAATCACCCCCATTGGTGGATTAATACTCATCATCGGATGGCTGCAATTATTATTAAAATTTTCAGGGCGAGCCCCACGTCAAAAAACATAAAGTTATTTGAAAGAATGGGTAATGACGTGGGGCGGGCTATCCGCTACTACACACTCCTACGTCGTGCATACCGCTTCTATCCCTCTCGCAAAAAGTGCTTCAGATTGGTAAGTGCGTAGCAATTGCCAAGCTGAAATGCTGGCTCTGAGGCTTTTACCGTTGGTTTTAACCAACGGATCAAGAA
>CAZNCI010000146.1:0-9269 GCA_964571475.1 uncultured Saprospiraceae bacterium | reverse complement strand
TCGCTGAACCATCATTGCCGCCATTACATACTACATCTGTACTGCTTGTTTGTAGGACCAAAGAAGTCGGCTGAGTAATAGTTACACTTGCCTGTTGGGAACAACCATGAGTATCTGTTACCACAACGGTATATGTTCCTGGAGATAAATTGGAAATAGAGGGCGTTGACTCACCAGTTGACCAAGCGTAAGTATAACCAGGAGAGCCTCCTGTTGCCACTACTGTTGCCGAGCCATTATTATCATTATAACAAGATACATTTTGACTATTAATTTGCAACTCAAGAATAGAAGAAGGTTGATTAATTACAACGCTTAAATTCGCTGTACAGCCATGGCTATCAGTCACAATAACAGAGTAAGTACCCGCCACTAAATTTGTAATAGTCATAGTAGTAGCACCATTTGACCATAGATAAGAGTAAGGTGCAGTCCCACCAGAAGGCATAACAGTTGCAGATCCATCATTAAGACCATAGCAACTTACATCTTGTTTGGTATTTTGGAGTGTTAAATTGGTGGGTTGATTAATTGTCACCGAAGCCTGGATAGTACATCCATTTGAATCTGTAGCCGTAACAGTATAAGTACCCTGAGAAAGTCCGGTTATAGAAGCCGTCGTTGCACCATTTGACCACAGGTAAGAATAGGCAGGTGTTCCTCCAGTTACCGTAACTGTTGCACTTCCATCATTACCACCATTACAGCTAATATCATTATTGGAAATACTTGCCGTCAAACTAGAAGGTTGTAATATATTCACACTTCCAACTTCCGTACATCCATTTGCATCCGTTACCGTAACAGAATAAGTACCTGCGCTCAAATTTTCAATTGAGGTCGAAGTACTTCCCGTGGACCAAAGGTAATTATAGGCGGGAGTTCCTCCCGAGGCGACAACAGAAGCAGTTCCATCATTTGCAATATAACAAGAAATATTCGTCTGACTTAATTGTAAGCTTATTGAAGTTGCTGGTTCAGTAATCGAAACTGAGGCAACAGCAGTACATCCATTACTGTCAGTTACTGTTACTTGATAATTTCCGGCGCTAAGACCGGTAACCGTTGAAGTAGTTGCACCATTTGACCAATTGTAAGAAAAAGAAGGCATACCTCCGCTTACCGTCACAGAAGCACTTCCATTATTACTTCCATGACAAGTAACATTTTGAATAGAAGTTTCCAAAGTAATATTTGCAGGTTCAAAAATGGTAACAGAACCTGTCTCTACACAGGCATGTCCATCTGTAACTGTCACAGAATAAGTTCCCTGAGAAAGTCCAGATATAGAAGCGGTGGTCGCACCATTTGACCATAGATAGGAATAAGAAGGCGTTCCACCGGTAACGGATACAGAAGCAGAACCATTAGACAATCCATTACAGCTTACATTTTGAGCATTTAATTGAAGGTTTAGTGCCATTGGTTCCGTAACAGTAACATTATCGACTGCACTACATCCATTTGCATCCGTTACAGTTACCGAATAAGCACCAGCAGGAATATTATTCAAAGTGGCGGTAGTGCCACCATTAGACCATATATATGAATAAGAAGGAGTGCCACCTGATGCCGTAACAGATACGGAACCATTGCTTCCTCCATAACAACTAACAGCCGTAGCACTTACATTTATAGAAAGAGGCGTACCATTTAACGTTACACATCCATTTTTCCCACAATTATTACTATCAACTACTGTGACACAATATGTACCGGCGGGAAGATTGGATATAGAAGAGGTTGTTGCGCCATTTGACCAATAGTAGCCGTAAGGGGGAATCCCTCCACCTGGAATCACCGCTACACTAAATGGCACCTGACAGGCATCATAATCAAAACTAATGGTCACCAAGGGCGGTTCAGAAATAAGTACACTTTGTACTGCTGTATTATTTGCCGCATCTGTCACTGTAACAGAATAGGTTCCGCCTGCCACACCAGACAACACAGCACCTACGTCTCCCGTACTCCATACGTAATTATAAGGCGTCGTACCATTACTAGCCACAGCGGTAGCAGAACCGTCTGGCATGCCATGACAAGTTGGTTCTGTAGATGAAATGGAGACAGATATTTGCGCATTTCCATTAAAAGAAAAAAAAGTACAAAATAGAAAAAAAACTAAAGTAGAACTCCTAAGTGAAGTGTACCAATTTGGCAATTGTGAAAGTAAAACTTTTTTCATAGTGACCCAATATTTGTTGTTAGAATAAATAATATTATTAATTGCTACAATCCCCATAAACAGCCCTGATGAAATTTGCCAAAAGCAAACACCACCCTGTTCAAAAAGAATCGCTTCTTATTAAATTCAGTAAAATTCAAGCATTGTGAGAATGCTTTTCCTGTAAATTTGTATCTATGAAAATTTGTTTCTAAAAAGGGACATTATGAAAAGAGTCGGCCCATTAACAAAGCACAAAACAGCTTAGAAAGATCTCCTATCTAAACCATAGAATCCTGTAATGACCCTACCTCTGTGTAAATCTGTACGTGTGAAAATTTGTTTCCTGTAAAAGAAATTTAAGTGTCTTTATATCCATTAACTTTTCAAGGAGTGAAAAATTAAAAACAAGGGATATAAAATCCTTTTATAAAATGGGATAGGATATTTTTTTAAACTATTGAATGAGTTAAAAATAAATATCCATTCTTAACTCGATCATTTCTGTGCCGCAATGTATGAAAAAATAAAAGATTTTTGTAAAAAAAACTACTTATTTTTACAAACAAGTTTACGTAAGCACAGTCTTTATACGCAAAACCAGCAATTAAGTTACATTTGAAAGAAAAACATTTTCAATTTGCCCCATTACTTACTTCCTGATAGGTCGCGAAAAGTTGAGATGCAAGTCGTTCTCCCCGGAAGCGTTCAGCGTATTCCAAGCCTTTTTCTTTCATAGTACGCCTTAGCATTTCATTGGAGGAAACTTCCTCTAAAGCATTGGCGATTTCGGAAAACCGATTGGGATTTACCTGCATAGAATGTTGACCTGCTACTTCAGGAAGAGAAGATATATTAGAAGTGACAACAGGAGTCTCGCTAAACAAGGCCTCCAACACAGGGATACCAAATCCTTCATAAAAGGATGGGTAAACAAATAAATGAGCGCTTTGATAAATAGCTGGAAGGTCTTCGTAGTGTACTTTTCGGAACAATAAAAGGTTTAAGAGTCCATTTTTTTGTGCAAATTCAAGCACCTGTTTTTTGTAAGTACTTTCACCTCCAATTACCACCAAGGGCAATCGTTTATTTTTATCAATTTGAGCCATTGCCCTGACAATTCCCAATAAATTTTTTCTTTCAATAATGGATCCTACGTATAAATAAAACTGGCTGGGCAAATCGTACTTTTGACGAATAGCAGATTTTATTTCTTCCGATTTTTCCTGAAAAAAATGTCTGCCAATAGACTGGTATATGACTTGTATCTTATCTGGCTGGATATTATAAAATTTTATAATATCTTTTTTTGTACTTTCGCTTATTGCTATAATTTTATCAGCGTGTTGACAGGCATATTTAAACTTCGCATTATAAATAAGTCGGTCAGGCAAGGCATACTGTTCAGGGTAATATTTAAAGACCAGATCGTGAATAGTAACAATGGATTTTATTCCATGTTGGTGTAAACCGATTGGAATTTCATGACTAAGCCCATGATACAATTCGATATTATAAGCTTTTAAATCTTTAATAACACCCGATGTTCTCCACCAGGATTTGCCCCACCCTTTATAATCTTTTACCGTGAACATAGGGTTATTTAAAAAGAACCGCGTTTCATCATTTTCTTTGATTCTGGGGCTAAATAAGAAGTAGGCTTCATCAGGATAATAAGTTGCTAAGTCATTCAATAGCGTTCGGCTGTAATTTCCAAGCCCTGTGAAATTATTAAAGAGTCGCTTTGCATCGAATCCGATACGTAACATATTCGTTTATAGTATTGATGGAGCACTAAGGTAGGGTATTTTTTTTGATGTAGAAACATTCAGGAAATATTTTTGTATCTTTTTCGTTATAAATGCAGCAATGTCCACTTTCTCTTCTCAATGGAGGTAATATATTTGTCATTTTGTTACCTTAACTGTCCTTTATCGTCCAAAAGTAATAGAATAATATTTCTTATTCATACATTTAAGCCCAAAGGTTGTCAATTGATAACGTTTGAACATATTTAAAAGAAAAAACATCATTATGAAATCGTTCATCATTGCATTAATTTTGCCAGTAGCATTCGTATCTATGGATATGAACTTAGATGCCATTGTCAATGCCATTAGAAAGGGAGATGCTAAGGCGTTAAGTATTTACCTTAATAATTCTGTTGACATTTCAATAATGGATCAGGAGAAGACATACTCCAAAGGAGAGGCTGTTAAAGTCATAAGTACTTTTTTTGCTAAAAACCCACCTAGTAATTTCACAGAGATACACAAAGGGACTTCCAAGGGTAAGGATTCTCATTATTGTATAGGTAATCTAGACACAAATAATACCAGTTATCGGGTTTACATTTACCTAAAAAAGCATGGGAATAAGTATTTGATTGAGGAATTGAGCTTTGATGAGGATTAAAGCCTATAATCCCACGCCCATTCCAAATAAAGCATAATCATATTTAACGGGATCGTTTGCATCAAACTGCCGGAGTGTTTCGGTCAGTTCCAGTACAGCGCGCCAATCAGTCTGTGTTCTTTTCAACAAGTCGAAATTTCGTGCGACTCTGTCCACATGAACATCCAGTGGAATTAACAATTGGCTGGATTTTATATTTCCCCACAGTCCAAAATCCACGCCGCGATCATCCTTTCGCACCATCCATCTCAAATACATATTCAGCCTTTTGCAAGCCGATTTACGGTCAGGGGTGGCAATATGTTTACGTGTACGATGAGGAGCAACCGGCAAAGAAAAGAATAGTTTATGAAAGCCAGAGAGTGCATTGCCAACGTGTATATCCCACTCATTCATATTTTGAATAAAGGCCTCTTCCAATGAGTTATTTCTTTGATAAAACCACTGGAAAAATTCTAAAAAATAAAGCGTATCGGTATATTGAAAAGTTCGATGCTTGAAATTTTCAAAACGGGCCCGGTCTTTTTCATCATGATTAACAATAAAATCATGTGGAGCGCCATCCATCAAATCAATCAATTTATTTCCACTACTGATAATGGATTTACGATTTCCCCATGCGAGCATAGCCACCCAAAAGCCTATAATTTCTATATCCTGTAATTTAGTAAACCGGTGTGGAATACTGATTGGGTCATGTGGAATGTAACTTTCGGCATGATTTATTCGATCTACATTTTCGTCTAGAAAAGCTTTAATATCCATTTTTGTTAATTCAAATTTCTGACCTTAGGCTTTAGGGCTTTCGCAAAACAAATTCAGACTCTTCCCGACTGGTAATTAAGAAGGTTTATCGTAAATTTTGAAGGATCCTAACCCCCATTTTTGTAGGCGATGACTGATAGATACGCGGATGACTCCCAGTCCATACTTGGCACTTCTTTTAAAATTAATGGAAGACGCTTCTTCAAAATACTTTGTAGGGCAAGTCACCTCTCCAATATCAAAACCCGCATAAATAATTTGTGAAAGCATCTCATTATCGAAGACAAAATCATCAGAATTTTCATTATAATTAATACTTTCCAATACTTCTCTGCTAAATGCCCGATAACCGGTATGATACTCGGACAATTTATAACTAATTAAAATATTTTGAAAAAGCGTCAGAAAACGATTAGCGATATATTTATACAAGGGCATTCCCCCTTTCAAGGCACCTTTCCCTAGTATTCTAGAGCCCAATACGACGGGATATAAATCATCCCCGATAATATTTGCCATGGCAGGAATCAATTTAGGGGTATATTGATAATCGGGATGCAACATAATAATTATATCCCCTCCCAAATCCAATGCCTTATTATAGAGCGACTTTTGGTTTCCACCATAGCCTTTATTATTTTGGTGGGTAATAACGTGACCAATTCCAATTTCTTTGGCCAGCTCAGTGGTAGAATCAGTACTGGCATCATCGCATAATATGACCTCATCGACAATATCAAAGGGAATTTCCTTATAAGTCTTTTCCAGTGTTTTGGATGCATTATAAGCGGGTAAGACGGCAATTACTTTTTTTCCATTATACATAAACAAAAAATTAGGGCGCTAAGATAATAGAAGTTTTGACAATTCCATGGCAAAATAATGTCATGTTGTTGCAAAAGGGAGCTTTCGGATTTAGACTACTGTTTGAGTAGAGCAATGCCTACAATTATGGGGAGCTATTGACACACCTTAAAAAAGTAAGCTTTTCAATTCTTTTTTTAGGAAGTCCCCTAATTCTGCCACATATTCTCTTGAAAAATCAAAAGAAATACCTGCTGTTTCATATATTTCCCTGATTGGTTTGGTATAACCCAATTTCAAGGCATTGATATAGTTTTCAATTGTTTCCTTTGGATTTTCTCTGTATTGTTTCCAAATAGCAATTGCGCCAAGCTGAGCCATGCCATATTCGATATAATAAAATGGGACTTCAAAGATATGCAGTTGTTTGTGCCAAATATATTCAGAATACCGCTCCAATCCCTCTTGATCAATCTCTGAGGAGCTAAATTCTTTCAAGATACTCATCCAGGCTTTTTTACGATCCTCAGGAGCATGAGTAGGATTGACATATAACCAATGTTGAAATTTATCAATGGTAGCGACCCAAGGCAAAACTTTCAATGCTGTTTCTAATTGATTGATTTTTGCCCGACGGAGGTCATCTGGATTTTCAAAAAACACATCCCAGTGATCCATCGTCAATAATTCCATGGTCATTGCGGCTAATTCAGCGACTTCGGAGGGAACTCTTTTGGAAGAGTTCAACTTATATTTTTTTGTTAAAAACGAATGAAATGCATGACCACTTTCGTGCAAAAAGGTTCGCATGTCATTGAGGGAATTAGTTGCATTCATGAAGATAAAAGGGGCCCCTGTTTTGGGTAAAGGCATATTGTATCCACCCGGGCGTTTCCCCTTTCGAGAGTCCAAATCCAGGTGATTCATTTTTTTTAGCTTTCGCAAATAATCCCCAAAAGATTCATCGAGTTTCGAAACACAGGTGATAGACTTCTCAATTAATTCATCAATGGTCTGAAAAGGGCGAAGAGGCGCTTTACTGTCAACATCAACGTGTAAATCCCAGGGTTTCAATTTATCAATGCCCAGTCTTTGCTTTCGGTAGCGGTTTAATTCATCTAAAATAGGAAGGATTTCATATTGAATGGCTTCATGAAAATCAAAACAATCAGAGGCCGAATAATCGAATCTGCCAAGTGCCTTAAAGCGATAATCTCTAAAATTATCAAAATTTGCGTTAAGCGCAATTTTATGTCGTTTATTCAACAAGCCATCAAAAAGTGTTTCGAGGCTTTCCGTATCCTGTAGGATTCTCTCATTTATTTTATGATAAATATTTTCCCGATTGCCTCTGTCATTTTCTTCTAATAAGGTACCTGCTTTTTGGAGGGTCATTTGCATACCTTTCAAGCCGATGGTCATTTCAGAAAAAATACGACCGTGCTCCTTTGCTTTTAGCTGCACTTCCGTAGTGAGTGGAATATTTTTTTTATTAAAAATTTGGACGGCATTCCTAACGTTTCTGGTATATATACTAAATTGATCCGCAGGTAATTGAGAGAAAAAAGGGTTTGTGACCAGTTTCTCATTTAGAATGTGCTCAAAAGAGGAAACATGGGGAAGCAATTCTTTGAGCGCATATTGGTAAGACTCCAAGGCCTTTTTATTGGCACTATCACTGGTAATGTGAATATATTTCCAAGAAAAATCTTCTCCGATAAAAGCTTCTAACTCATTCCTATCGTATATCCACTGTTCCAATTCCTCCAGAGAAGTTATCTGTCTTTTTACCAGATCATCATAAAAGTAAGCGATGCTATTCCAATCTTTCACTGAAAAATCAGAGGGGACAAAGCCCTCAACATCATTCTTAGGTTCGTGCGTAGCTCTCATAATATTCATGCTGGACTTAGTTGCGGGAAAGAAATAGATTTTATTATTCCTAAGGAATGAGTTAAAAATAACTAAATCTATTTCTTTTCCTTCCTAAAACCCCATCGTTAAAAAGGGATTTTATATTCAACTAAAATTATCAATCTGTTCTATCCGCATAAAATATTTTATGCGTGCAATTATTCACTTTTTGATGTTTCATCTGTTTTTTCATCTTCCTGAAAAAGTTCAATTCCATTTTCACTTAGAAAACCAAACCATTTAATGGTTTTTTTTATATCATTCACCTTAACTCTATCCCTATCGTAATTGGGAAGTACATCATTAAAATACTCCTTCAACTCATTTTCCGGGCTATTGGCTGATGGAAGTGGATTGTCCTCCAGTTGATCATTCATATTTCTGAATACCTTCTTCAACTCAACGGTATCACCATCGTCTGTGTAAATACCTATCGAGCCTAATGGCGTAAACTGATGTTTGCGAGAAGAAGCAAAACGTCTTTTTTTCGACTTCAGTTCTTCTACAATCAATCCATTACTTCTGTTCGCCACCATGGTGTATAAGCCAGGCAGACCACTAACCGCTAATAAATCGTCAAATGTCATTTCTTCTTGTTTTGTATTATTATCAGGCATAACAAAATTATATCTTGCCCCATTCAATTATATAAAAAGTGGCGCAAAGATAACAAACAAAAGAAGAACCTTTGGTAGTAAATAAAAAATGTGTGTAAAAATGGAAAAAATAGAACAATGGGATTGTCTTATATTTCCCTCTCAAAGCTTGGGCATATGTATAGGGTTTCTATTGAAAATCAAAGGAAATACATTAAAAAAATCCATAACATGGATTATTTTCACAAGAAAACGGTCGTTTTTTAATGGTAAACGGTAAAAATAGGCTAAAAATAACTACTCAACACTCCTCACTTTTTGCCATAAAATGCTGTTTTGCCTCCTCTGTGTCGGCCTGAACCCTCCTTCGTCGGGCATTCAAACCGACACAGACGCCTTCCTAAAACACTACTACACATCAAAAAATACAGCTTCAACATACACTAAAATACCTGTTTTCTAAAAAAAAGAGCGCGCGCACTGAATAATTACAGCTAAAAAGTCTAAAAAATAACCAACCAATTTGAATGACCACTCGATTATATAAGTAGAAGCTAGTGTCTTAAGAACTAAATAACACACATATTAAACTTGCTCTTTTTCGCCTA
>CAZNCI010000145.1:0-9269 GCA_964571475.1 uncultured Saprospiraceae bacterium | reverse complement strand
TTCCTCACCCAATAAGATAACACCTTTTGCTCTTCTCTTTTTCTCTTCCACAAAGATGTCCCCTTATGTCTGTCTTTCCCTGCTCAACCCAAAATAAAGCTCAAAAGTAAGAAGACTCCCACAATTTTCCGTTCTTTGCAGCAATAAGTTAACAAATAGACTATGAAAGATACCTTCCTGCATCAGGGAATGCGAAAAAAGCTAATAGAAACCCTCCGAAAAAAGGGTATTCAAAATGAAAAAATCTTAGCTGCCATGACTGAGCTTCCCCGTCATTTTTTCATAGACACCGCTTTTACCAAATGGGCATACACAGACAAGGCTTTTCCCATCGGAAATGAACAAACTATCTCTCAACCCTATACCGTTGCTATCCAAACTCATCTATTAGACGTAAAACCCAAAGAAAAAGTATTAGAAATCGGAACAGGTTCTGGTTATCAGGCTGGCATCTTAGCTTTATTAGGTGCTCGGGTATTCACCATTGAACGCCAGGAAGTACTTCATTTAAAAGCAAAAAAACTATTGGAATCATTACAGCCTGGCAATATCAGGTGCTATTTCAAGGATGGATTCAGAGGGCTACCCGAATTTGCGCCTTTTGATAAAATAATTGTCACAGCCGGAGCAGAAGCCCCACCGGAGAAATTACTCCAACAACTAAAAATCAATGGAAAAATGGTCATTCCCGTTGGCAAAGGAAGTCAAAAAATGTTAGTTATTACACGTACTTCTGAAATGGACTTTGAGACTAAAGATTATGGCAATTTCAAGTTTGTTCCATTTCTATCAGGTGTAAATAAAAAATAAAGGTCACTATTCCGTACTTCCCAACACATCTTTCAACAAAAAGAAGATCTTCAATAGATCGAACACCTTAGAGCTTGTTTGGAGCTTACTTCTTTGAAAACCAACATTTCAAGAACCTGTCCGGCGACAGAGGGGCTTGGTGTCGAGAAAATATAGCCCTTTACCCCGGTAAACACCTATATTTTCTCTTAGCCAAAACCTTACAACTGCTGATTTTCAATACGAAGGCACTCCAAACATGCTCTTAATATTTCATCAATGCTTGATTTAGAACGAGAATGCTTCCAATTATTTTTTGTTCCTATTAAAATTTGATTTTTTAATCCTCTTCCCCTATATTTGTCGGAGAAGGACACCTTTTGATTATTTAATGACCTCTTTTTTTAACGTCCTTCTTAAAATTTCATCCCATGATTAAATTGACAATTGGTCAAGGTTCTTGCCTTGCGCCTACATCTCTTTCTAGTTTTTTTTATTCTCTGTTTTTTAATGCAAAAGTAAGTTTAGTTTTCCTTGCCCTATTCTTGGTGAACGACCTTAATGCTACTTGTCTAAATACACAGGATAGCATCCCTCCAAATATTTCAGTAACGGATATACAGGGTAATGAACTGGATTCGTTCACTTCAATTCCTCTTTCGCAAACTGATTGTACCACACAAGTGCAATTTTTTGTTCAGGCAATTGATGATTGTGATGGCATTATTACTGCAAATGATGCCGTCTGGGTGGATCTGGACCCATCGGCTCATCAGGAAAGTTCCGTCACTACTAATGGACTGGGGTTTTATGTGATTACTTTAGACCTCAAAGAAGGAACCAGTTATCTGACAATTCACGTTAAAGATGCTGACGGAAACATTCAGTCCAGCACCTTTGGCGTACAATTGTTCAATAATAGTGCAGCTGAAATAACTTACATATTGGACAGCCTCCTGATCATTCCTCATTGTAGAGATAGTACATGGGCTGAAATTACCATTGTAGTTGATGAAGCCTGTAAGGAGAATATCGGTGAGCTCCATTTTAGTGCCAATGGGACAGAAGAGCTCATTTCTCAGGATGGCTTTTCTTTTCTTTATAAAGTCCTTATTCACAATACAGATAATAATACCAATTGGACAGCCATATATACTGATAAAGGAGGCGATGCTAATCTAATCAATATCCCAATTCTTGTACATCAAGCGGAGGAAGATCAATCTATTGAGTTTATTGCAGGAGATAATCATACGATTGTCATACCTGACTGTCGGACTGATATTCTAGCTTGCCTCCTTTTTGAAATATGTAATTATTGCTCATCCATTGACATAAATGATATAACATTTGATGGTGATGGTACAGGTCTGAGTATTACTTACATAGATAAATTTAGTTCCTTCGATTGTACTCAATTTGAGGTCTGTGGAACTATTTCCCCCGGAAGTTACACCTTTACTATTGGTTATGGTACAGATAGTTTATTGGTTGCCTATGATTTTATTCAGGAAGCTGAAGCTCCTCCTGTTTTCACCTTGCCGGAAAATTTAAATTATACCATTCCTGTGTGTGAAACAGTGATGGACACTACTATTAAAATACATTACAGCAGCGACTGTGACAACATATATTCACACGATATATCTGTTTTATTGGGGCAAACACCACTCCCTCTGATAGATTCTTCTCAAACTGCCTTCACCTATGCATTGAATGCCAATGAAGGGGGGCTCCTTTCTGTTTCTTATACCGATGCGGAAGGGCAGACAACCTCAACGGAAGCCGATCTCATCATTAGTTATCAGGCTGATCTCTGGCCTCCACGCATTATTTCTCCTACGGAAGACTTTAGTGAAGAACGATTTTTATGCGATGGAACACTACAACCCGTTTGTGTTGAAATTAGTGCATTAGATAATTGTGAAGGAATAATTATACCAGTCGTCACCGTTGATGGCATCATTATCGATACCGGTAATAGTGAAGATGGAATTTATTGCCTAAGTCTGAGTGAGGGAGCACATACAGTCTATGTACAAGCTGAAGACTCTGCCGGGAATGCTTCTGATGTAAATTTTACCATTACTGTCCTCGAAGTATCTGTTCCTGATGTAAGTTTAAGCTGCATCGAATCACCTAATATCCCTCTTGGAGCTAATTGTGAAGGATTATTGAGTGCCTCACAGGTGCTTACAGGAGAGTGGGCTTGTCTCAATGATGAAGACTTTACCGTGCTGGTAATGGATGGTGACACGACAAATGGTGCATTGATTGATAGTTTGGGTACTTACTCCTATAGAATAAATGTAAATGAAGGTATAGATGCAGGAGACTTCACCCAATGCGTTGGAACTTTTCAAGCGGTAGATAGCATACCTCCGGTAATTTCCTGTCCGATTGATACCCCCTTGATATATTCAGTAGGACCTTACGAGTGCTCAGCCTCTTTTGCCATTCCAAGTCCTATTGTAGAGGACGAATGCTCTGATTATGAAATATTGGTAGATGTTTATCTACATAAAAAAGTGCCAATTTGGGACCCTTGGTGTGATTGGTGTTGGCCGCCTCAATATGAATGGGTTGATTACCGTTTAGTAGCAGATGCAGTACCAGGAGGTTTTGTTAGCGGGCTTTGGTTAGAGATTGGGGGGAATTATTATTTCCGATTTAAAGCAACAGATAGCTATGGCAATACATCAACAATGGATTGCCCCTTTGAGATAATCGACGATGTACTCCCTACTGCCAGCTGTGACGATCAATTGAGAATTTCAATAGGCGGTAATGGTGGAACGAGAATATATGCTTATGATCTTGATGAAGGTAGTAATGATAATTGTGGTGACGTAGGAATTCAGATACGACAGGAAGGAGGTGATTGGGCAGATTACGTGGAATTTAGCTGCGAAAATTTAGGAGACTCCATCACCCTTGAATTGGGGGTTTGGGATGATGCCAATCGAAATGGCACCCTTGGAGATGCCGGAGATAACTTTAAGCGATGCTATTCAAAATTCTTGATCGAAGACAGAATAATCCCATACTGTACAGCACCGGAAGATGTTAGTACCTCCTGTAGTGAAGTCGCTCAAATTGGGATCGACTGGAGTGACACCAATCAGCTCAATCAGCTATTTGGAACACCGGTAGGGACTGATAATTGCCAAGCGACAGCTACCCAAACCGACATCGTCATCAACACCTCCGATTGCGGATGGGGAACAGTGGTGAGAACTTTCACTGCTACGGATGATTTCGGGCTAACATCAAATAATTCGTGTAGCCAGACCATTACCATTTATGATGGAATAATAGCAGATGTGGATGATTACGCCCCCTTTTGCGTTCAAGAGCAGGACTGTTTGGCCAATGTCGAGGTCCTTGTTAATATTAATAATTATTGTGCAACCGATTCTCTTCAATTGAATGGCACTGTTGATTTATATACGGATGAGGTCTCTGATGGAGTGGCGGATATTGTTTTTCTTTATAGCAATCAATATACTTTTACATATCGTATTAGTGGGTATTTCCCGGAAGGTAATCACCTTTTTCATATTATGATAGCAAATGGGTGTGGAGACCAAACCAATATTGATGTTCCGTTTGAAGTGATTGATTGTAGTGTGGCGACTCCGATCTGCAACGAACTTTTAATTTCACCCAATACAACAATTGATGGATGTTGTGCGGTGACTTTATCTGTCAATGATTTTGTAACGGATACTCTTGTGGATTGTCATGGAGCGATTAATTACTCCGTTCACTTAAAATCAGCCATTGATTTAGGAACGGAAATCGCAGATCCCAATCAAACAGCCTTAACTGTCACCTTTTGTACGAGTGATACGGCAGCCTTATACATTTACGCCTGGGATCATGCCAATAACCCTTATGCGGTACAACCCGATGGTAGTGTGGGTGGAAATAACCATGCTATTTGTGAAACTAATGTAATCAATACGGATAATTGCACCTTTATTTATACCATTGCCGGACGCATTACAACAGAGGAATACCTGTCCTTACCCATTGAAGGAGTGGAAGTGGCCCTAAATGGGACTACGGCTCAAACAGAAAACACCGATTCTGACGGAAATTATATTTTTCATATAACCGAAGACGAAAGTGATGTTTACACCATTACGCCTTCCTTAAATGAATTGAACCCAAGCGCGGTGAATACACTTGATTTGGCACTCATTACCCAGCATATTTTGGGTAACCAATTATTCCATAGTCCCTACAAAATGATTGCCGCAGACGTCAATAAATCAGCTTCGATTACCACCGCCGACCTGCTTGAATTGAGAGGACTAATTTTGGGTAATTTTGATGAATTTCCCAATAACACATTTTGGCGGTTTATTTCGGCAGATTATGCTTTTTCTAATTTTGATCCATTGTCAGAGTCATTCCCAGAGTCGGTTGATTTGAATGCACCGGGGGAATATTTTGATGTGGACTTTATCGGACTGGCCGTTGGAGATGTGGATAATTCCGTAACGCTTAATTTTAGCCCTGAAACACAGGAGCGCGGTGATAATGGCATCTTTCACATCACCACGCAGGATCGTACGATTAAAAAGGGAACATCCTATCAAATAACTTTCAACGCCACTGATTTAAAAGATATTCAGGGATATCAATTCTCTTTGGAATTTGACATCTCTGCCATTGAATACGCCGGTATTGATTATGGTTTGGCTGTAGCCAAAAACTTTGGTTTACGTTATTTAAAAGAGGGGCTTATTACGAGCAGCTGGAATCCAATGACAACGCCGATAGATGATAATCGCCTATTTACTTTTGCTTTTAAAGCCAAAAAGAATGGTCAATTGAGTGATTTCATCCATCTTAATTCTCGGATTACTCCAGCAGCTGCTTATAAAAATAATGCGCCCATGGAGGTACAGCTTGATTTTAAGCCCATTGGTACGCCATATTTTGAGGTTAGCCCAAATACGCCCAACCCCTTCACTCAAATGACCCATATTGAGGTATTCTTACCTACGGATTCGGACATCAATATAAGCATCCGAGATGTCTCAGGAAAAATCTTACAGTCCATTAAAATAAATGGCAAAAAAGGACTCAATCCCGTTACAATCCATGGTGAAGATATTCACTCCTCAGGCGTTTTATTTTACACGGTTTCTACAAAAAATGACCGAATTACCAAACGCATGATTTTGATGGATAAATAAACAGCAGAGCACATGAGCCCAATCGTAAGTGAAGGGGGTTGGGCTTGTGTTTCTCCTTTTTACAAGTAGTAAAATGGATTCTCCCTCAAATAACAACACTTTTTGAAGATACTTATTTAAAATATCGTTCCTTAGACAATATTTTCACCCAAAAGGGTATTCTTTTAAAACGTGAATTACCTTTTTAACAAAAAAAATAATAGCGACCTGGGAGCTCACTCCAATTAATAGCTAAAACATAATCTAATCATACATGGACAAAATAAAAATTCTCTGGGCTGATGACGAAATTGACATACTCAAGCCACAAATTCTCTTCCTGGAAAAAAAAGACTACGAAGTGATTACTGTGACCAATGGGTACGATGCCATTGAAGAAGTAAAGGAACAACCCAATATTGATGTGGTTTTTTTGGATGAAAGCATGCCTGGTATTACAGGCTTGGAGACCCTTGCTGAAATTAAAGCTATTCGCCCCAATGTCCCCGTTGTAATGATTACTAAAAATGAAGCAGAGCACGTCATGGAAGAAGCCATCGGCTCTCAGATAACAGACTACTTAATCAAACCGGTCAACCCGCACCAAATTTTATTATCTCTGAAGAAAATCATCGATAATAAGCGGCTCGTTCGGGAAAAAACCTCCTCTGATTACCAACAGGAATTTCGACAAATATCCATGGATATCGATAGTGGGCTGGATGAGAATGAGTGGGTAGATATTTACAAAAAAATTATCCATTGGGAATTAAAAATAGATGCTTCCAACTCCAAGGGGATGCAGGATATTTTAGCGATGCAAAAAACAGAGGCCAATGAAGCCTTTTCTAAATTTATTGAGCAAAATTATTTCGACTGGCGAAGTGGAGATAACCGACCAATTATGTCTGACTCACTATTGAGAAATAAGGTGTTTCCTCACGTAAAAAAGGATATGCCGACCATTATGCTATTGTTGGACAATTTGCGTTATGACCAATGGGAAATTTTAAAACCCATTTTCTTGGAGGCTTTCACTATGGAAGAAGAGGATCACTTTTATAGTATCCTTCCTACCACAACACAATATAGCAGAAATGCCATTTTTGCCGGTATGATGCCCGCCGATATCCAAAAAAGGTACCCGGACTGGTGGTTGAACGACTCCGATGATGGCGGGAAAAATAACTTTGAAAAAGATTTATTATTAGAACAGACAAATCGAACCTTTCACAAAGAAATGAAGGTCGATTATGTGAAGATTACCAAGGTCGCTTACGCCAAACAATTACAGGATAACATCCTGAATTATTTGCATAATGACCTGACGGTTATTGTTTATAACTTCATTGATATGCTCTCCCATGCCCGGACGGAAATGGAGGTACTCAAAGAGTTGGCCGGAGATGAAAAAGCCTATCGTTCATTGACTAAATCCTGGTTTTTAAACTCTCCACTATGGGAAGCATTACAAAAAGCAGGTGAAAGAGGCATCCGGTTAATTGTCACCACAGATCATGGCACCATCCGCGTCAATCAGCCCTCCAAAGTCGTTGGAGATCGTGAAACAACCACCAACCTTCGATATAAATTAGGGCGAAATCTAAAATATGACAGAAGAGATGTTTTAGACATCCGTGATCCACAAAAGGTTGGGTTGCCAAGTCCAAATATCAGTTCTTCTTTTATATTTGCCAAAGAGGATAAATATTTTCTCTACCCTAATAATTACAATCATTACAATAATTACTACAGAAATACCTTCCAACATGGCGGTATCTCTTTAGAGGAAATTATCTGTCCAGTGATGCGCCTGAAATCAAAGTGATAATATATAGTCACTTTGGTTAGGAGTTTTTTGGGTATGAAGCTGGTATTTATAACGACGGTATTATTTACTCAAAGTATCGTTCATAACGCCGTATATCTACTTCCTTGCTTAATTCACCTCCATCCATCAGATAATCCACAAAATGATTAATCCAATAAGGGGCTAATGACGTCCCCTTGGTACCAAAACCATTGAGCAAATACAAATTTTCAAACACAGGGTGCTGCCCTATAAATGGTCTTCTATCCCGTACCGTTGGGCGAACAGCCGCCTTGTGGGAGAGAACGGTATAAGGTACATTTATTGCTTTATCAAGCTTTTCCAAGAGTTCTTTCCTTCCCTTGTCCGTCGGTTGCACATCTGGGTATTCCCATTGGGTCGAAGCGCCAACCCAGTACGTATTCTCACCATAAGGAATAAGATAAACCTTGTGTTTATAAATCTTTTTGAAGTCCACATTGGGGATTTTAACGAGGAGGATTTCTCCTTTATCACAAGTAAAAGGCAGGTATTTAAAAAATGGATTCTCCTTGACTTTTGCCCCCTCACAAAAGACTATTTTTTCAGCCTGCCATTGTTTGTATTTGACACCTTCTCCCCTAATCTCCAATACATGATGGTCAAAAACTTCCTTCTGCCATTGCCCATTTTGTTGCAGTCGTTTTTGATAGAGCTCAATCATCAATGCAAGATAAACACGGGCGCTATATTTGACTTCTGAATAGGAAAAAACGGGATGTACGTATGCTTCAAACTCTTTGGTGTCGGCAGGCTCTCGAATATATGGTGCATACTGCGGGATGGCACTTCTCGCCAGCCAGTCATTCTCCTCCCCCGCATTAAACAAAGCCCGGACGATATTATGCTGGTAGAATAATTTCACCTGAAGCAGGTCTTCAATTTCGCTATAAGTTTGCTTGGCATAAGGCAGCAATTCATCAATCATCCACGATTTAACAAAACGCCTGCCAGTAATAGGATTAATCAATCCGGCGGCAATCTTGGACGAAGTATTTCCATCGTCATCATCCAAAACAATAAAAGAAACCCCTTTTTTCAATAAAAAATGGCTGAGTAATGTACCGGCAAGCCCTTGTCCGACAATGATAAAATCAACTTTTTTTATTTTGTTCATTTTTTTATTTTCTCCCACTCAAAGCCCACCAAATTGCGCTCCTTCGAACTAAACTCTATACCAATGAGATAGATATTTTTCTGCTCCCCATACTTTTCATGGTAGCGTTTTTCTTTGATTTGTTGCAGGGCATTACCAGAAGCTTTTTCTGCGAGTTTGAATTCGAAGATGAAGGCCATGTCTTCGTATTTCATGGTCAGGTCGATGCGCCCGAGGTTGGTAGTGTCTTCGGGGATCATATCCATGCCGAGGCTGGCGAGATAGACGTAAGTGACGCTGGCGAAATATCCTTCGTAATCCAGCAGTTTATTATTGGTAAAATTAT
>CAZNCI010000144.1:0-9311 GCA_964571475.1 uncultured Saprospiraceae bacterium | reverse complement strand
GTTATAATTCCTCCTTCAAAAACAGACCAGTCAAACTCCCTTTATGTTTAGCGACTTTTTCGGGCGTCCCCTGACAGACAATTGTCCCTCCTCTATGCCCTCCTTCTGGACCAATGTCAATAATATAATCTGCCACCTTGATCACTTCCATATTATGCTCGATGACGATAACCGTATTGCCCCTTTCGACCAATTTATTCAATACCCCAAGTAGATGCTGAATGTCTTCAAAATGCAAGCCCGTGGTTGGTTCGTCGAGGATATAAAGCGTATTTCCGGTATCCCGTTTGGAGAGCTCTTCTGCAAGTTTCACCCTTTGGGCTTCTCCGCCGGAGAGTGTAGTCGCCTGCTGACCAAGAGTAATATAACCCAATCCGACCTCTTGAATGGTTTTTATTTTTCGGTATATTTTGGGTATATTTTCAAAAAAGACAACCGCCTCGTCAACGGTCATATTCAAGACATCACTAATGGACTTGCCCTTATAAAATATCTCCAATGTTTCCCGATTATAACGCCGCCCCATACATTTTTCACAATGTACGTGTACATCCGGCAGGAAGTTCATTTCGATAACCCGCATTCCCGAGCCCTGGCACTCTTCACAGCGACCTCCTTTTACATTAAAAGAAAAACGCCCGGGTTTATAGCCACGTATTTTTGCTTCAGGTAATTCCGTGAACAACTTTCTTATTTCAGTAAACACGCCGGTATAGGTAGCGGGATTAGATCGGGGTGTTCGCCCAATGGGGGATTGGTCTATTTCAATGACTTTGTCAATGAGTTCAAGTCCTTTAATTTTTTTGTAGGGTAATGGATCTTTGATACTATTATAAAAATGCTGCCGGAGTATTGGATATAATGTCTCATTGATAAGGGTAGATTTTCCACTGCCGGACACGCCTGTTACACAGCAAAAAGTTCCAAGGGGGATGGTCAGATTGACCGCCTTTAAATTATGCCCGCTTGCTCCCTGTAACTGAATTTTTTCTCCACTGCCTTTTCTCCTTTTTTTGGGAACTTCTATTTTTTTTCGGTCCGTCAAATAATCCGCGGTAAGCGTATCTGCTGTTTTTAAAAATTCTTGGGGCGTGCCTTCTGCGACAATAAAGCCGCCCAATTTTCCGGCTCCGGGACCAAGGTCAATCAAATAATCAGAAGCCAGCATAATATCTTTGTCATGCTCTACAACCAAAACACTGTTTCCTATACTGCACAAATCTTTCAGAGCCTTAATCAATCGTTGATTATCTCTTTGGTGCAAACCAATACTGGGTTCATCTAAAATATAGGTAATCCCCGTCAATTGAGAACCGATCTGAGTCGCTAAACGAATACGCTGTGCCTCTCCACCGGAGAGCGTCCTTGCCGGGCGATCCAAAGTCAGATAATCCAGACCTACATGTAAAAGAAAATCAATTCTGAAATTTATTTCCTTGAGAATTTCTGTTGCGATGACTTGTTCCCGCTCACTAAACCCTTTATTGGCGGCTTTCATCCATTCGCTAAGTCCTGCCAAATCCATGGTTGACAATTCCGCGATATTCTTTTCATGGATTTTGAAGTGGCGGGCTTCTTTATTGATTCTTTGCCCCTCACATTCCGGGCAATTGGAAATACTCATAAAACGCTCTGCCCAATTTCGGGTACGCTCTGAAGTCGAAGTCGCATGCCAATGATTGAGCATATTAATAAGCCCATTATGGGCAAGGTCATAGTAGAAATCATGAGAAGAATTGACCTTTAATTTGCCTGTTTTTTTTGTTCCATAAAGTATAACATCTAAGGCATCCTCAGGAATATTTTCAATCGGAGTAGAAAAGGAAAATTTGTATTCTTTAGCAATCGCACGGAGCTGCCGAAAGGTACTATTATCCCTAACTTCGCCAAATGGTGCAATGCCCATTTTATTGATACTTTTTTTAAAATCGGGAATTATCTTTTCCATATCGACCTCATTAACCTTCCCCAGTCCTTTACATTTTTTACAATACCCATAAGGTGAATTGAACGAAAATGTGTTGGGGGAGGGTTCTTCATAAGATATACCACCTTCCGGATCCATCAATTGACTACTAAAAACATGAACTTGATCCGTTGTATAGTCCAAAACAAATATGAGCTGATCCCCAATTTCTAAAGCTGTATTTAAAGAGGACACAAACCGATCCTGTTTGTCTTTATTGATTGACATTCGATCTACCACAACTTCAATATCGTGGATTTTGTAACGATCAACCTGCATTCCGGGCGTAATCTCAACAATAGTTCCATCGATTCTTACTTTACTATAACCCTGCTTGCGATAATACTCGAATAATTCTCGATAATGTCCTTTTCGCCCCCTTACAATTGGAGCCAGAATAGCTATTTTTTTTTCGGAGAACTGCTCAATGATATGTTCCTTCATCTGTGCTTCCGAATATTTGATCATTTTTTTGCCCGTGACATAAGAATAGGCTTGCCCAAGGCGGGCAAAAAACAACCGCATAAAGTCATACACCTCGGTAATAGTCCCAACGGTGGATCTTGGATTTCGCCCTACCGTCTTTTGCTCAATAGAAATAACCGGACTCAAGCCGGACACCTTTTCCACGTCCGGTCTTTCCATTTCCCCTATAAATTGACGGGCATAAGCAGAAAAGGTCTCCATGTATCGACGTTGCCCCTCCGCAAAAATAGTATCAAAAGCCAAAGAGGACTTTCCACTACCACTCAAACCGGTAATAACAACCAATTGATTGCGAGGAATATTTATGTCAATATCTTTTAGATTATGAACGCTGGCTCCGATAATCTCTAAATACTTATTGGCGGGTACTTTTTTATTCTTTGTCATCTTTTTTCTAACAACTAACTTTCACATAAGGTTGGCAATTATTCGTAATTACTTTGACCTATATTTCTCAAACCATGCCAATACATGGGCTACTTTTGAAATCAAATGACTGGGGCGTCTCGCAATAAAATGAGATGAACCCGGGATTTCCACCAGAGCTGTTTCTATTTTTCTAATTTTCAATGCGTGATATAATTGTTTTGCTTCCGAAATTGGCGTTCTCAAATCAGCCATACCTACTATGATAATAGTCGGCGTTTCTATCTGCCCCACTAAGGAAATGGGGGAATACTTCCAATAAGTTTCCATATTCTCCCAAGGTTGACCGGGATAACGGTAATTAGCATATTGAAAATAATTATCTGCAGTCAGTGTCTTACTTATCCAATTGATGACGGGCTTAACAACGGCTGCTGCCCGAAATCGATTATTTTTCCCAATCATCCAAGCCGTCATAATACCTCCGGCACTTCCTCCCGTCACAAACAAACTGTCTTCTGTCGTAAATCCTTTTTTTATTAACAAATCGACTCCATCCATGACGTCCTGATAGTCCCCTCCCGGATAATCGTGGTATAATAAATTCCCGAAAGTCTCCCCATATCCTGTACTGCCCCTTGGATTGGGATAAAAAACCACATAACCAGCATTGGCATACAATTGTATTTCCGGTGAGAACCGACTCCCATAGTTCATTATTGGACCGCCGTGATTTTCAACAATCAGCGGGTATTTTTCACCCTTTTTGTAATTTGGAGGGGTTACAATCCACCCTTGAATGTCTATCTTATCAATACTGGATTGGTACCACACTTCCTGAACACGCCCCAAGGTTTTGAAGGGCAATAAATCAGTGTTCAAATCTAGTATGACAGCTGACTCCGGACTTCCTTTTTGATAAATAGCCAATGCTGCCGGTGAATAAGGGTCGGTATAAGTGTATGCGAAAACACCATTTTGAGACTGGGAGTAAGAACCGCTACTATATGGACGACCAATGCTAGTGCCTCCCAAATTTCGAGCAATATTTTCTATTTCCCCTTTAAGAGTCGTTTGAGCAATTTTAGTATCCCCTTTGTCATCATATTTAAAAGTAAGACCGCCTCCACCTGCTGTCCATTCAATATCACTAATAAAACGATCTAGACTTAAAGGAATGATCTTTTTGTCACTTCCATCCACATTCATGGTATAAATGTGGTTCATTTGGTAGGTTTGTATTTTATCATCGTAACCAAGATAGGCGATTTTTTTCCCGTCAGGAGAAATAACCAAATTATAATCAGGTCCTTTCCTCTCAGTCAACACCTGTATTTTTTCATCCGCTAACTTAATGCGATATATTTCAGAATTGCCATAATCATATTCCCAATCTTCATTTAAATTACCAGAAAAGTAGATAAAATGTCCGTCTCTACTCCATACGGGATATTTCCCATGATTTAAATCTCCATGTGTTATCTGTCGAGCACTTCCTCCATCAGCTGACAAAACAAACAAATGCCTAAAGCCAGTTTCTATATAACCCTGACCATCTGATTCGTGCTTCAGTCTTGTAGTAACCCTCGGCGCTTCAGCCCATTTTGCCCCCTTGGGTTTTTGGGGAGGAGAAACAAAAGAAGGAGCAGCAGTCGGCACCAACATCGAAAAAGCAATGGAACGATTATCAGGCGACCAACTCAACCCACCTGGCGACCTATTTAACTGTGTCAATCGAGCCTCTTTTCCGGTATTTATCCAATAAACATAGATTTCAGTCCCGTGTAGCGTACTTCTCGTAAAAGCTATTTTTTGTCCATCAGAAGACCATATTGGCTGTGATTCATTCACATCAGATGTTGTCATTTTCTGGTGTTTGCTCCCATCTGTTTTGATCAACCATAATCTGGATTGCCTTTGGTCCGTCATAATATCCATTCCCTTCCTTTCATAAACGACCCACTCTCCATTTGGGGAAATTTGCGGATTAGCCACCCATTCTAATTCAAAAACATCCATTTCTAAAAAGGGTGTCATCGGTTGTGCCGCTCCCAATAGAGCAGTCAATACAAATAAAAAAAAGAATAAATATCTCATAGACCTTTAATGTATGTGAGTGTATGTTTATTTTTCAATAAAAATTGTTTAAAACAGAGGGAAAGGTACAAAAAAATTCCAATGATTTTATACAAAAAAACGGTTCATCAAAAAAAAACTTTACTTTTGTACGCTTAATTCGACAATATGAAAAAATCAACGTTAATAAGCACCCTTCTATCAATTATCCTTCTCTCCGCCTGTGAAGAACCCCACTTCGATGAAGGCAAGGAATTTTCAATTGAAGAGGCGATAACAACAACTCCCTTTAAAGCTATTCATTTTGAAACCAATGAATCCTGCAAAGAATGTCACCCTACGATCTATGATGAATTCACCAATTCCATGCACTTTAAAGCAACCGTTTTCAGGGATAAAATACACAAAGCAGTCTGGGAACAACATCCCAATTTCAAAAACAAAACCCAGTATAAATGTGCTCAGTGCCACCTACCGGGTGCCGATAATATCGAAGCCTTCATGGAAGAGGGTGGACAAGCATTACCAGACCCCAATA
The DNA here is from genome assembly GCA_964571475.1 of uncultured Saprospiraceae bacterium. Taxonomy (GTDB): domain Bacteria; phylum Bacteroidota; class Bacteroidia; order Chitinophagales; family Saprospiraceae; genus JALVDO01. The sequence continues at coordinate 3,879 of CAZNCI010000144.1, read as the reverse complement.
ATGCCTCACAAAATGAAGCAATTTCATGCGCCGCCTGCCACAAAATAAAATCAATAGAAAAACACCGGCAGGCCAATCGGAATATTTATTCTGAAGAAAAAGATGCATTTTACGGTATCGGAGAGCAACTCAGCATTGCCCACCTAACCAATAATAAAAATAAGATGTATCGAACCGGTGAGCTTTGCCTAGGGTGCCATTCTCATAGGGAGAACATCAAGGATTACGTTGTCTGCATCACTGCATCTGAAACCAAAGAGAAATCCTACAAAACCTGTATAAGCTGCCACATGCCACAGGTTGACGGACCGGGCTCTACCAATTCGACCCAGCGAAAACACTTTTTTCATGGTTTTGCCGGTGCCAATAATAATCAAGAAATGTTAGCCAAACAGGTAGAATTTCGCGTAAAAAAGGTAGCCAATTCCAAGGTTGAATTATCCATAAAAAACAAAGCTCCTCACGATTTATTTTTACACCCGTTAAGGGCCTCCTTCATCAAGACAGCTATTGTCCGAGATGGGAAAACCATTCACACCTTCGGCGATTTGCAAATGGAGCGAGTACTAAAAGACAAAAAGGGCATCGCCGGATGTACCAATGCAAGCAGAGAGACTAAAAACACCTTGATAAAAGGAGACCAAACAACTACTTTAATACTCAAACACTCCTTCAGAGAAAATGACCAATTATCCGTTGAGTTTGGCTACCAATTAGTAAAAGATGACTTCATTAAATCTTTAGGTCTCGAAAACGATAAAGCAGCTACGTCTTATAAAATATTTAAAAAGGAAATTATTTTAATTGAGTGATTTTACAATGGAGTCCGTATCTTCGCCATCAAAATAAATAATAATGGCAGATCATAAAGTGATTTTTTCAATGGAAGGCGTTTCAAAAGTCTTCCCTCCTAATAAACAAGTACTCAAGAATATTTGGCTAAGCTTTTATTACGGTGCTAAGATTGGTGTCCTTGGACTCAATGGCTCCGGTAAGTCCAGCCTCTTAAAAATCATCGCCGGTGTGGATAAATCCTTTCAGGGGCATGTACACTTTGACGGAACCTACAAAATTGGCTATTTAGAACAGGAGCCCCAATTGGATGACTCCAAAAATGTACGACAAATAGTAGAAGAAGGCGTTCAGGAAATCATGGATATGATGGCAGAATATGAAGCGATTAATCTCAAATTTGCCGAACCCATGGATGAAGATGCCATGAATAAACTTATTGAAAAACAAGGCGAATTGATGGAGCAATTAGACCATCATAATGCTTGGGAGATTGACAATAAAATCAATACCGCAATGGAAGCATTGCGTTGCCCTCCGGACGAAGCAGCAGTTAGTGTTTTATCTGGTGGCGAACGGAGAAGGGTGGCACTTGCCAGACTTTTATTGAGCCATCCAGATATCCTCCTACTGGATGAACCTACCAACCACCTTGACGTAGAGTCAATACACTGGTTGGAGCAATACTTAAAAAGCTTTCCCGGTACCATCATCGCTGTCACACACGATCGATATTTTTTGGATAATGTAGCTGGGTGGATTTTAGAGCTGGACCGTGGCGAGGGAATTCCATGGGAAGGAAATTACTCTTCCTGGCTAGAGCAAAAAGCCAACCGCCTGGAGCAGGAAGAAAAAACAGAAAGTAAAAAGCGTAAGACCTTACAACGAGAGTTGGAGTGGATACGGATGGCACCCAAGGCCAGACAATCAAAAGGTAAAGCCCGATTAAACGCCTACGATAAACTCGCAGGAGAAGCAGCAAAGGAAAAAGAGAAAAAAATGGAAATCTATATTCCTGCCGGTCCTCGACTGGGAGATCAGGTAATAGATATTGAAGGCGTTGCAAAAGCTTTTGACAACCGTGTCTTATTTGATAATTTAAAAATCAGTATCCCCAAAAATGCCATCGTCGGCATCATCGGTCCCAATGGTGTAGGAAAAAGTACACTATTTAAATTAATCATGGGCATTGAACAACCCGACAAAGGTAGTGTCACAATAGGGGATACCGTACAAATCGCTTACGTTGACCAATCACACGAACAATTACAAGACAAGCAAAAGACCGTCTATGAAGTCGTATCAGAAGGAAATGAAATGCTAGACGTTGGGGGCGTCTCTATGAATGCCAGAGCCTACCTAAGCCGATTCAACTTTGCAGGAGGAGACCAACAAAAAAAGATTGGCGTCCTTTCCGGTGGAGAAAGAAATCGCCTGCAATTAGCCATGACGTTAAAAGAGGGCGGAAATGTTTTGTTACTGGATGAGCCCACCAATGATATTGATGTCAATACCCTTCGGGCACTAGAGGACGCCATTGATAGCTTTGCGGGCTGTGCCCTGATTATTTCCCACGACAGGTGGTTTATTGATCGTTTGGCAACACACATTCTATCCTTTGAAGATGAGGCAGAAGTTGTCTTTTTTGAAGGTAATTATGCCCAATATGAAGAGATGAAAAAGAAAAAGCAAGGAGATAAAATCCCTCATCGCCCAAGGTTTAAAAATGTAATCAATAGGTAGGAAAATAGTAGGGCAAACGCATCAAATTGAAAAATAGACTTTATGATTGCCCCGTCTTTTTTTGCGCAAATCCTGATAAAATCAGTTCTTCCTTCCGTGATTATTCCATATTTCACAAGGAATCAATTTTGATGAGGTTGCCCTAATCAAATAATCTATTATTTTGTATTATTACAAACAAAAACTATCTTTGGGCTTGAGCACCCCATTTTTTATTAATCACTTCAATATTTTATTTTATGAAAAAATTCAAATTTATGATGGTTATTATCGCTTTTTTTGCGATAGGATTTACAGTTACTTCTTGTGGTGGAGGCGAAGCTGCGGCCAATGCTGACGCTGCTGCTGATAAGGCTAAAACAGAAGTCTCTGAGGCTAAGGAAGAAGTCACCAAGGCTAAAGAAGAGATGACAGAAACTAAGGCAGAAGAAAAAGCTGAAGTGGATAAGACTGGAAAAGAATATACTTCCGCTTACGTCTGCCCGATGCACTGTGAAGGTAGCGGAAGCGCAGAGCCCGGTAAATGTCCGGCATGTGGCATGGCTTATGTAAAAAATGAAGACCACGAAGGTCACAATCATTAATCAGAAACAAGCGGAGAACGTGAGCTATTAAATAAATTAATAGCTCACCTCTCTATTGCTTTACGTACGCGATCTACATACTCCAGATGAAGTACAGAAAAGGCAATTTTCAACTGTTGCTTTCCTTTCTTTAGCTTTAGGTGTTCAATTTTAATCCCCTTATGCGAGATGACCCAAGGTGAATTGAACAGTCTTTTTTTATATTCACTTTTACGCTGCTCTACATCACTTCCTTCCGGTAAATCAATAATAATACTACCCGTTTTAAGATATTTGGTTGCGATAGGCTTAATCGTCACTTCTGAAATTATCTTATTATAAGGGATTTGTATAATTTCTCCATTTTGGGTGTTTAATTCCAATTTGGTATGCTTCATTTCTTTCACAACACCACTATAATTTTTCAGCTTTAATCGCTGCCCAACGATATCCCCTTTTTGAAATTTAAAAATAGTGCCCTGAACAAAGTTTCGGATGGATTTCCAACCCAATGCAATTAACACACCTATTACCGCCAGGGACACAACCGGATTAATTTTTGCTAATCGGTAAATCGCATTAACAGCAAATAATATCCAGGCCAAATTACGAAACAATGGATTGTAGAATTTTATCAAATCATGTATTCGTTCCTTGCGAATTACTTTTAATAACACATGCTGGATAAATCCAAAAAACAAAACAATCCAAAATGCTCGTATGAGTAAGGTCAATAATAAGCTTGTAGGTATAATATTAAAATCCATTTTTGTCATATTAA
>CAZNCI010000143.1:0-9333 GCA_964571475.1 uncultured Saprospiraceae bacterium | reverse complement strand
TGCAATCGCCCTAAATCTACCGGAATGGTTTAAATTAGGCGCCATTGCTTATTTTGCAGAGTCTTGGAATACGTCTTTGGATAACCAGTTGAAGGATTATATGTTGGCTGAAAATTTTGTCGATTTTGATGGCTTGACAGAAGATGCACCAGAACTGGCTGGACAATCCTTATGGTATTTTTTTAGTCAGCGTTATGGAACCACTATTTTGAATAGAATATTGTCCAATACCCGATTAGATCGAAGCGTGGAAGAAGGTATTCGGAAGGTTTTGGGGATTAATTATTTTACTGTTCTTAAAGAATGGGAGCATTTTTTTATGGATAGATATGAGAAGGATGAAAAAAAACGAAATCAACCGGAGAATGAAATTGTCATAAAGAATAAAAGAGGCTTACCCATTACACAGGCTCAATTGAGTCCTGATGGCAAATTTGTGGCTTATGTGCTTAACGAAATTGGACAGGCAAAAGTTTATGTACAAAATATCTCTACAGGAAAGAGAAAGGTGGTATTTAAATATGGCTTTCGGAATCCTTTTCAGGCAACAGACTATAATTACCCTTTGCTTGGCTGGAACCCTAATAATCAGGACTTATCCATCATTTACGAAAAAAGAGATGTGATCAAACTGGTCTCTTATAATATTCTTTCCAAGAAAAAAATAATAGATGATTTGGCTCCCGGCTTTCAACGAATTTATTCGATGAGCTATATGAATCCATTTTCTTTTGTGTTGGCGGCAGAGGTTGATGGTAATTCTGATATTTTTATTTATTATACCAAAACGCGCCAGGCCGAGAGGATTACCCATGATTTTTACGATGATTTGAATCCGGTATATATTGATACCAAAGGAGGGAAAGGAATTTTATTTTCCTCTAATAGAACAAAAGCGCTTTTGGTTCGGGAAAAATTAGACACCATTCTGCCCATCCAAAATTTTGATATTTTTTTCTATGATTTAGAAACGAAGTCTAAGGAGCTGGTTCGCGTGAGTAATACACCGGATGCCGATGAATTTTATCCTTTATGGATTGATAAAACATGGATCGGATACGCCAGTGACGAATTGGGCATCAATAATAGAGTAGTGGCGTATTTGGAGGATTATACGGATCATTATGACCAATCCATTACATTTAAAGATGGTACTGAAATAATAATTAATGCGGATTCAACATTGCTTGATATAGATTCGACCAATATTGATACAATTATGATTTTCCCAGTCGTAAAAAAACGGGCGGTCGTACATAATAATACTAATTATAAAAGGGGGATTGATCAACAACAGGCTATCCCGAAAGTCGGGCAAATAATTGAAGTGATTAGGTATAATGGTGATGACCGTATCTTTATTAATAATATTGATGCCCGTCATCAGGAAAATGTTATTCCCACTCAATATAAGCAGGTGATAGACATGCAGGAGGAAATGTCGAAAAAAGAAAAAATAAAGGAAGTCAAGAAAACCGTCTTGGAAAAGATTAAAAAGAAGCCAATTCCTCCAAAAAATGATAATTCCGTTGAGGATGTAGATATTGACAACTATTATTTTCAAAGCGATTTTGACGAAGACGAGCCGGAGGATTATATTTTTGTAGAAGAAGAAAATACCGAAAACCCCGATATAAGTCCAGGTTCTAGCCCAAAAGCATACGGTCAGCCTACTCAAAAGTCCATTCATCGAATCCGGCCGGGGAGGATAACGCCTTACCGATTAAGGTTTCATACCGATTTCTTCACAACAGAGATGAATAATGATTTATTATTTGAAGGAATGCAAAGTTTTGGTGCGAATGAAGCGTCTTATCAATACCCGCCAATGGGGCTATTGGTGAAAGCTAATTTTAAGGATTTATTTGAAGATTATGAAATTGAATTAGGTGTTAGAATCCCTTCTGTTTTTAATGGAAATGAATATTTTTTAATTTATAATGATAAAAAAAGACGATTAGACCGCCAGATTGTTTTGTATAGAAAAAATACAAAAAATACAGATGGAAATATTGGATTACGGGTACCTTCCCGTAGGGAATACAATATTTTAATGGGGCAATATGCCGTTAGTTACCCTTTCGATATATTTAGGAGTTTGAAGGCACGGTTCACATTGAGAAAAGATCGTTCCTTTTATCTGGCGACAGAACGAAAGCCCTATGAAGAAGAAGTACTAAGAGAACAAAGAGCTGGTTTGAAATTGGAATACGTTTTTGATAATACATTGGATGTACAATTGAATATCAAAAACGGAACGAGGTATAAAATTTATTCCGAGGTCGTAAAACGCTTTAATGTAGATGCTGATACGGGCATAAAATTGGGACTGAGTGATGGATTTATGACTATTATAGGAATGGATTTTAGACATTATCAAAGGATTGACCGCCGTTCAATTTTAGCATTTAGAGCTGCAGCTGCCACTTCTTTTGGACAAGAAAAATTATTGTTTGATTTAGGGAGTACCGACGGTGAAATATTTAATTTTTCGAATAGCACCATTCCCATTCCTCAAAATATAAACTTCAGTTATAGAGTACCTATTACGAACCTTAGAGGCTTTTCTCATAATATTAGAAACGGAAATTCATTTGCGTTGATGAATGTGGAGTTGAGAGTGCCGGCTTTACAATATTTATTTCCTTACTCCCGCTCTTCATTTATAGAGAATTTTCAGATTGTTGGCTTTTTTGATATAGGAACAGCCTGGGCAGGAAGAGACCCCTTGAGTGATGAAAATCCATTAAATATTAGCTATTTTCCGGATAATAACCCCAATGCTCCCGTTATAATAAAGGTAAAGTATTTTAGAGATCCTATCGTAATGGGCTATGGTTTTGGTGTGAGATCTACTATCTTTGGGCATTTCTTTAGATTGGATTATGCATGGGGGATCGAAACTAAGGAGGTATTATCTCCAAGAATTCACATTGCATTTGGCACTGATTTTTAAAGAGGATAATAGCATATAATTACATCAATAGGAGGAATAAGAACGAATAAATGGCATATACCATAAAAAAAAAGAATCGAATAATTAAGGGGAAAATTCGATTGTCCGGGTCTAAAAGTATCAGCAACCGGGTTTTATTGATACGGGCATTATGTCCAGATTCTTTTGAAATTGATAATTTGGCAAATGCCAATGATACCATATTATTGCGTCAGCTATTGGAGCAGGAGGGAAGTGAGTTTGATGCGGGTCCGGCAGGTACGACCTATCGGTTTTTAACCGCCTTTTTATCTTTGCAGAAAGGGAGTCAGGTATTGACTGGTTCGGATCGAATGAAACAAAGACCCATCAAAATATTAGTCGATGCGCTCAGAAGTATTGGTGCAAGTATTGATTATTTAGAAAATGAGGGTTATCCTCCTTTGCGAATCAACGACAGTCAGACACTTGGGGGTAGTGATGAATTGAGTATTGATGCCGGCGTAAGTAGTCAGTATATTTCAGCATTATTGATGATTGCTCCAGTTTTGCCCAATGGTCTGAAACTGACCCTGATTGGTGAAATTGTGTCTATTCCCTACATTCAAATGACCCTAAATATCATGGCTTATTTCGGGATAGATTATCATTGGAAAGAAAATGTAATTCATATTAAGCCGCAATCTTACGAAGCAAAATCCTTTGATGTTGAAGCAGATTGGTCGGCAGCCTCTTATTATTATGAAATGGTGGCCATGGCGGAGGAGGCTGATTTGTATTTGGATGGGCTACAAAAAAATAGCTTACAGGGCGATTCCAAAATTGTTGAAATTATGGAACACTTTGGCGTTCATACCGAATATACCGATACCGGTGTATATCTAACAAAAGTGCCTCAACAAAAAGGTGTTTTTGAGTATGACTTTGTGGAGTGTCCCGACTTGGCACAAACCGTAGTTGTTACCTGTGCGGCAACCGGTATTCCCGGTAAAATGACAGGACTAAAAACCTTGCGAATAAAAGAAACAGATAGAATTGAAGCATTGGATATTGAGCTACAGAGGGTCGGTAGCTCTTTTAGCATTTGTAGGGAGGAAGGCTTTTTTTGCGTGAAGAAAAAAATTGTAGTAAAAGGTGTCCCCTCATTTAAAACCTATGAGGATCATCGTATGGCGATGGCTATTGCTCCAATATCCATGATAGGCGAGGTGGTAATTGAAGCGCCGGATGTGGTCCGAAAATCCTATCCTGATTTTTGGAAAGATTTACAAAAAATTGGTTTTTTACTAAGGAAATAACCGTATATTATAGGTGATTTGCAGTGTTTTATGACTTTCGTCGAATAAATAGTAAGTATTTGTCTCAAAAAATAGATTTTTCTAAACGATCTCCATAATTTTGGAATGTTATGGTAATAGATATAATATGTTTTTTGTTTGCAGCCTATGGTTTTTATACGGGTTATGCAAAAGGGATAATCAAAACTGTATTTACAGTAATAGCCATATTATTTGGTCTAATCGCTGCCTTTAAATTTGGCCCGGTGGTGACCACCTTTATGGAGAATTTATTGGACTACCACAATGGTTTGATGTTTTTGGCGGGGATGATTGTGACTTTTGGTCTTTCCTTGTTATTTATCAAGGCAATCGCGAATGGATTTGAAGGGATATTGAAGTCCGCAAATATTAATATTTTAAATAAAATATTTGGAGGCGGTGTGATGATGACCTTGCTTGTTTCTGTTTTTAGCTTATTGGTTTTATTTGGTGATAAATCACACGTGATAGATGACAATACTAAGCTCGAATCCAAGACTTATCCCTTATTGCAGAAAATGCCGGATGTCATGTTAGATATGGGCAAAAAAATTAAACCCTTCTTTTCTGAATTTTGGACCTATTCGGTTGACTTTATGGATAAGCTGGAAAAGGGCAGTAAAAAAAATATAGAACGAAGCGATAAAAATACTTTATACGATTACGATGATGACGGAAATCGCACCAGAAGAAACTAGATTTAATTTATTACTTTTTGTATATATAATACTTTCTGTGGTCAACATAGGAATGGAGTATTGGCAGATTAAATGGGGGATATTTCTGACAAAACCTCTTTTGTTATCCTTGCTGAGTTACTATTTTTATCGAGCGACAATTTATTATTCGTCTCCGTTTCGGACTTACCTGCTAATTGGTTTTATTTTTTCTATTTTTGGCGATTCCTTCCTGATGTTTGTTGAAGACAATCCGGATGTGCCCGCATTTTTCATGTTGGGGCTAGGGAGTTTTTTGTTGACACATATTTTTTATTTATTAGCTTTCGCAAAAATACCACGGGCTCTTTCAAAGGGATTTTTGGTGAAAAATAAAGGCTTGATTATTTTATTTTTACTGTATTATATCGGGAATATTTTGTTTTTATGGTCAGCTATTCCCGCTGATTTGAAAATTCCGGTTGCCGCTTATACGCTGGCAATTATCAGCATGGCAGCGATGGGGGTGAATTTGAAAAATATAATTTCGAATCGGGTATTTCGTGGTTGGGTGTTTGGTATTGGGTTGTTTGTTATTTCGGATAGTTTAATTGCAATCGATAAATTTCATCCAATGGGTTGGCATATTCCGGAGGCTCGGGTGTTGATTATGGTGACTTATTTGACGGCGCAGTATTTTATTGCCAGAATGGGAACAGCGTATATCAATTCTGTGGAAAAACAGTTGCCTTAGTTTTTTTTGCAGTAGGGGTAGGAGTGGTCACGCCCCAGGCGTGAGTCGCGCTTTCGGCGCGACGGTACCCACGGATGACCCGACCCGAAAGGACTGAGGAAGGAAGGACTGAAGGGGACTGCCCAAACAATAAAATAAATAAATTATTTGATTTTTCTATTACATATTTCTTCGATATTGCCCTCCAATTTCAAAAAGTGCTTTCGAAATTTGTCCCAATGAACAGTATTTACTGACCTCCATTATTTCCTCAAATATATTATCATTATGTAGAGCAGCCTGTTTTAGTCCATCTAACATTTTTTGAGATTTATCCCTATGTAATTTATGCAAATTTTGAAGCATAGCTATTTGATGTTTTTTTTCTTTCTCCGTGGCTCTAATGACCTCTCCCGGGATAATAGTCGGAGACCCCTTGGAACTCAAAAATGTATTCACCCCAATAATAGTGTATTCGCCAGAGTGTTTCAGTGTCTCATAATAGAGACTTTCTTCTTGTATTTTGGAACGCTGATACATCGTTTCCATCGCACCAAGAACGCCGCCTCTTTCGGTCAGTCGGTCAAATTCAACTAAGACTGCTTCTTCCACCAAATCGGTCAATTCTTCGATAATAAACGAGCCTTGGATTGGGTTCTCATTTTTGGCGAGCCCTAATTCTTTGTTGATAATTAGTTGTATGGCAACGGCTCGACGGACGGATTCTTCCGTTGGTGTCGTGATCGCCTCATCGTAGGCATTGGTGTGGAGTGAATTACAATTGTCGTATATGGCATACAAAGCCTGGAGTGTCGTCCGGATGTCATTAAAGTCAATCTCTTGGGCGTGTAGTGATCGGCCAGATGTTTGGATATGGTATTTTAACATTTGAGCACGTGGATTGGCACCGTATTTTTTCTTCATGGCTTTTGCCCAAATTCTACGGGCTACCCGACCGATAACCGCATATTCAGGGTCGATTCCATTAGAGAAAAAGAAAGATAAGTTGGGACCAAAATCATTGATGTCCATTCCTCTGCTTAGGTAGTATTCCACATAAGTGAAGCCATTGGCCAGGGTGAATGCCAATTGCGAGATAGGATTAGCACCTGCCTCTGCGATGTGGTATCCGGAAATGGAGACAGAGTAAAAATTACGCACTTTATGATCGATAAAATACGACTGAACATCGCCCATGAGCCGCAAGGCAAATTCAGTGGAAAAAATACAGGTGTTTTGTGCCTGATCTTCTTTTAAAATATCGGCTTGTACTGTTCCACGTACCTTAGTGATGGTAGCTATTTTGATGGTTTCATAAATATCCTTTGGCAACACTTGATCGCCGGTGACGCCCAGTAATAAAAGTCCAAGCCCGTTATTGCCTTCTGGTAATTCGCCCTGATAGCTTGGTTGGATGTCCCCTTTTTTATCAAAAATAGCTTTTATTTTATTTTTAACCTGCTGGGTAAGATTATTCTCGTGAATGTATTTTTCGCATTGTTGATCGATGGCGGCATTCATGAAAAAACCGAGCAACATAGGGGCTGGACCATTGATCGTCATGCTGACGGAGGTCATCGGGTCGGCAAGGTCAAAACCGGAGTATAATTTTTTGGCATCATCGAGGCAACAAATAGAAACACCGGCATTTCCAATTTTACCATAAATGTCGGGTCGCATATCGGGGTCATTCCCATATAAGGTGACCGAGTCGAATGCAGTCGAAAGCCGTTTGGCAGGCATGCCTTTGCTTAAATAATGAAAACGTCTATTGGTTCTTTCAGGACCTCCCTCCCCGGCAAACATTCTGGTAGGGTCTTCTCCCTGTCGTTTGAATGGATATAAACCGGCAGTATAAGGGAAAACACCGGGCACATTCTCCTGTAACATCCATTTTAATAAATCGCCCCATGCCTGATATTTTGGAAGTGATATTTTGGGGATTTGTTGTTGAGAGAGTGAGGTAGTATGTGTTTTTATATTGATTTCTTTATTCCGGACTTTGAATGAATAAATGGGGTCTTGATAACGTTGTTGGACGTTGGGCCATTGGAATAATAACGCCCAGTTATGAGGGTCCAAGTCCATTTTGATTCGATCAAATTCTGCATGTAGCATTTTTAATATGTCCGTGTCTTCTTCTGAACGGGCATCGGGCAAAGAAATTCCATTGGCTTCCAACGTCGCAGGTTTTTCTCCATAGTTTGAAATAGTGAGGTATAGTCCGTAGAGTTTTTGTGCAACGGCAACTTGTTGTATCACCCATTGGTCGTACGCTCTATTGTTTTCTGATATTTCGGACAAATATCGGACGCGAGCCGGAGGGATGATAAATTGCTTCTCTGTCATTCCACCTGTAATGGTGTAATTAGATTTTAGAGGAGAGTTTGTTTTTGTGTGTATTTGGTTCATAATAGCCAAATACAAATGATTCATTCCTGCGTCATTAAATTGCGATGCGATGGTACCATATATCGGTAGATCATCCGGGTTTTCTTCCCAAAGTCCATGATTCCGCTGGTATTGTTTTTTGACATCTCTTACGGCATCCAAAGCTCCTCTTTTATCAAATTTATTGATGGCAATCAAATCTGCAAAATCGAGCATATCTATTTTTTCCAACTGAGTGGCGGCACCAAATTCCGGTGTCATCACATAAAGTGAAACATCTGAATGTTCAGTTATTTCTGTGTCTGATTGCCCTATGCCAGAGGTTTCGAGTATGATTAAATCAAAGTCGGCAACTTTGAGTACTTCGATGGCTTGAATGATATATTTAGATAGGGCTAAATTAGATTGCCGGGTCGCTAATGAGCGCATATATACCCTTGGATTATGGATGGAGTTCATGCGAATCCTGTCGCCAAGTAGCGCGCCACCTGTTTTTCTTTTGGAAGGGTCAACGGAGATGACACCAATGGTTTTGTCTTTAAAATCGAATAAAAAACGTCGAATTAGCTCATCTACTAAAGAGGACTTTCCCGATCCACCGGTTCCTGTTATACCTAATACGGGTGTTTGGGAGGTAGAAGCGATGCGATGGATTTCTTCCAAATCTTTTTTGTGGCTACTGGGGTAGTTTTCAGCGGCTGATATAGATTGTCCAATGATTAGGGGGTCTTGTTTTTTAAGGGCATCTATGTTTATCTTGACTTTTTTCCCTGTTGGGAAATCACATTGACTGATAAGGTCATTAATCATTCCTTGCAATCCCATTTTCCGACCGTCGTCAGGATGGTAGATTCGCGCAATCCCATAAGCATGTAATTCTTCGATTTCACTAGGTAAAATAGTGCCGCCACCTCCGCCAAATATTTTGATATGACTTGCATTTTTTTCTTTCAATAGGTCGTACATGAATTTGAGATATTCCATGTGCCCTCCCTGGTAGGATGTCATGGCAATTGCCTGCACATCTTCCTGTATGGCACAGTTGACCACTTCTTCAACACTTCTGTCATGCCCCAAATGAATGACTTCACATCCAGAGGCCTGAATGATGCGCCGCATAATATTAATGGCAGCATCATGTCCATCGAATAAAGAGGCCGCAGTGACAATTCTAATTTTATTGGCAGCTTGGTAGGGAGCAATTTTTACCATTAGTTTTATTTTTTATTAAAGAAGGGTGCAAAATAAATTACCCTAAAGTGCATATTTATTTTGCCATCATTCTTAACCGATAAATTA
>CAZNCI010000142.1:0-9422 GCA_964571475.1 uncultured Saprospiraceae bacterium | reverse complement strand
TTTAAAGTGGAAAATAAGGGCAAAAGAAACAGTTAAGAATGGATAGTTATTTTTATCTCATTCCTTAATTAACCGCCACTTTTACAATAGAAAATGAATGGGGGGCTTTCGCTAATATTTGCTCCATTAGCGCCTGGTCTGTATCCAGCCGAACATCGCTCGTTTCAAACCAGCTAATACAATCGACCCCTAAGGTGATGGTGAGGTGAAAACCTTCCGGCAAAACGACTGGCTCAGGAAAAAGTAAATTAACCTCTCCGCCTGAAATGGACGCATAAGAAGTTAACAATCTCGGAATAGTATCCTGTGGAATGGTATCCTTGAAAATTTCAATCTTCGTTGATAAATAATGGCCATTTACAAAATCGTACATTTCATCTCCTGTGTTGGAAAGGGCGTGATTGGTCGGGAAGGAGTTGGGGTTGGCGCTGTCCAGAAGAGGATCTAACCCCATTTTAAAACGAATGCCGGAATAGGTATCGGGATGGGGGAATGTGCCGAGTGTTATGGTCGGGGCGCTACTGGCATTTATGAGAATGAAATCATCAACAAAGTTCATCAGTTCTCTGTTTCCACTGCTATTCAATACTTCAATGTCAATTTTGTCATCTATCGAAACGACTGCTCCTGTATGACTTATTAATTTAAAGTCTGAAAGGAAATAACGAATACTTTTTACTCTAAATGCCTGATCGTTTTTGTCCAAATAAAAGGAATCCAAAAGTAGGACGGAATAAACAGTGTCGCCAATATGATGTTGGTGGGAAGCTTTTAGCTTTAGGGATGGATAGGTGCAACAATTAGGGCAAGGCACGTCCGCATGTAACTCAAAATTCGTGGCACGGACATCAAGGCAGCCTTCCTTATTTTCATAACAGCCACTCAACCACAATAAAAATAATAAAAAAACAAGATTATTTTTCAGCTTCATACTCCTTGACGAGTTTTTTGACAATCTGCTTCATCTGTGACGAAAATTCCTTGTTCATGATCCAATTGTAGTATTGTTTATCATTGGAAAGTGTTTCACCAACCGGCTTGCCTACGTATTTACCAAAGTTAAAGACGGCTACACCATTAGCGTCTAATTTCATCCTTTGAGTTGCATCCAAAAATTTCAAGTCTGTCGTAAATGAATGCAGTTGGGCAATATCCCGACGTACCGGTATTTTTTCTACATTGCCATCTCCATCTATATAGTCAACACCTTTATAGTGTTCTAATTGTCCAAAGAATACATCAATCGTCGCCTGTACATCGGCGAGGGCATCGTGGGCATTTTCCATTTCTTTATTGCAGTAAAATTTAACGGCAGCTTTCAGTGTACGTGGCTCCATTTTGTAAAAGATACGTTGCATATCTATGGTATGCCTATTGTCCAGATTGAAATCAAGACCGACTCTGGCAAATTCCTCCATCAGCAATGGTATGTCAAAACGGTTGGAGTTATAGCCGGCCAAATCTGAATCACCAATAAAGTCATATATCTTTTGGGCAACCTGTTGAAAGGATGGCTTCCTGGCCAAATCTTTAGGCATAATCCCGTGTACTGCCATAGCTTCCTCTGAAATGGGAATGCCCGGATTGATTAACATGGATAGCTCTTCCGGCTCTTCTTTGTTAGGCATGTATTTGATGATGGCAATTTGTACAATTCGATCCCGAATCACATTCAAGCCAGTCGATTCAAGATCAAAAAAACACAAACCTCTCTTTAGTTTTATTCCTTGCATTGTTTTTTACGTTTATTTATTTTAGCCACTAATTAATTCACTGTTCCTAATCCTCTGTGATGTCGAGCCCTTTGGAATACCGAGTTCCCATTGTGCCATCATTCTTGCCGTATATCAAATAAATTTCAATACCGGGTATTTGTTCTGCTAATTTCAAAGCTGCATCAACTCCAAGCACCATACAGGCGGTTGCGAAGGCATCTGCGATCATACATTCATCTGAAATGACACTAGTACTCAATAGGTTACTTATTTTGGGGTAACCAGTACCAGGGTCAATGGTGTGGCCATATTTTTTGCCCTTCGTTTTATAATAATTTCTATAATTTCCGGAGGTGGCAATTGCTTTGTCTCTTAGAGGTAGTATTTTGAATATGTCATCCGTGGCTGTACTTTCTTTGGGTGTATTGATCCCGATTCGCCATGCATGCCCCTGAGGGTTAACTCCTTTTACCCTGACCTCACCTCCTATTTCTATAAAAAAATCATCAATCCCCTGATCGATAAAAAAATCGGCTAATGCGTCAACACCATAACCTTTTGCAAAAGCACTGAAATCCAGCTCGATCTTCGGGTTGCTTTTGACTAAGCCAATTCTTGGGGATTCTATCAGTTCGACTTTATCAAAGCCGATTAATTTTTTCATTCGGGTGACATTGGCACTATCCACTCTGGTTACGATTTTTTTCTCTGTGTATCCAAAACCCCAATAATTAACTAAAGGCATTACGGTTGGGTCCATCGCTCCATTAGACAAATTATAGACTTTTTTGGCTAATTTGTAATTTGTAAGAAAGTGTTTGAAGTCAGGGCTTACTCCGCTAAATGCTGCTTCATCAAACCAAAAAGTATCGCGATCAAACTGATTGAATTGCGAAATGACCGAGTTCCTTTCATAAGTTGAGACCTCATTGTTTATTTCCACTAATAATTGATCAACATCTGTTTGAAAAGTCCGCTTTTTCTTATCTTTATAGGAAATATGGTATTTGGTTCCCATTGTATTTCCTGAAATTTTAGTGTACCATTCGGGATGTGCATCCTTTAATGGCTTGTCCATTGGCTTTTGCCTGGGCGGTGCTGGATTGCAGGCAATAAGCGTGAAAATCAAAAAACTATACGTTAATAAGTAAGGTAGATTATTCATAAATATCTATTATCTTTCGATCGGCAAAAACTTTTCGAAAAAATTACACAAGGGTATAATCAGCGCAAGATACGGGTTCTACGCCAATCTGCCAAAGACTACAAACAAATCTTTTGCTTTACTTTTCCTTGTTTGAAAGTTTATTGTTTTCCTGTTCTATAATATTATCCATTACATCAGGAAGTTGTTCTGCACCTATCTTTTTAGAGATGATTTTTTTATTTTTATCCAAGATGTAAATTTGAGGTGTCGCCTTGATGTTATAAATTTTCATGAATTTTGAACGGTGGTATTTATCAACGGTATGAATCCAGTCACCCGTTTCTTTTTCATCGACATATTTCCAGCAATTTTCTGTTTCATCCCCGAATTTTGTACAGATGGCAATGATTTTAATATCTTTACTGTGATATTTTTCATAAAACTCCTTCATAAATGGAGTCGCCTTTTGACAATGTCCGCAGTCTGGTCGCCAAAAGAACATAATGGTATATTTAGCCTTGATATCGTAGAGGTTGATTGGTGTTCCATCTCGTTGGTTGAGGCGAATATCCGGTGCCTGTTTCCCAATCAACAACGGATCGAGATCCTTTGCATTTTGAACGATTTTTTCCAATTGTTCTTTTTCAACCCAGGGCGTTAATCCTTTGGCGTAATATTTATTGACCAAGTGAACATAAACGGCATCCATGCCTACTAATTTAGAATTGGCTGCTTCATTTAGAAAGTGTATCACATAATACTTGAAGGTATTGGGAGCCGGTTTCATTTTTTCCAATACGTAATCTATTGCTTCACTTATGGTGTCGGGATGTTGCACCTGTAATTTGTTGACGTAATAATCAACCCTTTGAAACAAATAGGGCGTATTCAGGTGACAGGGGTTTCCCAGGTCAATATTATCAAAATAATGCCGTTGCATATAACGCCATTTTTTTGTCTGTACCTCTTCTTCTGTCCCTTCAAATTCGGGCAAATCAACAGGCTTGGAAGCAAGGATGACATTGGCAGTCAGACTATTCCTATGCTTTTGTAATAGTTCATTTTGATAGGCTTCTACCTTTTCCGTCACCTTTGCAATCGCTTCTTTTTTTGCTTTTTCATCCGCTTTGTACCGTTCCTCCAGCTCCTTGGCATCCTGCCGCTTCACTTCCAGAAATTGAAGATATTTATAAAATAGCTCATTCTCTTCTGACCCTTTGAATTTCATGTGCTCAATGGGATCTTTAAATTGGGTTTTGATGGAAAAATTTTGATCGTCTTCTCCGATTAATATTTGAAAAAACTGATTATCAGGCTCCATGACAATTAGATAAATACCACAATCCAGTGCTTCATCCCCTTCAAAGGTAAATAAGCCTTTTTGATCCTGCTCCACGGTATCAATGATATATTGTTTGTCACCCAAATAATAAGCTAAAAGCAATTCATTTGAAGCATAATCTTCAATGTCAACTTTTATCTTATATCCGCTTTGCGCAAATGTTAATTGTATAGAAAAAATTACCAGAATAAAAAGTAACGTTCTTTTAATCATTATATTTGTTTTTAAATATCTTCTATTGTTCAATGTCAGGATTTTTTGTTCCCGTTTATAATAAGTACAAAGTTTGCATTTTTATTGTACAAATTGAACGCCACAGTCAATATTAGAATTTTGTTAACAAAAAAAGAGATAAGAAACGAATAAAAAAGAGCCGGTCATTCCGCCTTTCGCATTAGGGCTAAATACCCTTCCACCCAGTCTTTTGTCCAGCCGTGAGCTGATGAGAAGGAGCTATTGTGCCAGAGGGTGACGAATTCCCCCCCTACGCTCTTTGTTGTACCCAATAAGTTCTCGCAAAGGGCAAAGGCGTGTCCGGGTGATAATTTCAGGTAATTTTTTAGTGTTACATCCATGACTTGGAAGGGGTGAATGACTAATTCTGTCTTTTTTTCTTTGGACAAATCATACCAGGGGTAAGCACGTGCGATACCCGCTCTGAAGCCTGCCGCCTCGGCGTATCCCATCGTAAAATCATGCTCGATACCTGCCTTTAATAATCGCTGATAAGTGGAGGGGAAACTCAATTTTAAATAATGTTGCCGGCTAATTTTTATTGGTTGATGGAGTGTCGTCTCAAGCCGGTTAATTTCCTTTGTCAATTGAGCTTCTTTTTGATTGCTCCAATACGATGGGTGAATCCCAGTTTCAAAATCTTCAGCCGTTCTTTTAATCAATTTTTGCATTTCAGGATGTCTCCAAAAAATGTTTTTATCATACTTGGAATAATCTCCTAACAAAAAGAAAAACAGGGGTTTAGACTTCCAGCTGAGGTGCATCTCCCTGTATTGGTCAAAAAAGAAATAAGGGTCGTTTTCTCCTTTCCATTTTACCCGAATGCGTTGTTTTAATAATGCTTTTTGACCCAGACGAATGTCATTTATTAGACCGCCCCAAAATAACCAGCCTTTATTTTTATAGGCCCAGGCATAATCCACATCATAAGTTGGCTGAAATTTGAACGAAGGGAACGCTAGCTTTGCTTCGGGGTATTTTTTCAATAAAATGGTCCGTAATTTTATGACCCATTCATCGACAATCGGTCTGTCCAGAAATCCTGCCTGGGAGGCAATGCTTTGGCTGGCCGAAAATCGACCATGATGATCGCTTGAGAACGGGAGATACTCTTCGTAGCGGCTGACTAAATAAAAAACCATTGCAGGTAAATCAAAGGGAATTTCTCCTTGGTTGCTTATCGCAAAAAAATAGGGAATTTCTCCTTTTTTAACAGCTATTGGAATGTGTTCAATTCCTGTGCGATTCAAAAAACCAGAAGAAAGCAATTGTACTTCATTTGGATCAATAGCCTCATTCCCGTAATTTATCTTAAAAGATTTAGATTTCTGATAAAGTGACCTATTGGATGTGAGTTCAAAGTCAGTATTGAGAATTACCCCAAATATAATATCCATTGCATATTCGATACGCGCTGTAATATTCTTGGTGTAAATGATGAATGCTGGCATCTGAAATTGACTGATTTAACTGCAAATTTAACAATACTTTTCTCTTCGGGCAAAAGAAACAGTTAAGAATGGATAGTTATTTTTAACTCACTCCTTACGTTTGTATTTCACTGCTCCTCCTACGATTGTCATCTGGACCCTGGTTTCCAAAATTTCCTGATCAGTACAGGTTAAAAGGTTTTTAGACAAAACGACAATATCTGCTAATTTTCCAATCTCCAATGAGCCTTTGTCCTGCTCCTCAAAGGTCGCATAAGCAGGGGCATAAGTGTAGGAATAAATGGCTTGTTTTCGCGTCATTGCCTGCTCCGGAAAAAAGACTAAGCCCGTATCAACCCGCCTTCTTGTGACACTGGCATAAAGGCAGGGCAGGGGATCGACCTCTTCGACGGGAGCATCAGTGCCATTGGCGATAATCGCACCACTCTCCAATAATGCATGCCAGGCATAAGCTCCGTTTTTTGCCCTTTCGTAACCCAGGCGTTTTTCTACAAAGGGGGCATCAGAGGTGCAGTGGATGCCCTGCATTACCGGAATGACGCCCAATTCTGCAAATCGGGGAATATCTGCAACGGCTAGATGTTGCGCGTGTTCGATGCGCCACCTCCGTGCTTTTTTGGAGGGTTTTTGCCTGAAAAATTTTTCATAAAAATCCAGTACTACCTGATTGCCCTTATCCCCGATAGCATGGACACAACACTGCATATCATGATCCAGTGCTAATTGGGCAATATGTTCTATCTCTTCCAGCGGGGTGGTGTTTTGACCGGTAAAGCCGGGCTTGTCATTGTATTCATCCAGTAGCCATGCACCATAGGATCCTAATGCACCATCAATTTCGGTCTTAATAGCTCGACAGGTGAAAAAGTGATCGCCTTTATTTATAATGGGAAAACCATCCATATTTCCCTTCATTTCTTCGTATGAATGTCGAAGCATAACCCATAATCGCAAATCTAATTGACCCGTTTCGGCCAGTTTTTGATAGCGTTCAATTTCCAAATAACTCGATCCGGCATCATCGAAGGTGGTAATGCCTTTCTCCAGACATCTGTTTTGTGCCAGGCGAATACCAGCCTGCCAAATCGCTTTCTGATCGGTTTTACTTAGGGTTTTAAGGTATTCTGAATAGGCGTTATTGACAGGGGTCATGGCCGTTTCTTCAAAAACGCCAATGGCTTCACCATTTGTATTCCGAACGATGTTTCCGCCGACGGGATTGGGGGTTTCAATGGTAATACCGGCTTTTTTCATCGCCACTGCATTGGCAAAAAGACCATGACCACTTGCGTGCCAAAGGAGGACCGGATTATTGGGAGAAATTTCACTCATTGACTGGTGAAAAGGGTAACCATAGGTGGCATTTTCGGGGGTTTTATCCCATTTTTCCTGATGCCAGCCTTGTCCAATAATCCACTCGCCCGGTTTGGCTGATTTTACTTTTTCTGCTACCTTGCGGGTGATTTCCTCCCAGTTTTTCGCATGGAGAAAATTAAGATTTTGTAAGCTTTCTCCAAGGCTGCTAAAATGTCCATGTCCTTCAATAAAACCGGGCATGGCAAATTGTCCGTGCAGATCAATGAGTTTGGTGTCTTTCCCTTTTAGGGCGAGGATTTCATCATCTGTTCCCAATTGGCGTATTCTATTTTGGCTAATGGCCAAAGCGGACACGGAAGTTTGGTTAGAATCTACCGTATAAATATCACCGTTAAAAATAATCAAATCAATGGGCGGGGGCGGGCTTGAAGGTTGGCAATTCCAGAAAGCTAAACATAAAAAACCGTAAATTGCGCACTTTTTTAATAGAGAATACATATCTTTTTAATTTTAAATAGCCTAAATCAATCGCACAATATGCAAAAAATATCAATAAGAATAGCAGAATCCGGAGATTTATTTGCCATACACGACCTCGTTAGAGAGCTGGCCATATATGAAAAAGCAGAGGAGGAATTTACTGCCACCATCGAAATGTATCAGAAAGATTTCGAAGCGGGCATATTTGAAGCTATCGTAGCAGAGCTCGACGGGCAAATTAGGGGTATGGCACTTTATTATATGACCTATTCCACCTGGAAAGGTAAGATGTTGTATTTGGAAGATTTTGTTATTAAAAAAGAATACCGTCGAATGGGGATTGGTGATTTAATTTTTGACAGGGTTATCGATGAAGCCAAAGCAAAGGGCTGCAAACTCCTGAAATGGCAAGTTCTTGACTGGAATATACCCGCCCTGAACTTCTATAATCGAAAAAATGCACTTATCGAAAAAGAATGGTGGAATGGAAAAATTATTTTTTAAGCTCAAATTCTTGACATTGTTGATCTAAATTTAGATATTTGCACTGTGTGTTACAAATAGAACCCAAAAACTTTATTTTGTAATGCTGATCATTTCTAATTCCTAACAATAAGTTCGTTGTTAAGCAATTGTTTTTTTTGGGTATGCAGTTGCTTGTTTCAGTTGTAATAATTTTATTCGATGCGAGTCGGGGCTTTAAGCCCTGTTCAATGATATAGTGTTTCATAGTGTGAGGGGTAACTACATCTGTAGTTGCTCCTTATTTTTTTTGGAATTTTAGCCGGAAAAGGGTGTTTTTTGTAGATTGTCATTAAAAAAATAGCCACGAATGCACGAATTTTCTTGGCGAGCGAAGGAAATTCGTGCATTCGTGGCTATAATAGTTAGCACTATATTTAGGGGGTCGCCAAAAACAATCTTTTCGCTATGGTTTGTGGGGCTTGATTTTTTTTAGAAAGCGTTTCAGAATATTTTTCATAATAGAATCAATGTCGGCATAAGAAAGGGCTTCTTTTCCTGTATATAGGATCATGATGGCGTAGGCTGCGTCTGTTTTTAAGTCCGCACCATATAAAAGGTGTTTGTTCAAACGGTAACTTTCTTTGATTTGGCGCCTGATTTTGTTGCGGCTGACGGCTAATTTGAATTTTCGTTTGGGGACACTTGCCGTGAATTGAAATTTGGCGATACCATCTGTATGGGCGCGCTCTATCCATAATATACGGAGGGGGTATTGTCCAAAGGATTGGCCTTCTTTAAATAAGCGACCAATAAGCTTTCTACTCTTCAACCGTTCTTCTTTTCTAAATTTCATTATTTGCAAAAGTACGGAATATACGGTTAAGAAACGGCAAAAAAATAACTTCAATTTTTAGGACGCTTTCCCTCCGAAATGATTAACTTATTCTTTTTGTCATAATTTTTGCAGCAAATGGCAAAAATTACGCCAAAATCAAATGAAACTTCCATTTCAATTTCCCCGCCTTAAAAGGCGGGGCAAAAAAAAGGCGGGGCGTTTTTTAAAGTCCAAATATTACCAAAGGCTGAAGTATTCGGTAATAGTATGGGGTGCATTGTTAAAAGGTAAGTTCAAACTGGTTTCATATATTGCATATTTGTCGCCATCAAATGACTTACTGACCATTCCTCTGAAACAAAAAAGCACCATCGGTGCGGTATTATGACAACTCCTCCCTTCATTCGAAGTACGTCTTACAGTTTTTAGGCAATAA
>CAZNCI010000141.1:0-9436 GCA_964571475.1 uncultured Saprospiraceae bacterium | reverse complement strand
ACTGAAAACTGAAATATTAATTTAAAATCGAATAATTGTGGCAAAAGTATTAGCACTTAGAGATGCCTTGCGGGAGGCAATGATTGAAGAAATGCGCAGAGATGAGCGGGTTTTTTTAATGGGAGAAGAGGTTGCGGCCTATAATGGCGCTTATAAGGTAAGTAAGGGGATGTTAGATGAATTTGGGGAGAAAAGAGTAATTGATACCCCTATTACGGAATTGGGATTTGCAGGGATTGGTGTCGGTGCAGCGATGAATGGATTGCGACCTATTGTAGAATTTATGACTTGGAATTTTGCGGTATTGGCCTTTGATCAAATCGTCAATAATGCGGCTAAAACGCTGTCTCAATCTGCGGGAGACTTTTCCTGTCCGATTGTTTTTAGAGGTCCTTCGGGAGCTGCGGGACAATTGGCGCAACAACACTCACAGACCTTTGAGAGCTGGATGGCAAATGTACCTGGATTGAAGGTGATTTCCTGTATTGATCCGGCGGATGCCAAGGGGTTGTTGAAGTCGGCAATTCGGGATGAAAATCCGGTATGCGTGATGGAGTCAGAGCAACTTTATGGCTTTAAAGGGGAGGTGCCGGAAGGAGAGTATTTGGTGCCCATCGGAAAGGCAGCTATTCGTAGGGAAGGGACAGACGTGACACTGGTCTCTTATAACAAAATGATATTGCCTACGCTGGAGGCTGCGGAAGAGTTAGCCAAGGAAGGCATTTCTGCGGAGGTGATTGATTTGAGGACTATCCGACCATTGGATCACGAAACATTGGTGCAATCTTTAAAGAAAACGAACCGAATGGTGGTGATTGACGAATCCTGGCCTTTCGCCGGTGTTTCAGCGGAGATTGCTTATGTGATGCAAAAGTATGCTTTTGACTATTTGGACGCACCTATTACAAGGGTGAATTCAGCGGATACCTCCCTGCCTTATGCAGCTCCTTTTGTTGAGGAGTATTTGCCTAATGCAGAAAAAATAATTAAAGCGGTAAAGGAAGTTACCTATGTCCACTAAGAAAAATTATCGTTCCCTAATAGCCTTGCTTTTTTGCTGGGGTTTTATTTTGTTAGTAGGGAATGTTTATTTTCCAAAATGGGATAAAAAAGTTGGGGCAACTATTAGTTGGGACGTGACTGGATATTATTGGTATCTTCCTTCCATATTCATATATAAAGATTTAAAGCAGCAAAAATTTGGGGATGATATTATTGCTAAATATCGCCCTACTTCCTGGTTTGCCCAATCCTATATACATCCTTCCGGAAACAGAGTGATGAAATACTCCTGCGGGCAGGCGGTCATGTATCTGCCTTTCTTTTGGGTCGCTCATTTGTACGCCCTGAACTCGGATAAATACCCGGCAGATGGCTTCTCGGTTCCTTATCAACTGGCGATTTCTATTGGTAGTTGGCTGATGGCTTTTCTAGGTCTTTTCTTTCTGAGAAAGGTCTTATTGCGGTACTTTTTGGATGCCTATGTTGCCCTGACGTTGATTTTATTAGTGCTTACTACTAATTATTTGAATTATTCTGCCATTGATGGGGCAATGACGCATAATTGGGTGTTTACCTTATATGCCTTTTTATTATGGAATACCATTCGGTTTTATGAAAAACCGGGGCTTTTTCGAGCCGTATTGATTGGAGGTGTTATTGGATTGGCTGCATTGACGAGACCAACGGAGATTATCGGTTTATTGATTCCTTTGTTTTGGGGAGTAGAATTTCCATTAAAGCAAGGAATCAAACAACGTTTTTTTTATATAAAACGGCACTGGAAATATTATTTAGCAGCCATGATAGTCGGCGGACTCATTGGCAGCATTCAGTTGATTTATTGGAAGTACGTGACGGGTAGTTGGCTGGTTTATAGTTATCAGGATGAAGGTTTCAGTTGGTTGAGCCCTCATATATGGAAGGGCTTGTTTAGTTATAAGTCCGGTTGGTTGAAATATACGCCGGTGATGGTTTTTGCTCTAGCGGGTTTTTGGGTGTTAAAACGTGAAAAAAAATCAGTTTTTCTATCGACAATTACTTTTACCGTATTGTTTATTTACATTGCCTTTGCCTGGGATATTTGGTGGTATGGTGGTAGTCTTAGTCAGCGGACAATGGTGCAGGCTTATCCGGTCTTAGCTATTCCATTGACTGCTTTTTTGCAGTTTATTTTCCGTAGGGGGAAATCCTTCGGGGTTACATTAGGCTTACTCTTTGTCTTTTTTATTTATTACAATTTGTGGATGACCCATCAGGCGCACCGAGGCGGTCATTTTTATACAGACCAGATGACAAAAGCTTATTTTTGGAAAATATTTGGGCGTTTTGATATTCCGGAAGATGCCTGTAAACTCATGGATACGGATGAGGAGTTTACTGGAGAACGAAAGCATATCAAAGTATTGCTTGAAAATGATTTTGAAAGTGAGCAGGATACTTTATTTTGTGATCTGCCTCCTATAAATGGACAACATTCTTTATGTGTGAATAAAGAACGTCAAAACAGTCCTTCTTATGTTGTAGCCTGTAATAATGGCGATTTTGACTGGGTAAGGGCATCTGCTACTTTTTTATGTAAATACAAAGAATGGGACAATTGGCGTATGGCACAATTGATTGTGAAGTTTTCCCATGAAGGACATTCCGTCAAAGAAAGAGGTATTCGGGTTTATCGGTTATTAAAGGGTGGACAACAGAGACGATTGTACATAGATGTATCCTGCCCTAAAAAGGCTTTTGATAAGGTTGAAGTTTTTATTTGGAATAGCGATGGCACTAAACCATTATTGATCGATGATTTATTGTTAGAAGGGTATGATGAGTGAGGGGGGAGATTATAAATGCAATCGCTCTTTCTTTTTTAATAACTCTTCTTCCGTTTCTACCTGATTATCGTCGGGAATACAGCAATCGACGGGGCATACCGCGGCACATTGTGGTTCATCAAAGAAACCCTTGCATTCGGTGCATTTATCGGGAACGATGAAATAAAAATCCTCTTCTATGGGTGCCTGAACAGCACTGGCTGCTACTTTTTTCCCATCGTGTAATTCAAATTCACCTGTTACTTCATTACCATCGGAGATTGACCACTCGATGCCTCCTTCATAGATAGCAGTATTGGGGCATTCCGGTTCGCAGGCACCACAATTGATGCAGTCATCTGTAATAATTATTGCCATTTTTCTTTATTTCTTACCAAGAGATTTTTATATCCTGGTATATTTGCCTGCAAAAGTAAGACCATTCTAATCTATAAGAAAGTAATTGCGCATTTTTTTTAATATCAAAAGACAAGAAGTTATCTTTGTGGAAAATCTAATATCTTGGCACGTAAATCAACATCCACTTCGAAGAAACCTAAAAAGGTAACGCCCTTAATGCAGCAATATTTTAAGGTGAAGACCAAACATCCTGATGCTATTTTGCTATTTAGGGTGGGTGATTTTTATGAAACCTTTGGGGAAGATGCGGTAAAAGCTTCCAATGTTTTGGGCATTGTTTTGACGAGTAGGAATAATGGTGGGAGTGATATTGAATTGGCTGGATTTCCCTACCATTCTCTGAACACCTATTTGCCTCGTCTGGTTAGAGGGGGCTATCGGGTGGCGATTTGTGAACAACTGGAAAAACCCAGTCCGCATAAAAAGATTGTCAAACGTGGGGTGACGGAGATTGTGACACCGGGTATTGCCATCAACGATCAGTTGTTAGATCACAAAAAGAATAATTTTCTGGCAGCGGTTTGTTTCGGTCGAAAGGAACGTTTTGGGGTGTCTTTTTTGGATATCTCTACGGGCGATTTCCTCGTATCAGAGGGTAGCGCGGAGTATGTTGATAAGCTACTGCAAAGTTTTAGACCTTCGGAAGTGATTTTTTCCAAAGATAAAAAGAAGGATTTTGTTAAATACTTTGGGGATAAATTTTACACCTTTGCCCTCGATGAATGGGTTTTTACCCACGATTATGCCCGTGAGAAACTATTGGAGCAGTTTGAAGTACAGGGATTGAAGGGATTTGGGGTAGAGGAATTGGAACTGGCTCAAATCTCCTCTGGGGCAACGCTTCATTATTTGGCAACGACCGAAAATAAGAATATTCGCCATATCTCCAGCATTTCCAGGATAGAGCCGGATCGGTATGTTTGGCTGGATCGTTTTACCATCCGGAATTTAGAACTCTTGTACAGTCCGCATGAAGGAGGAGTGCCATTATTGAAAGTATTGGATAAAACAGTCTCTCCCATGGGGGCCCGATTATTATCGAAATGGATTGTACTGCCTTTAAAAAATAAATCAGAGATTGACACCCGATTGGAAATGGTCGAGCGCTTTTTGAAAAATGACGATTTTAGTCGGGGAATAGAGGTGTATTTTAGACAAATTGGGGATATTGAGCGCTTAATTTCTAAAGTATCACTGGCAAAGATTAATCCCAGAGAGGTGGTGCAATTGAAAAAGTCACTCTCCACTATTGATCCCATTAAAAAGCTATTATGCGAAGAGGGCAATACTCATTTTGAGACCATATCGGGAGGCCTGAATCCATGTCAGCAGTTAATAGAGCTCATCGACGAACAAATTGTGCAAGAGCCTCCGGTGAATCTGACGAAGGGGGGCGTAATAGCCGATGGATTCCATAAGGAACTGGATGAATACCGGGGGATACTGAATAATAGCAAAGATCTATTGGTTCAGATTCAACAAAGAGAAATTCAAAATACAGGGATTAGCAGCCTTAAAATTGGCTTCAATAACGTCTTTGGATATTATTTGGAAGTCACTAATAAGTATAAAAATCAGGCACCGGAAGATTGGATTCGCAAACAAACCCTCACCAATGCCGAGCGTTATATTACCCCAGAATTAAAGGAGTTGGAAAGCAAAATTCTAGGAGCAGAGGGCAAGGCTTTGGAGTTGGAAAATCAGTTGTTTGAGCAATTGGTGCTTTCTATGATTGATTACATCCGCCCGGTACAGCACAACGCGGCCATTATTGCCAAACTGGATTGTTTATTGTCTTTTTCCAAAACTGCAGCCAAATACAATTATTGTCGTCCTGAAATAAATGATTCCTTAGTGATAGATATAAAAGATGGACGTCACCCTGTGATTGAACAGCATTTGGATTTGGGGGATACTTATGTGCCAAATGACGTTTATCTCGATAATGAAATGCAGCAAATATTGATGATTACCGGTCCCAATATGTCGGGTAAGTCTGCATTGCTACGACAAACGGCTCTGATTTGTCTAATGGCACAAATGGGTGCTTTTGTGCCGGCCAAACACGCTTCTTTAGGTATCATTGATAAGGTATTTACCCGTGTAGGTGCTTCTGATAATATTTCAAGTGGAGAATCAACCTTTATGGTAGAAATGAATGAAACGGCGTCGATTATGAATAATATATCCGATCGCAGTTTAATTCTTTTGGATGAAATTGGTCGGGGGACGAGTACTTATGATGGAATTTCCATTGCCTGGTCCATTGCCGAGTATTTGCACAATCATCCCACAAGTCATCCCAAGACATTATTTGCCACTCACTACCATGAGTTAAATGAATTGACCCATAAAATGCCACGAATTAAAAACTTCAATGTTGCCATCCGGGAAGTGGGTAATAAGGTGATTTTTTTGCGAAAGCTAATGGCAGGAGGAAGTGAGCACAGTTTTGGTATTCACGTCGCTAAAATGGCAGGAATGCCTAAGTTAATTATCGAGCGGGCTCAGCAGATATTGGCTCAATTGGAGCAAAACTCCCTGGCACAGAATGGAGACGAAAAGACCGAAGTGAAGGTTGCCAAGCCCAATACGCAACAAATTCCTGCAGCAGATGCTTATCAATTAAGTATTTTTGAAACCGTCGATCCAATGGCGGGTAAGTTGAAAGCTGCTTTACAGGATATTAATATCAATTCCATGACACCTATCGAATGTATGATGAAGCTCAATGAATTGAGTCAGATGCTGGAAGAGGATTAAATGCAAAAAGCCCTTTGTTACGTTTAACAAAGAGCTTCGCTATATTTTGATACTTGAGAAAAGAGATTTGTCTTTTCTTATCTTTGTGACGCAGATATTTGCGTTGGTCACATCCCGCTACTTTTTTTATTCAGGTTACCTATTGTTTTTTAAAAAAAAATCTACAAATATTTTCAAATAATGAAGAAAAATAAAATCATCAAAATGTTCCTGACTTTAGTTCTATTATTGGTGTTGTACGTAGGAGGTGTGTTGTTATATGGGACGATCAACGACTTTCAGCCGGAAGAAATTATCAAAGTAGAACCAGCTAAACATTCGGAACAAAAGCTTATTTCGGATACAGTGCTGACTTTTATTACATGGAATTTAGGCTATGGAGGATTGGGGGCAGAAGCCAATTTTTTCTTTGATTCAGAGGGCATGGTGCGCTCCAATGGAAAGATGATTCGCCCAAGCGAGCAAAATGTCAAAAAATATATCCGGGGAGCAGTAGAATTTGCTAAGCATCACCCTGTTGATTTCTACCTTTTTCAGGAAGTGGATTATCGTTCCAAACGAAGTTATTACAATAATCAATTCGAGGCAGTTGCCGGAGGTTTACCCGGATATTCGGCTACTTATGCGGTGAATTACTTATCGGATTGGGTGCCGATTCCATTATTGGAGCCGTGGCATGCTTATGGTCGGGTGGATGCAGGATTAGGGACTTATTCTAAATACCAACCGACGACTTCCACACGTTACCAGCTACCGGGTGATTATCCATGGCCCACACGGATCTTTCAGTTGGATAGGTGTGCATTGGTGCAACATTTTCCGACTGCTTTTGGTCCCGATTTAGTGGTGGTCAATATTCATAATTCAGCCTATGATAAAGGGGGGACCCTCAAGGCGCAACAGATGGCGTATTTACAAAAGTTATTGGCTGCTGAATATAAAAAGGGGAATTATGTTGTTGTTGGCGGTGATTGGAATCAATGTCCACCTGACTTTCAATACGATAGCCTTATGCCGGGCAAGGCGGCTGGTTATAGCCAAACGAATGTGGATAAAAATTTCATGAAGGAGCCGGGATGGCAATGGGTAGCCAATACCTCTATCGCCACCAATCGAAAGGTGAGAGATGTTTACAAACCCGGAGAAACTTTTGAAACGGTGATTGATTTTTTCCTGATTTCACCTAATATTAAATCATTGGATGTGAAGGGGTTTGATTTGGGTTTTGCAAATTCAGATCATCAGCCGGTTGAGATGCGAGTGGAGTTGCTACGTTAGAAGGAGGCGCATTTCATTTTGCCACTTTTCGGAGTGGACTCAATGTTGATTATTGCTAAGAATTGCTAGTGTCTTAAGATGAAAAAAATAAAAAAAACACGACTACTACTATTACTATTTACCCTATTGGGCATGACAACAATGCAATCTCAAACACCACCAATTCTGTATGTAGCAGGAGATGGAAGTGGAGATTATAATTGTGATGGAATAAGTGATCAGGTTGAAATTAATCAGGCCTTGGATTTTGTTGCTGCAAATCCAAACTTCACAACGGTTTATTTGAAAGGTCCAAATACCTTTTGGATAGATGGGTCCATTTATATCTCAGAAAATACAATATTAGAAGGAGATATGAATGCTGTTGTAAAGCTAATTGACAATGCTGGTTGGAATACACAATACAAGCCTTTAGTTGGGCAAAAAGGACTTGCCTATACCTTAGGTCTAGGGAATCCAAGCGTTAGAACAGGAAATATAACGATCAGAGGCTTTGAAATTGACGGAAACAGACAAAATCAATCAGAACCTTCAGGCAATTCTTATTATAGTGCGATTGTTTTGCAAAACTGCTATAATACGACTATCAATAATATGTATATTCACGACTGTTTGGCCGATGCATTCCAAACGGGATATGATTTATATGATTTTGATATAAATTTACAATTTTATGACAACCGTATTCACGCAAGTGGACACGATGGAATCATTGTTATTAACAGTAAAAATTTTGAAATACACGACAATGTTTTTACCGATAATAGGACAGATGCACATATTAGAGTGCAGTATTGTAATCATTTTAAAATATACAATAATATCGGTGGAGATGACCCTAATAGGCAATTTTCCGGCGGGATTGGAATTTCGATGCAGGCCAATGCTAATACCCCTTTGAATGATGCAGAGGTATTTAATAATTATTTTTTCGGGAAGGGGGCTTATTATGGGATTTGGCTTTGGCAAACAAGTGGTGGTGCAACATTACATACGCACGAAAATGTGTATATACATCATAATATAATTTCCTGGTACCGCAAAGGAGGGATAGGCATTGAAGGCTTTCATAATACGCTTATTGAAAATAATGTCATTCAATCAGATGCTGGACTTGAAAACACTTTTCCGGCACCTGGAATCGTATTTTATGGTGGAGATCCGACCAATAATATAAATGGATTTCAAACCATTGTTAAAAATAACATCATCATCGATAATACCTCTTTTGGAATTGATAACCAACAACCAGCAATTCATTCTTTTATTTCTGATTACAATGATATTTATGGGAATATTTCCGGAAATTACAATAATGTAACATCCATAACAGATATTTATAGCCAACCAAAGTTAGCCAGTAAGCTTGTTGATATTTACAACAACGTGCTTAATCCGAATTGGCAAAATGCAGTTTTAACTGGGAATTTTAAAGGGGATTTAGGTGCAAATGAAGCAAAAGACGAATATCATTTAAAATCACAATTTGGACGTTGGGATGGAATGCAGTGGGTTGCGGACTTAATTACCAGTCCATGCATTGATGAGGGAGACCCTGCCTACAATTATTCAAACGAACCAACGCCCAATGGAGGAAGGCTAAATATAGGCGCCTATGGAAATACGATTGAGGCTTCCAAAAGTGGAACAGTATTAGCCTTGGAATGGAAGGATTTTCGTATTGACAAACAGTCGGATAATATCATTTTGTCCTGGTCAACTGAAAGGGAAGTTAATGTTGCTCATTTTAATATTTTAAGGTTTTTTGATGGGGGCAAGTGGCAAAAAACAGGAGAAGTTGAAGCGTCTGGCTTCTCTGATTCTTTGCAGGAATACCAATTTGTGGATGAAAATATGCTAAGGGATAAATATTTTTCAGGGATTGTTTATTACCAGCTCCAGTCTATTGATTTTGATGGTAAAGAAACCTGGAGTGCCATCAAAAATATTTACATTGGAGATGAATATTTAGTACCTTTTTTATATCCAAATCCAACGCAGGGGAAAATTTACTTTACAAAAGAAATGATTGATCAATCTTATCAAATATCAAACGTATTTGGCGTCATTTTACAAGAAGGAACAATAAAAAATAATTGTATTGATATTAGTTCATTTGCCAGGGGATTATATTTAGTTGAGATTACGCCTAATGATACCACTAAATA
>CAZNCI010000140.1:0-9489 GCA_964571475.1 uncultured Saprospiraceae bacterium | reverse complement strand
ATAATGCCGCGCTTCCAGCGCTTTAAGGTGCTGTTTAATGCCGCCGGCAACCGGTAGTGAAGAACGCCAAAGCGATAGGGGGGGAGACGAATAGTTGTATTAGCGACATAGAGGAAGATGCTCTGAAACCAGTTTGAACTTACGTTATTTTTAGCTCATTCCTAAGTAACAAAATGAAATGCACCCATCACTTTTCAAATATCCATTGGATGAATTTTTTATCCTGTGTGATAATTTCAACAGTTCCTGTCATTTCCTGATTGAGCTCAATGATCCGACCGCTTGAGGTTTCAAGCCCATTGGGGAAGGATATTTCAAGGGGGATCGCATTTTGATAAGCGACCTTTCCCTTCGATTTGACAATGCCTCTGATGACGCCGAAGGTTTCAAATGGGTAACTATCTAATTTAATAATCGCACTTTGTCCTTCTTTGACCTTTCCCGATCCTTTTAGATTGAGATTAACCCTGCCTATCAAATTGTGCTCATGTACCGGAAGGATAACCATGATTTTGCTTTCTTTGGGTAAAAATTGATTCTTACTGAGAGTTTTATCTATGAAAACAACAATCCCTCCGGTTGGGGATTCAATGATGTACTTTTTCTCCCAAAGGTCAATTTCTGTTTGCAGTGCATTGAATGCTAATGCCAATTCATCTGCTGCCTGTGAATAGGATTTTCCGGAACCGGATTCAAAATTTTTGATTTCATTGTTCATGATGTCAATGTCGGTGCGAAACCCTCTAATGGAAGAGGCGGATTTCTGCAACTCCCGTTCCAATTGTAAGACTTTTTCTTTTAATTCCCGGACGGGATCCAGCGTAGTTAGGTTTCTTTCTAATTTATTTTGGGCACTAATATACCTGTCATTGACAATTTTTAGTTGTTGCCTTATATAGTTTCTTTGCTTTTTTTCATAGGCGATGGATCGTTTTGCTTTTCTTATTTTACTCTTTAGTTGTGAGATGCTTAGTTTATCTTTCTCCTGACGGGTATTCAGTAGAAAGTCTTTTTGCTTTTTTTTGAAAAGATAAACAGGTTCTTGAATTTCTCCTAAAATTAAATCATTGGGGATAGTTAATCGCGCTAATGCGGAATCATTTTCAATGGATTTTATAGTAAGTAATTGGTCGGATAAGCTAAGAATGTCTTCAAATTTAGCCTGACTCCTAAATACAAGTAATATCTGACCTGCGACAACGGTATCGCCATCACTAACCAATAAATCACTAACCGTTCCCGAATGTTCATTGACCATTTTTTTGGGTGGATTTTCGGAAGTGATGATGATGTTTTCGATAACACTATCGGGATAGGTAAAGTAATAAGCCGTATATCCCAGCACTATAAATATAACTAATAACGTTAAACTGCCATAGCTGACAAGCCAGGAAGGAGGTGTGCCTAATATCTCATCTATTTCGTCGCTATGCCTGTGTATATCATCTATTGCTGCCATAAGTTTTTAACTTCCCAATTCTAATTGGTTCTTAATTAGGTGGTAATAGGCGCCCCTGATTGCGGTAAGCTGTTCGTGTGTTCCTTCTTCTACGACCTCTCCGTTATCCATGACGATGATATTGTCAGCATTGACAACGGTACTCAATCTGTGTGCAACAACAACAACCGTCTTTCCCCTGAAAAAATGCTCCAATTCATCCATGACCATTAATTCATTATACGCATCGAGGGATGATGTTGATTCATCAAAAAAGATATAATCCGGGTTCTTATACACCACCCTTGCAATAAGTAGCCTTTGTTGCTGTCCCTTACTGAGCCCTAAACCTTCCTGCCCAATCTTGGTATTATACCCTAATGGAAGTCTTTCTATATCGGATTGTATATTGGCCACTTTAACCGCTTTGAGTAGTTTTGCTTTGTCAATATACTCATCTCCCAAGGCGATATTATTCGCGATGGTGTCGTTAAATATGTAACCATCCTGCATGACGATA
The DNA here is from genome assembly GCA_964571475.1 of uncultured Saprospiraceae bacterium. Lineage (GTDB taxonomy): Bacteria > Bacteroidota > Bacteroidia > Chitinophagales > Saprospiraceae > JALVDO01. Next base: position 7,531 of record CAZNCI010000140.1, on the reverse strand, counting down.
CCGCATAAGTCCCGCCATATTTTTTGATTTAAGTTTTTGAGGTTCACGCCTCCCACGCTGACCATCCCGCTAGTCGGTTGATAAATATTCAGTAATAATTTGAGAATTGTCGTTTTTCCGCTACCACTCGCTCCAACTATCGCCGTTGTTTTCCCTTTGGGAATGGCAATGCGAATGTCCTTCAGTACCATTGGGGATTGTGGTCCATTGTACTGGAAGGATACTTTGTCAAATTTCAAGCCGCCTGCTTCAGGTAAAATTGATATTTTTTCGCCCGGCTTCTCCTCGTTTGCCTGACTGTGTATCTCATCCATTCGCTCCAGACTTATTTTGGCCTCCTGCATGGAGGAAACAAAATCGACAATCTGATTGAGCGGCTCATTTAATTGGGCAAGTATATATTGAATGGCAACAAACATACCCAATGTCATTTGATTATTCATCACCGCCATAATGACGATAAAAGTAATGACTAAATTTTTGGATTCATTGATGAATTTCGACCCCGCCTGTTGCCATTGTTCAAGTGTTAAGGATTTGACGGTCGTTCGATATAATTTAGATTGAACTCGCTCCCATGCCCACCGCTTTTGCTTTTCGGCATTATAGAGTTTGATTTCCTGCATGCCGTTGATTAATTCGACGACCTTAGTTTGATTTTCTGAGGCTTGGTCGAATCGTTTATAGTCTAAAGTCCTGCGTTGCTTTTGAGACATTAGCACCCATGCCAGATGCAGAGATGTTCCAATCAGAAAAGTTAAAAATACCCCTCTATTCCAAAAGAAAAGTATAAATAAAAAAATGACAAAATTAAACAAGGAAAAGATGGAGACCAGCCCTGTCGATGTCATAAATCTTTGAACACGCTCATGGTCCGCCATTCGCTGCATCATATCTCCCGTCATTTTTGAATCAAAAAAACGAATGGGAAGTTGGGTGAGTTTCGTCAAAAAATCTGTCACCAGACTGATATTAATCCGGGTGCCGATGTTCAGAATAATCCATCTTCGGAAGGAATCCACCGCTAACTGCATCACAAACAAAAGCAGCTGCCCTAGAATAATTAGTTTGACAAAATTCAAATCAACCCGACCTATGCCAACATCTACCAACGATTTAAGGAAAAATGGAATTAGTAATTGAACAATCGATCCTACCAATAAGCCCGCGATCAATTGCAAAATCAAACTCCGGTACTTTCCCAGCAGGGAAAATATATGCTTAAACCCGGATTTATCAACGCGTTCTTCGTCTCTTGATTCAAATTCAGGTGTGGGCTCCAGCGCAAGTACTATTCCAACGGGCTGCTCATCCTCCAAATCCGATGCCCAATTGGACAAAAAATCCCGATGTGACAATTTGTACTCGCCGGCAGCCGGATCTGCGACTTTTACATATTTTGAGCTAATATCTGAGACGACGACAAAATGATTTTGTTGCCAGTGCACAATGCAGGGTAGGGGGATGTCTTCCTGGAGTTGTTTTAGGCTGGCTTGAAGGGCTAAGGTCTTTAAGCCGATGGCTTCTGCTGCATCACTAATGCCAAGTAATGAAACCCCCTGCCTATCCATAAATGTATGCTGCCGCAAACGCTCCAATGAGTAAAATTTACCGTGATAACGTGCGACCATACGAAGACAGGTCGCCCCACAGTCCATTTCATCTAATTGTGAATAAAATGTAAAAGATTTTGACATTAAAATGTTTTTAATTATTCGCTTTCTATTCGTTTTTTAAAAGTTAAATTTAATACCTTTGGGTGTTGACCCTCACTCCAAATAGTAAAATTTGCTTTTTTTGTGTTAATTGTCAACATTTTGATGAATTTTTTAGTGAAATTCACATTTTATTGTCCACTTTTGTTGTTTTAGAGGAAAATATCAGTTTTCTCGACCATAAATCGCCCTTAATTTCATGTATTAATTAATATGTATAATACTTTTGTTTCAGTCGTTTGTGTAGTAAATAGTTCTCTTGATTTACAAAAAATCAAACCCTTCTTTGAAGCGATTCATCCTGTTTGTCTGTCTTCCTTTTCTGACTTTGAATACATTATTGTCAACAATGTTCCCAATTTGGACTTATCCGCGAACATCTCTCCATTGGACGAAGCTACAAAAAAAATGATCTACCTCATTAGCCTCTCAAACCGGGTGGATAAAAACAACGCCTTACTGGCTGGTTTGGATCGTTCAAATGGGGATTATACCCTTATTTATGATTGGGAACACGCAAAGAACCCAAACCTGATTAAACAACTATTTGAAAAAACCAGAGCAGGTAATGATATTGTTTATTTGCGTGCCAAAGAGAAAAAAATTAAGCTTAAATTTCGGCTTTTTTACGCCATTTTTCACTTCATTATTCGCCATTTTTCTAAACTTAAAATTGACGAAAATGCCTTTGATACCCGTATTATATCCAGACGCGCCCTGAACTCTTTATTGCGCTTACGTGAAAATTTACGCTATATGAAGGCGATCTATTCATTAGTCGGATACCGAACGGCTTTCATTGAGGTGGATGGGGTTATTTTGAAAGAGGATGGTGATTTTAGAGATCGTTTTAATACTTCTTTGGTAGCGGTTACGTCTTTTACCACATTTTTGAGGTCTTTACTTTTATGGATTTTTATTTTTTCCTTCCTTTTTTTAATCGGAGTGGTGATTAACGCCCTAAAAGTTAAATTTACGGGCATTGACCTATTCGGCAACGTTGGAGAAGCATTGGGCGGATGGACTTTTTTAGTCGTATTGATTTCCGTCTTCTTTGCCATTACTTTTCTCAACCTCTATATCATGTCGATATACTTATCCAATATTTACAACGAAATCAAACAACGACCTTTATATCTAATCGAATCCGTGCGCAGATTTTGAAAAGGTGCACTTCAATTTGTCTCATACTGTTACCAAAGACTTTAGCCTTTGGTATATGTACGGTATCTACCCGGGCTTTAGCCCAGTAATATTAATGATGAGGCTAAAGCCAAAATATTTAACCCGTTTCCCAAAAGGCTGAAGGCTTTGATAATGAACCCGAAAATTGCCCTGCCTTTTTTTGCCCCACCTTTTTTTGCCCGCCTTTTTTGCCCCGCCTTTTTTTTGCCCCGCCTTTTAAGGCGGGGACTTGAAGTCAGCGTTTCATTTCATTTTGGCGTAATTTTTGCCATTTTCTGCAAAAATTATGACAAAATCTGCCGGATGTATTTCACTTTATCACAGGACAAGACCATTCCTGAACCGGTCGGTTATATAGCTGGTCAGACCTGTTAAAAAGCCATCACATCTTCTTTTTTATCCAAGCCAGAATTTCCTCAAAAACTTCCTTTCGATTCACATCATTGTGTATTTCATGGTAGTTATGGGGCCATTCCCGAAAGGTGACATCAGAAGTGATTCTATCGGCAAATTCCTTACTGGCATCCTTCGAGGTAATCGGGTCGTCTCCACCGTGCATGATGAGTAATGGAGCGGGGAAGTCACCGGCATACTGGTCCAAAAATGCAGCGGCATTTGTCGTATCTATGCCCATGGCAAAGGTTATTTTTCCATGATTTAGGGGGTCGTTCTTATACTTCTCTACTTCGGATTTTATCGTGGAAATGTTATTGGCATCGAGCTTGGTGTCCTGTTGGACGCCCGGGAGAATACTACGGAGCACCTTCCCAATCATTACCAAAGCCTTTGGAGGTTCCATGCTAAGCCTAATCCATGGACCGGTTGCAATTACCCCTTTTATTGCCGGTTTGTACTGGAGGGTATAATTCAATACCACATTGCCTCCCATACTGTGACCGTAAAGAAAAAGAGGAATATCAGCATACTTTTGGGCTATTTTTTTTTGAAAAATAGCGAGGTCTTCATATAGTTTTTGAGCAGATGGGGCGTGCCCTCTTTTTCCGGCCGTATGTCCGTGTCCTCTTTGGTCGTAGCTGACCAGATTGATCTTATGAGCGGTCAAAAATTCGGCAAGTGGTTCATATCGTTCGCAGTGTTCCCCCATGCCGTGTACAAGCAGGACAATGGCTTCTGGCCTGTCAACACTCCATTCTTTTCCATATAATTCAACGCCATCTGCTCCCTTCCATTGATAATTACTTGCTTGCATATTTTTAATTATTTTCGCTTTCCATTTTTATAGCGGACAATCTGTGCATCCGGATAATTGGACTGAATAAATTTTTCATTGAACTTTTGTGCTTCATCTTCTGTCTCAAATGTCCCCACCGAATAAGCGTAAGACTCGTCATTCAGCTGTTCCTCCGAAATACATCCATATTTGAAGAAGACCGGATTATTATCCTGAATGGGCTCCATTGTGTGGAGAATTTGGATTTTGTAACCGTCATAACCTTCCGGTACCGGTGCCGCATAACTATTCTCATTATAACTTTCCACCCGTGTCTCGTGCAGGATAGATGTATTTGTTTTAGGCCCTTTTTCCTTTAGTGCATCATAAGAGGCAACCATGTCGGTAGCCTTTGATTTTGTGACATACCTTGTTGATACCTTTGATTTTTTTACAATTTTTTGCACAAAAATATCATTGTCAAATCCCGCTTCAATGGCGGAGTCCGATAGTGCCCCCAATCCGGATTGTGCTCTTGCTCCTAATGTGTAAAATATCAGGAATAGACATAAAATACCTTTAAAAACAGGGTGAATGTAGCTTCTCATAAATAGAATGTTATAGTTGTGTAATTCTCGATTTTTTTTGTAAACCAGGTCTCCTTACCGGTTTTTAGTTTTTTTCTCCTTCCAAAGATAGTCTATTTGTGATAATTGGACAAATTTTCTGGGGATTTGCCTGCGAATTGTTTGTTTTTTTTGATTTGTGAACTATTATTTTGGCGGCCCCCTTCCTCTTTTCCCGATCAAAAATCGGGAGGAAGGGCCGGGCTATCCATGGGTGCCGTCACGCTCAAAAGCGCGACCCACGCTCTGCGTGGCCATTACTATCCCTGTCCGGGGCGGGCTTCATTGATATTACCGTAAGCCTGGAAAGAAATTTTAATAATGAATTCTTTTTTTCCCCCGCCTTTTTCCCCGCCTTTTTTGCCCCGCCTTTTTTGTCCCGCCTTTTTTTGCCCCGCCTTTTAAGGCGGGGAAAAATGAAATCAAAGTATCAATTGATTTTGGCATTATTTTTGCCTTTTTTTGCAAAAATCATGATAAAATCTGTCCTGAGAATATCGGAATTAGAAGAACGATTCAGAGATACTATAAATTTAGTCCCTAATGCACCAGCTTTTGAGTGATCCTGTCCGTTCCGTTTTTGACCTGTATAAAGTATAAACCTGATGGTAAATCTGAAACGGATAACTCATAACTTTCGGCCCTTGTGGACACGCTTTTTACAATCGCACCCAGGGCATTAAACAACTCAATTTCTTTAAGCCCACCTGGAAGTTTAAAATAGATTTTTTCGCGGACAGGATTGGGGTATATTTGCACTGGAAGGGCGGCTCCATGGGGTGGTTCGACCGCTACAATTTCCATGTCGGGGAAATCTGTTTTATAGATATGAATCCCCCCACTTTGATTGCCAACTAATAATTCCAATAAGTGGTCATTGTTGAGGTCTGCCATAAATACATGTACTTTTTCGCCTTCATTTTGGATGCTTATATCTTCATTTATGATGGGAAAGGCACTCGGGAAATTAGCATCCACTCCACCATAATATTCAATCTGACCATTCAGGCTGCCTGTTATTATTTGAAGCCCATCGGCTGTTTCTAACAGAAAAGGGGAGGAGTTACCCGTTGTATAGCCGGGAATTCTTGTGTCTATCCGCCCAAAGAACCAGTTATTGGGACTCGCTTCTTCATTTTTGTCAAAAAATGGACTCTCTAAAGTGCCCTGATTCTGAAAATAATTAATATTGCCACTGCTTTCTCCTACTAAAAGATCCAATAATCCATCCCTATTCGCATCCACCAATTGAGGACTGGCTCTAAATCCAATATTAATATCCATATAATTGGCCACAAAGGCGTTTACCTGCATCATCTCTGAATTGCCCGCCGTATTCTCACCATAAAACAAAGTACCCAGTACATCACCAATAATTATATCCAGATCTCCATCATTATCCAGATCTCCAAAAGTAGGTGCAAATCCATGCGTCATCCCATCAAATTGGCTCAATCCCAAAAAGTCACTATCTGTTCGTTCAAAGCGAGGCTGTGTTGGCGTCCCCGTATTTAGGTATAAAACCAGGCGGCTTACTCGCTCATTACCCACGGTATATTTGGATTCATTGCCTATAATAATATCCGGCAGCCCATCGGTATTCACATCTGCCACGGTCGGGTGGGCACTTGTTCCTACATCAATCATCTCGTTGGCAAAGATATCTTTTCCCGCCAAATGAAAATTTGGCTGTCCTGATTCGCCCATATTTTGATAATACCAACACACCTCATAGTCCTCACTATACTCTAGGATGTCATTGGTGCAGGCCACCAAATCATTAAGTCCATCATTGTTCAAATCCAAATAAAAAGCCGTTGGAAAGTTGGGTATATTGACAGGTGTATCATACGATGGGAATTGACTATCCTGTGTATTAAACCATGCTTGAGTGCAATCGCCCCCATTTGTCAAATACGTTACCTCAGGAAAAGAGACATCCCCCAATATCAATTCCTTGTCTCCATCATCATCTGCATCAAAAGTTAGCAACGTAGAACCAACGTGCCTGAAGTCAAGATTGTCTGACCGGTAATCATTAAAACATTCACCCGGTGCTGCGGCAAGATCTACCTCATTACTCTCTCCGCCCTCGTAAAGACCTCCCCAACAACGATCCTCCAATACAAAAATTAAACTATCCAGCCCATAACCATTCTCAACGGAAGTATTGCGAAACCATTGGATATTCTTGCCGCCACCGGCAAAGGTGATAATATCTAAATCTCCATCACAATCTACATCATCAATTGACGGATAATCAATCTTGCTGACATATATTTGAGATCTCGCCGTAGATCCCGGAACGGGAAAATAGATCATATTTAGCGTCTCATCAAAATTAAATCGCTCAAAATGTAAGACATTTTCCTGATAATAACCCGTGAAAACGATAATTCCACCGGCACCCTGATCCGAAAAAGCAAACATATCCTGAATACCATCCCCATTATAATCCCTCAATAACACCCATTCTTTTATAGGCGGAAAATAATCAATATACTCAGGTGCATACCTGAAATTTAACCCAATTTCATCATTTAACCGCTCAAAAAAAAGCTGCCGATTACCGCTTTTGTCAAATATATACAGGTCTTGAATCCCATCATTATTAAGGTCAACGACCGATAACTCCGGCAGATTCAATCCCCCCGCCAACGGATAAGCCAACTCCAGTCCATCCTGAAAAAAGGAAACATCAAAGGACGTGGTTATTTGAGCAGGGCAGGGGCGAAGTGAAAGCAGAAAAACAATAAGAAAAAGCGCTATTCTAATCATGATCTTTGTATTATACAATGGAAACATTCCCATCAAATAAAGGTTCACCAAATAGC
>CAZNCI010000139.1:6101-9506 GCA_964571475.1 uncultured Saprospiraceae bacterium | reverse complement strand
AAACTATAAAAGAAAGCAGCTGAACTACCAATGAAAATCAAAACATCCATATTGGGGACACCTCCCTTTAATGATTTCCAGGCACTTACTCCAAAATGCCAGACACCCAATATATAAACCGGTAATGCCAAGGCAAACTGAACCCATGCCGACTCAAATATTCCCGTGTGAATGCCAAACATCATTAGGATGTGTTGGAGCAGGAGCGGCACCGTAAAAATAGCACCAAACAATAATTTATGCTCCAAAGTCCACCAACTAACAGCAGCGTCCTTTTCAATAATGGTATATCCCAGTTTTAAAATACCAGCCTTCACTTTCTCGATTGGAATCTTTTCATCATCCTGACGAAAGCGGACTTCTTTTGTTTGAAAATTAACAAAAACGTCTTCCAGTCCTTTTCTTTCCAAAAACCTAGAGATGGATGTTGCACAATTATTGCAATCCATTCCATCTACTTCCAATTTTATAATATCCTTATTCATTTTTTTATTTGTTCGATAAGCAAAAAAAACAGCCGCATTGTCAAATAGCAACAATTCAGCCAAAAAAAAGATGCAATTATTTATAGTTATTTGATTTTTTATATCTTTGTTGTCCAGATAAGAGCTACACTTCACACAATTACAATTTCCTCAAGTCAAAACCTTCACAATGGGTATTCCATATAGAGAATACGCAACACAAAATTCATTAAGATGCAGTTATCAAAAATAATACTTACTACCAGCTTATTAATGCTCACCATGGTACTACTACGGGCGCAAGTACTAGAAATTCCATCCAATTCCAACATAGAAAATCAACCGGAATGGATTCAATTAATGTATCGGGAACAAGCAGATCCGGAATTAGTCATGGAAGCTTATGAATCCTACTATAAAACTCATGATTTTGTCAAGAATATTCATACGCAGTATTATAAACGCTGGATAAGAGCCATGCAGCAAGATATAAATGGATGGTTTACTTCAGGAGGACGTATGTCTCCATCTCATATCAGGGCGATGGAATCCGACTATATCAACCGCTCGAAGGCCTTAAAAATAGCAAGAGGTCCTAACTCTGCATGGGAATGTATCGGTCCTTTTGATTTTGATAAAGAATCTGTCTCACGCAGTTATGCTTCGGGTGCTGCGCATGTATATACCGTCGAACAATCCATTTCAAATCCCAATATCCTGTATGCGGGAACAGCTAAAGCAGGGGTATTTAAATCCACAGATAAAGGCTTGAATTGGGTGTCTGTCACAAGTGGAATGATGGTTAATGGACTAAGGTCTATTGAAATAGATTACACAAATCCGGATATCGCCTATTTTGGAGCGGGAGGTGTATTGTACAAAACCACCAACGGAGGGGGCAATTGGAATCCAATTGGCGATGCAAATTTCCAGTCTGTCTCACATGACATCAGAGACATCGTCATGCAACCGGACAATAACCAAATCATCTATTTATGTGCACAAGATGGATTGTTTAAAACGGTTGATGCAGGCAATAACTGGACGAAAATTCAATCGGGTTACTTTCAGGAGCTGGAATTTAAGCCCAATGATGTAAATACCATCTACACCGTTAAACAACCGGGTATTCATACTGAATTTTACAAATCGACAGATGGGGGGAATACCTGGGTACTGAGTGTAAATGGCTGGCCGGGCATTGCCTCTTTTACACAGGCACCTGCTTTTACCGCAGGCCACCTAAATGGTGCCAATTCGGATTATATCAAGCTGGCGACCAACCCCAACCCCGGTAGTGCAGCCATCCCCGACTTCACCATCGAAATGCGAATCAAGGTAAACTCATGGACGGGAGATCCTGCGATTTTTTCTAATAAAAATTGGGCATCAGGTCTTAATAAAGGCTTTGTTATTGCAGCCAAAAGCAACGGCTCTGACTGGAAATTTAATATCGGAGACGGAAGCAATCGAATTGATATAAATGGAGGAACAATCAATGATGGCAGCTGGCATCACATTGCTGTTACCTATAATGCCAGCGGTATGAAAAAATTATATCAGGATGGGGAAGAAATTGGCTCCTCCTCTACGCAAATAAGCACAAATGTTATTTCGGGACTCGATTTGGCCATTGGGCAGGATGGAACACTCAATTATGGTAATGGTATTGGCATTGAGGTAAGTGAAGTGAGAGTCTGGTCAAGTGTGTTAAGCGCGACCACTTTGAATAACTGGAGGTGTTCATCCCTTGACAATTCACACCCCAATAATGCCGACCTACTCCATTATTGGAAAATTGACGAAAATGCAGGAACGACGATAAATGACGCCGCAGGAAGTAATAATGGAACTTTCTTTGGTAGCAACAACTGGACAAATGGGAATCAAATGGACTGTGTCTCCTCTAGTTTATCCGGTGCAGACGAACAGAAACGCGTAGAAATTGCAGTAAGCCCGGCTGCACCTGATAATGTATATGCACTAGCAACCGGCAAAGCCAATGGTGGCTCAGGTCTATTTGGCGTATATAAGAGCACAGACGCAGGTGCCACTTGGACATTTAACTGCTGTGGACCTCAACCCGCAGGACCTCCAAGCTCCAGTAATCCCAACCTCATGGGATGGTCAGATCAGGGGACAGATGATGGCGGACAGTACTATTATGATTTAGCCTTTGAAGTTGATCCGAATAATGCCAACAAAATTCATGTTGGAGGGGTGAATCACTGGGTTTCGACCGATGGAGGTGTTAGCTTTTCCTGCCCAGCCAAGTGGAGTCATGTGGACAAAGTCAATTACGTCCATGCCGACATACACGATATTCATTACTACGGCAATGACCTCTGGTTTGCCTGTGATGGTGGTATTTTTTACTCTAATGATGGAGGAATAACGATCAATCGCCGGCAACTTGGAATAGCAGGAACCGATTTCTGGGGATTTGGTGTTGATCAGGAAGATGGAGAGATTTTATTGGGAGGTACGTATCACAATGGAACGCTTTTAAAAGATCACAACGTTTATAATAATGGCTGGGTTTGCACCGGAGGAGGGGATAATATTCGAGGTTTTGTCAACTCGGGTGACCCCAATATCGTATATTACGATTACGGTAGAAAGAGATTATCAGGAGACCGGTTACAAGCATTTCAATCACTGCCCTTAAGCCTGCAACCCAATGCTTCTTATATTGTTGGAAAAAGTAGTAATATTGAGTTTTTTCCGGATAATTCGAATGGTTTTTACATTGGTAATGACACAAAGATTTGGAAAACGATAGATGGTGGCGTTACCTTTACGGAAGTTTACGATTTTGGAAGTCAGGTAGGAGAAATCAGAATTGCATGGTCTAACCCAAGTACGATTTACTGTACCACTTTCTCGCCATCTAAGAAAGTTTGGAAATCAACTGACTCTGGAATGTTGTGGAGTGATATCA
>CAZNCI010000139.1:0-6091 GCA_964571475.1 uncultured Saprospiraceae bacterium | reverse complement strand
ACACCAGGTGGCACCTCAAAAAGATATGACATTGCCGTCAGCAATAGCGATGCCAATGAAATCTGGGCAATCCGGACAGGGAACACAGGATCATCCCGTGTTTACCACTCAACAAACGGTGGCAACTCCTGGACAAATATTACCGGATCGGGTATGCCTGGAGAAAAGCTAACCAATATCGTTTGCCAACAGGGAACAGATGGAGGGGTCTATGTCGGGACGAGAAGAGCCGTTTACTACCGGAATAACAGCATGGGAGACTGGGCATTGTTTAATAATAATCTTCCCCTTAGCACCTATTCCACCAAATTGATTCCCAATTATCAGATAAAAAAACTATACAACGGTACGAATAGAAGTGCGTATCGGGTGGATCTATATGAAGCCTCCGCCCCTATCGCGCAAATAGCTGCGGATAAAACAAATTTATTTTGTACCGGAGAACAAGTGCAATTCTCCAGCAATTCAACGGCATCTTCCAATGCCACTTATAATTGGAGCTTTCCCGGAGGAACACCCGCATCTTCATCCGCTAAAAATCCATTGATTACTTATAATACGGCTGGAACGTACGCCGTGAGTCTCACCGTTTCTGATAATGGCAGTAATGATAATCAAATGAAGGCAGATTATATCACGGTGGGAAACAGTTGCGCTCCGGAAGAAGTCCCCGGCAACGCATTATCCCTCCAAGATGGCACGAATGATTATGCACAAATAGATCCATTGAACCTAAATACCAATACCATTACATTTACCGCATGGATAAAAAGAGCCGGCAACCAAAACTCCTACGCAGGCTTAATATTTTGTAGAGGAGGAAGTACAACAGCAGGCTTGAATTTTAAAAATAACAATAATCTGGGTTATCATTGGAATGGCGGAAATTATTCATGGAATTCGGGGCATATTGTTCCCGATGACGAATGGACGCACGTTGCTTTAGTTATCGAACCGAATAAAGCTACCATTTATATGAATGGCATCCCCGCTACGCATAATGCCACTCACCCTACTGAGGCATTTGATGCCAGTCTCTTAATAGGGGGTGAACCCAATAATAACCGAAAGTTCAAAGGGCTCATGGACGAAGTGTGTATCTTTGATAAAGCACTAACCCAACAGGAGGTAAGAGAATTAATGCACTTGACAAAACCCACCGGGACACCACACCTCATTCATTATTATCAATTCAATGAAGCTAGTGGGATTGCGACCGACAGAGCAGGAGGTTTTGCCCATGCCAGCTTTCAGGGAAATGCCGGCAGAACAACATCAACAGGCCCTTTCGGAGGTGGTAGTAGTCAAACGGCAAGTGTGACCTCTGCCGGAAGTTATAATTACACTAAAACAGGCCTCACTTTAACCTTCCCCACAGGTGGCAATTATCCCGATGGAGACCTGGTCGTCAGTAGAATAAATCAACAACCCGACCAAACAGCGGGCAACAACCCAACTCCAACCAATACCTATTGGGTAATTAATAATTATGGCGCGTCAAATTCATTCACAGAATTGACATCACTAAAATTTAGCGGTATAAGTCCGATCCAGACCAACAACAATGGCTCTGAGTATAAACTACACAAAAGAACATCGACAGCGGATGGAAATACCTGGAGTACGGAACTGGATTTTGCTGATGCGGCGACCACCTCCAGCCTAACCTTCAGTACAGGAAATAGCGTAACGAGTTTCAGTCAATTCTCCATTAATAAAGCAAGTCCGGTCTTACCCATCAATCTAATTAGCTTTACGGTTAGCCCAACGAAGGAAGGAGCGGCATTAATAGAGTGGCAAACCGCTTTAGAGCGCAACAATAAACTATTTGTACTCGAAAAAAGTAAGGATGCGAAATTGTTTTCACCAATCGTAGAAATCACCCCTGTGGGCGATACCAATCAGGGCGCACGGTACAAATATATTGACCAGAATCCCTATAATGGAATCACCTATTATCGATTAAAACAAATTGACTTTTCAGAGCAATATGATTACTCAAATATCCGACAAATAACGATTAATGCCCTCGTAAATGATGTTAGGGTTTATCCCAATCCTTTGGGAGAAAACCGCTTATTGACCGTTGAAAGTATTTTTCAGGAGGATTATCAAATGAACATCTATGATCCGGCAGGGAAATGGGTTAAAAAAGCTGATTTGCGCAAAGGAAGAGGACAAATTGACCTGAAAGGTTTGCCTTCAGGCATTTATTATTATCAATTTAGAAATGAGCATTATATAAAAAACGGCGCGCTTATACTAGAATAAACCATAAGCAATCCCCTTTTAGACAATAAAAGTCTGGAATCGAGACAAACAAAACTCGGTTCCAGGCTTTCTATTTTTGAAAATAGCGAAATAAGGATTAACTTAGCGAATCTATTTCAAAATAGCACATCATTTGTTTAAGAGCCAATGAAAGAATCAACACTCACGATACCTTTTTTCGTTTTTGATTATTTATTTAATCAACAAATCAATCTTTCAATTCCCTTAATTGACAAAGAAGCAATTTTCGTTAACGTCCCTGCTGCGGATATTAAAAAATTGTTTCAGGAATTTGTCTCAAAAGACCTTTTAAAAACCGGTGAAATTGAAAAAATAATTCCGTATTTCAAGAAAAATAAATTTACGCCGGCAACTTTGGAATATAAAATAAAAGCCAGCACCGACGGCATTTCCTATCCTGAAATAACCCTTCCAATTGAATATTTTGAATATGAAGATAAAAATGGGATATGGGCGACTATACCCCATTTGGCAATTGAGGCTTTCGCCAAAAACACGGCAGAACTACATGAAAACTTAAAAGAAACGATAGATTTTTTACTAGAATCATTTCATGAATCTCAATTGGTTCAAGAACTACTTCCCCTCGTATGGAACACACACCCTAAATTAAAACGATATACCGTCAAAATCCCTCAGCATGCATCTCTTCATGACCAGGAGCAATCCAAAGAAGATTCGCAATTTTTAAAAAAGATAGGACACCAGGTTGTATTAAAAGAAAAAATGGCATTTGGAAACGATCAACTCATTTTACAAATAATGCAATCTTATGCGACCTCCATTCATAAAAATATTTTAATTACAGGTCCTTCGCAATCGGGAAAGACAGCATTAATTTGGGAATTGATTTATAATTTTCAAAAACTAAATCCCGAGCTTGTTTTCATCGAAACAACTGCCTCTTCTCTAATCCGCGAACTTTCACAGGACGACGATTGGAAGGTAAACATAAAAATATTAATCGAAGAAGTACAACGAAAAGGCTGCATCCTCTATATTCGAAATTGGATGGAAATGTTTGAGGTGGGTAAATATATAGGCAATGACATAAGTCTGGGAGAATATCTTTATCGCTATATCGAAAGCGAAAAAATTCAAATAATTTCTGAATGCACAGACAGCCAATTTTCTAAAATCGAGATAATAAAACCCAATTATCAGCAATTTTTCCAAGTGATAAAAAACCCTCCCCTTCGAGGAAAATTATTAGAGGAAGTCGTCTTTTTAAAGGTTAAGGCTATTGCCCAAAAAAAAGGCATTGCCGTCAAAGAAGATGCTATTAGTGAAATATTACGCCTAAATAAGAGGTTTTCCCCCTACGCAGGAATGCCCGGCAAAGCTATTCGCTTCATGGAGCGAATTATTCATAATCGTGTTTTAGCGCAATCGGGTAATGGTAAGTGGATCACTAAAAAACATATCATTGAGGCATTTAGCGAAGAGACGGGAATTCCCTTACTAATCACTGATCCGGATATTTCATTCGACAGCAATATCGTTGAATCTCATTTTAAAAAACAGTTATTTGGACAAAATGAAGCCATCACCTCCATTGTAGATATGTTAGCCGTCGTTAAATCTGCCATGACCAACCTGAATAAGCCAATTGCCTCCTTTATATTTGCAGGTCCTACCGGTGTTGGAAAAACAGAACTAGCCAAAATACTTGCCGGTTTTATCTTTAGTGATCGCCATCGAATTGTCCGTTTTGACATGAGTGAATATAGTAGTTTTCAATCAATTGTAAAACTACTTGGGACAGAGCATAAAACAGGTCATCTGGCATCGGCTATTAGGAAAAATCCCTTTTGTATTTTACTTTTTGATGAAATAGAGAAGGCGCACCAAAAGTTCAATGAAATTCTTTTACAAATTCTGGAAGAAGGTCGTTTAACAGATGGAACTGGGGTTGAAATCAGCTTTTGTAGCACCATCATTATCATGACCTCCAATATTGGCATCAGCAAAATAAACCAAACTCCCGTAGGTTTTGGTACTTTATCAGAAAATAAAAATTTCAAAATTAGTTTATTGAGGGAAATCCGAAAATACTTTGCTCCTGAAGTATTCAATAGAATAGACCATTCCATTATTTTTTATCCAATTTCAGAAGATATAACCGAATTGATTGTCCGTAGAGAACTTGAACAACTTAAAAACAGAGAAGGGCTAAAATACAGAAAAACAAGTATCCATATCACGGATAAAGCCATTCATTTATTAGCCCAAAAAGGCTTCGACCCGGCTTATGGGGCAAGGAATATTCAACGAACCATCAGGAGAGAAATTGCCATTCCGCTCAGTAAACAATTGAATCAATTTGATCAGGAAGATCATTTAATCATTCAAATTGACGAAGTTGGACAACAAATTAACATCACAACTCAAGATGACGAATTAAGTGTGGAGTTATTGATTGAAGAAATGCAAATCGCTGACCTGACAACAGAAGCGACAACGCTAAGACTTGATATGGACAAGGTGCTCAATAGCTATCTTTTTAACCAAATAAAAGGAAGAGAAGAATATCTCCTAAAGAAGTCCATTGAAAATCACAAAAAAGGAAAAGAATTGCTCAAATCGCTGGAACTCACGCAAAAAGTTCAATCACTCTTTGATAAAACTGAAAACGTTGAAAAAGAATTATCACTCGCCTTTCTGAAACAAGGTCCGTTTAGACCTTCTGCTGAACAAGAATTAGCGACCTTCAGAACTCAATTATCAAAGGTACAATTACAGCTACTTTCAACAACCTATCCGGAAAAAAATCAACATTATTTATACTTTTTTGGGAAACGTTTACCGGAAATCATCCCTTATTACATCAGCACATTGAAAGAAATAGGCTTAAACACAACAACAAAGACCATTTGGCATTTTCCAAAACAACAGTTGAACTTTTATCAGGAAAAAAGTAAGATCAATCCCAATTGGCAGATCAAGAATAATACCTATTTGCAAATCTCGGGTTGGAAGGACAAAGAAATGCTCCAATCAGCAACGCTTTGTGGTGTAACCCTGGAGATTAAAGGAGCAGGTGCCGGTTATTACTTAAAAGAAGAAAACAATGTGCAAGAATGGATTTTTCCGGAAGGACTGACAGAAAAAATAATTGTTCAATCGGCAATGACAGAAGAAAGTACGATTCCTTCTAAGATTCACAAATTGGAATTTTACAAGCAAAAGCCCCCCAATTTGTATATCACTAAATTTAGTAATAAAGAACCTCAGGTAAAACTTCGTTCGAAAACACAAAGCACTCTATTTTTGGATTTTTTTAAAAATAAATGGCAAAATGCAATCGAAAATGACATTCTCTACGAATTTGGATAAATAGGAATATTTCCTACACAAAACCTCATTTCACTAATTTGCTTACACTTTTTTTTTAAAAAAAATCATCCGTTATTTTTTAAAATTTCAGTCCCCTGTAAAATGATATTTTGTGGATAAAAACCTAAGGACAGCAGCAATTTTACAAGCAAATATCAACTTAAATAACAAATTATACCAATTGTGATTCATCTTTTTCATACTTCCTTGTAAATCAATGGGTTTAGAAAATACACGCCATATATAAAATATTTTTAAAAATATATAATCACTTGTTTATAAGTTTATTAATCAAATTATTTACATAATAAACGAATAAAATTTTGTGTTATTTTTCTGCAAAATAATTTTGTAGATCACTAAAAAAAAACTACTTTTACAATCGTAAGTAAGAAAAACAACTTTTTTATCCCCCCTATTAGTGTTTTTCCTTTATAAATGAGCATTTCGGCTTCTGAGGAAT
>CAZNCI010000138.1:0-9560 GCA_964571475.1 uncultured Saprospiraceae bacterium | reverse complement strand
GGCATTATGGTAGCAAAAAGTAGGAATTAGGTCTTGATTTTGGCACCATTTTTGCCCAAAAAAGCAAAAATGATGCCAAAATCAGGTTGGTGTCATGCGATTATTACCATAATGCCGCGCTTCCAGCGCTTTAAGGTGCTGTTTACAATAGGTAGTGAAGAACGCCAAAGCGATAGGCGGGAGACGAATAGTTGCAGTAGCGGCATAGAGGAAGATTCTTTGAAGCCAGTTTGAACTTACTTTTGAGTATTAGAGCGCAGGGAAACGTAAAAAAGCCTTTTGATGTACATCAAAAGGCTTTTTTATTAAGCAGAAAAGCTATTTACTGATCAGCAAATTTTTTGCTTTTATACTTAGCTTTTAAAATTTCTTTTCTTCGCTCAACAGACGGCTTAACAAACTCTTTACGAGAGCGTAATTCACGCATCTGACGTGTACTTTGAAACTTTCTTTTATAACGCTTTAGCGCCTTATCAATATTCTCTGAATCTTTAACTTCGATAATTAACATATACTATTTTTATTTTGGACTGCAAAGATAGCTCTATTTTATTTTATTACAAATTTTTTTTAAAAAAAAGTAAAAAAAACTCGGCTTAGCAATCTTCTCTTCGTTATGACTTCGTTCAGCATGCTAATCCGAGTTTTTTTTATTTTGTAATAAAATTCTCAAACTCCTGTGCCGTCATTGAGTTCAGGCAGGATTCTTTGGTTAATCCGCCTTTTCGGGCAGAGAGAACACCGTATTTTATATCCTTTATTCCATCCAGACTATGCGCATCTGGATTAATGGCAATGGGTACGGCTCTTTCCAGGGCGTAAGGTATCCACCTCCAATCCAAATCCAGGCGATAGGGGTTGGCGTTGATTTCGATGGCGACTCCATTGGCAGCGCAGGCGTCAATTATTTTAGCGGTATCAACAGGATAGCCTTTTCGGGATAATAATAAACGGCTGGTTAAGTGTCCCAGTATGGTGGTGTAGGGATTTTCGACGGCCTTTAAAATTCGGTTGGTGGCTTTGGTTTCATCCATTTTCAAATTAGAATGGATGGAAGCGATAATGAAATCAAATTGTGCCAATAGATCATCCTCATAATCCAGACTGCCATCGTTCAAAATATCACTTTCAATTCCTTTAAATATTTTAAAAGGGGCAAAAGCAAGATTTAATTTATTAACTTCCTGAAACTGCGCCCATACGCGATCCGGCTTCAATCCATTGGCATAAAAAGCGGATTTTGAATGGTCGGTTATACCTAAGTATTCGTATCCTAAATCCATTGTTCGTTTGGCCATCTGCTGCAAAGTTGCCATTCCATCACTATAGGTACTATGGGCGTGCAAAACGCCTTTTATGTCTGATTCCTCGATTAAAACCGGGAGTTTGCCACTTTTTGCGAGCTCAACCGCCCATTCACTTTCCCGCATTTCGGGCTGAATAAAAGGAATGGCCGCTTTATCAAAAATATCTTTTTCATTCGCCATCCCTTTAAAATCCTGATTGGGGAATGATTTTACAAAGGCCTCCAAAAAATCTTTACTGCCAGAATATCGAAATAATTTAGAGCCAAATTCATCTTTTTCACAAGTATAAATAACGACCGGAATATCCTCATTACTTTGAACATAATAAATGTGCTTTTCCTGTTTTGTCAATTCAAACAGCCCATTTATAAATAGGGATTCGATTCCTCCATCATTTGCGATAAGCACCTCTACCCTATCTACGACATTGTTATTCCGCCGTAACTTCCCGACTACACTCACCTCTGCTGCTGGCAAAAAAGTTTGGATTTGGTCAACCAAATTCGCCCCATAGTCTTTTATTTCTGCCAATAAAAACTTGCCTTTCGATTGCTGATAATACTCCAGTTTTTGTTTTAAATCTTCCTGTGTCTTTTGACCAAATCCATTGAGGGCAACCAGGCGATTTTCATTGGCAGCGTATAATAATTCTCCTATGGATTCCACGCCTAATCCCTGCCAGACAGCTTTTATTTTTTTGGGACCAAACCCCTTGATGTTTAACATTTCGACAATGCCGGGAGGCGTCTGGTCGATATAACGCTGTAAAGTTTTCATTTGCCCGTCATGTACAAGCTCCATGATCTTCCCGGTGATGGCTTTGCCCACGCCCTGAATCGCATTAATATCGGTTTCATCCATTGCCTCCAGCGGTTCTTCCCAGCTTCTCAGCCTACGATAAGCATTTTGGTAGGAACGAATTTTGAATTGATTCTCTCCATGAAGCTCCATTAATTTGGCCAATGTGTTGAATGAATTAGCGATTTCTTTATTTGTCATTTTTAAAAATTTAGGCAAAATGGAAAGATGTAATTATTTAAACCTCCACTGATTCCCACGGGCTTTAAAGAGAAAGGATTTTGGCTTGGACAGGATTATCAAAGTGAGCCCCAATCCCAATTGAGCCCCTCCGGAGTACAAAAGCGTCCTCTTGCCTGGCTGGTCTTTTAGCACAAGTGCATTCATAGCTGTCGCCAGACCTGTTAACAATAGGATACCGCCCGTGCCCAAAAAATTATTCCTCCTTTTTTTACTGCGTTTGGAGTTGTAATGAGTCAGGCTGTAAACATCCTTAATGGCAAAATTCATGGCATAAGCCGTAGGTGCATCCAAAACGTCTTTCATTGAAAAATCAGCCCCAACCCGATTGGACGTCAATCGATTCACGCGCATTTCAACACTATCCTTCGATATATTTTGAATACTTCCTTCAACATCCAGATAAAAACAGCAATTCTCTTTGTCTTTATTCTTTTTCTCCCCCAAAACCATTCGATAATACGAATCGGATTGAAAGGATTTCTCTTTCTTGCCGTTAGAAATACGGACGGTCGTTTGTCCCCAAAGGGGCATTGTTATCATTCCAATAATGAATAAAACAGTAAATTTCATATCAACTTAGTTTTTTTGTTTTGCTCCGGCAAAAAAGCCGAACGCCCAATAAAAAAGGATGTACATAATCACCGGAGTATATAATAAAAATTTCATTCCTTCTTTTTTGTTATAAAGCCTCGTTGAGATACTCAAATAACGAAAGGCAATCAGACCAAAGGCAAAAATAGGCATTTTAAAGATTATTTGGGGTGGAAGACCATTTTCTTTTCGAACTAAGGCCGAATATTTTCCCAGCATTTGCTGATTGGCGCAAATATCATTCAGAGAAGTCCTATTTAGATGAGTTACGCTAATATTTTTTTTCCGAAGTATTTTGACCCCATTTTTGGATAATAAATCACAGAAAAAAAAGTCCTCAAAAGCACGCCGATTAGAGAAATAACCATATCGGTCAAAAATCTCCTTCTTGCAGGCAAAATTACAGGTAGCTGCCGCAGAAATTTCCTCTGATGCCTGATTAAAGTCCACAAAATGATTGAATTCAATCAGATAAGAGCAAGTCCCCAGAACATTCTTTTTTGTTCCATTCTGAATCACACCGGACAAGACCATATCATCCTGCATTTGTGCCCAAATATTAGCCAGCCAAAATTCATCTGCCAGGCAATCGGAGTCGATCAGTGCAATAATTGTCCCAAGAGCGGCTTTGATTCCAATATTTCTGGCAGCTCCCGGAAAAGTTTGATTGGGCTCTTTGAGCAAACGAACTTTTGGATCAATCAAACAGATCTTCTCTATCTCTTTTTGAATTTTTTCTGTAGAACTATCCACTACTATTATTTCAAATGTCTTATCGGTCTTTTGTTTCAAAAGGGAATTGATACAACGCCCAATCGTACCTATTTGATTATAGGAAGGGATAATCACAGAAATTTCAACCACAGTCTTATCACTCATCAAAAACGCCCGTTAAGCTAATCCATTATAATAATCAATGATGGTACGCACCTGTGCTTCTGCGAATTTCTCAACCACTAATTCACTCATCAATAATTTGGCGTCATCCTTATTATCAAAGAATAGATGCTCCACCAACATCGCCGGCATGATGGTATTGCGGATAACGTAAAAACGCGCTTCCTTATCGTGGTCCCCATCCGAAGTATCGGGTCTCATTTTAATGGTATCCCCCAATAATTCTTTGACATTTTCCCAGTGTTTTTCAGCAATGGCATCTGATTTTGTTTTTCCGGGTGTGGTGTAAACTTCAAATCCACGGGCACGATGGCTACCGGAAGCATTGGCATGATTGGATATAAAAATCCCCTTTTTGTAATTTCGATGGTACCAATTGGCCATTTTCACCCGGTAAGAAAGCGGTAAATCCAAATATTCATGGCTCACAATTAGGTGATTAATACCTAGATTTTTCAATTTATCGGCGACCAGGTTGGTTACCTTTCGGTTCCAAACTCCTTCATAAAACCATTTTCCGTGATGGAAAGTACCTTTGGCGTGTTCAAATTGTTTGCTTGGAGCAGTAGTGTATTTCCCGTTGGCATCAATGCCTCCGTGACCTGCGTCCAAATAAACACAAAAATTCAATCTCATGGTGCTTTGTTTTTAAAAGAAACTGCTCAAAAAATATCTTAGCGACTGCGGACGAATTAATTGTCCAACTCTCTGAACAGCATTAATGTTCAATCTATTTTTTAAAAGGATTTGAAAACCGTACATCGTTTATCAATTCCTTATCTGTCAATGTTTTCAAAAAAGCGACTAAGGCGGCGGCTTCTTCTGGGCTCAAATCAAGGTGGCGCGGTTGCTCATTGCTATTTTTCATGTGTGCGGAGAGATATGGGTGGTTCAACACACCTGTACTATAATGCTCCACAACATCTTCCAATGTCGCCAAACGCCCATCGTGCATATAGGGCGCAGTCAATTCAATATTCCTCAAAGAAGGTGTTTTAAAGTGGCCATATAAGCCAAGGATGTGATAAAAGCCCCCTTCGCCATTATCGCTTCCTTCTATCGTAGAATCCAATCCTATATTATCCGCTTCCGCTCCACTAAAAATCACCTGATTGGCATTGGCACCGACCTCCGCCGTATAATGCAAAGGAATCGCATTAGGTAAATGACAGGTCACGCAGGTACCAATTGCCTCAGGGGTTTCTTTTCCATTGAAAATATCCTTGCCCAAATTTTCCTGCGCCGTGAAGTTAGGAAAATTTTCAAATATATCATGAGTTGCCTCAATTCCTTTATCATATTTTGAATTAAAAGAGTAAATGGAGCGCACAAACTGAGCCAGTGCCTTAGAAATTCTATCGCTGGTGATTTGCTCATCTCCAAAGGCATCTTTGAACAATGGTTTATAATAATCCAAAGCATTTACCTTCGCGACCAAACCCTCTAATGTCATACCCATTTCAATTGGATCCTGAAAAGGCATCAATACCTGATCTTCGAGCGTCGCTGCCCGATGATCCCAAAAGAAACGCACCGCTTTATAAAACCTTGCGTTGGCAATGCTCATGGAATTTCTACGACCAAAATGCCCATCGAATCCTTCACTTGTAGGACTATTGTCCGTAAAACCAATTTCCTGTTTGTGACAACTGGCACATGCAATTGTTCCATTGACAGAAAGCTCTTTATCATAAAACAAAACTCTACCCAGGGTAGCGCCCTGATCGGTTATAGGATTATCGGGCGGGGTATTATCAAAGCCAAATACATATTCCGTAAAGGTATTGGGGAAATTAACTTTAGCATAATTATAAGGCTCTTCCGGCAGGTCGAGCGGGTTAACGGGCTCCGGTATCACAATTACAGGTGGATCCTGCCTACAAGCCCAAAAAGTAATTAAAAAGAAGGCGAGGATAAATTTAATTTTCAACATATCTCATTGTATTTTTTATTTGCATAAAAACAAAACTGTCGATTTTAATTGATATGTTATTTTTTTGTCAAAAAGCCCAAAATCACCAACCACCTAAACCAAATCAATTGTTTGGAAACTGCCGGCTTTCCCAGGAATAAATAAGCAATTGCCAATATGACAGATGCCCCAAATTTAAAAATAATGGAGACAAAAGACATCAAACAAAGCCAGATATTTCCATGATCACAATTCATCTTTCGGTGGCTAATACCCAATCCTCTCGACAATTTCGTGGTATAGGGTTTCTCACACCTAAAGTCATCAATTTGATGTTGAACCACCTGTTTTGGATCATAATAATAGGCTAATCCGCGTTCTCTAAGTGTTTGAAAAACTGCCTTTTCTTCAAATCCGGCTCCACTCTTTCCTTTTCTACCCAAATTAGGATCAAAAGCTACATCCTCCGCATAAAAAGAGGCTTTAAAGCTCATATTGCAACCAATTGGGTAATCATTACCTTTGTATTGGAATAATTGATCCCCTTTATCATAGTGGCTAAAGTACAGAGAATCACTAAATTTATTTCGCCATTTAGGGGCTTTTGTCTCAAATTTTGCCAAAACTTTACCGCCACAGGCAGTGGCGTTTGGATATTCTTCAAAAAACTGCAAAATCCTTTCCAAAAAATCAGATTGAGCGATGGCGTCATCATCTATAAAGGTAATAATCCTCCCTTTAGCCTCCTGTATCCCTCTGTTTCTTGCATGAGAGAGTCCCTGCTTTTCTTCTAAGAAGTAAAAGGTATTCAACTCCGTCGTTTTTTTCATAAAACGATCACAAATATCAGCCGTTGAGTCCGTAGATTTATTGTTGACAATAATCAGCTCGAAGCGATCACGCTCTAGCGTTTGACTGGCGATGCTATCCAAACAATCCAGCAGGAATTTTTCTCGATTATAGGTACACACCACAAGGGATAAATCAAAGGAAGTATTCATTTTCAGTTATCGTATTTAGATGGGTAAAGGTAGCGAAATAGCCGATAGGTATCAAGGATTTGGCAGGGAAATTGATATATTTAATGTGCGGATTTATAAAAGATTTTTTTTAGCTTGGTCAAAAATAAATAGATATTGGTTTTTTCCATAATCAAATCGTTTAATTCCAACAAATAATATTGACGGGGCACCATCTTAAAAAACTGATTAATAGTTACTCGATGACCTGTCAATTTCCAAAGTCGATACAATTGATATGCTCTTTGCGGGCGCGTCATCAGTGGTTTATGCTTTTGATAATTATCAAAATATCCTTTAAACCTCTTGGAAGAAACGGTGGTGATACGAACAGCCTCGTGCTCCTGATGATAGATATACAACACCTTATCGAGTCGTTTTGCCGGACCGAAATCGTGGATTAATCGCACCCATAGGTCATAATCCTGTGCGGCAAAAAGTGCCTCATCAAATGCACCCACCGCCTGTACTTTTTCTCTTTCACTCACCATACACATCGTGGCATTATTGATCCAAAGTATCTTTTCCAAATCAATGACTCCGGGTTTAGAACTGATTCGATTGCCTTTTTTATTGATAATTTTCAAATCGGCGCAAACAAAGGAATACCCTCCCCTTTCATAGGCACCGACCAACTCCGTTAAAGCCGTTGGCAGATACTCATCGTCATCATCCAAAAGTGCGATATATTTGCCGGAAGCCTCGGCAATACCCCGGTTTCGAGCACCACAGGCTCCTTGGGAAACATCATTTCTCAAGTATAAAATATTGGACTTCTCCTCCTTCAATTGTTGGACAAACTGAGGCGTATCATCGGTGGAGGCATCATCCACCACGACTATTTCAATATTGGGATAGGTCTGATTTAGGACGGACTGAATGGCGCGATTGAGCATCTCTTTCCTACTATGGGTTGGAATAATGACAGATACTTTAGCGCGCATATTTTGAGTATTGAGTGTTGAATTAATCGACTAATTCAATCAAAAACTTATTTTTCTTTCCTTTTTCTATCATCAAAAAACGACTGTGTAATAAACTATCCATTCCAACGACCAATTCGTGTGACGTTACTTTATTTTTATTTAACGAAACCCCATTATTTTTTATGGTCCTTCTAGCATCGCCTTTTGAGCTAAATATTTGCGTGTGCTCCACCAATAAATCAAGGATATTCAAACCTTCCACTAAAAGAGACTTCTCAATGGACATCGGCGTTAACTCCCCTTTGACCATTTCCAATTCCTCTATGGTCAAACCTTTCAATGACTCATGATTACTTGACCTTCCAAAAAGCAATTCAGTTACTTTTCTTACCGATTCAAAAGCATCTTGCGAATGCACCCTAATGGTCAATTCTTCTGCCAAAATCGCCTTCAACGCCCTTGGATTATCACTATATTCCTGCTCCAGAGCTTCCACTTCATCTTTTGATTTCAGCGTAAAATAACGGAAAAATTTAGGCAAATCGGCATCATCACACTGCAGCCAAAACTGGTAAAATCTATAAGGTGAAGTCAACCGTGCATCCAGCCAGATATTTCCTTTTTCGGATTTTCCGAATTTTTTACCGTCGGATTTCGTCAATAAGGGCGTTGTGACGGCATAGGCTTTTTCCCCGAGATTTCGACGGATAAATTCGGTACCGGAGGTGATATTACCCCATTGATCAGAGCCGCCCATCTGTAATTTACAATGATGCAATTGGTATAATTTTTGGAAGTCATAAGCCTGTAATAATTGGTAACTAAACTCCGTAAATGAGAGCCCCGTTTCCAATCTTTTCTTAACGGACTCCTTGGAGGTCATATAATTTACCGTTAGTGTTTTTCCTACTTCCCGTAAAAAGTCCAGCACGTTAAAATCCTTATAAAAATCGTAATTATTAACGACAATTGCTTTATTGGGGCCATCAAAATCGAGGAATTTTTTCATTTGCTCTAATTGAAAACCCAAATTGCTATCTAATTCCTCATAGGATTTCAATTGCCGCTCTTCATCCTTGCCTGAGGGGTCGCCAATTCTCCCCGTAGCCCCGCCCATCAACACGATTGGCTGATGCCCGGAAAGCTGCAATAATTTCAACAACATAATCTGAACAAAATTACCGATTGTCATTGATGGTGCTGTTGGATCAAAACCAATATAACCGGTCACCATACCGTTTTCCAATAACTCTTCCACACCAGGGGTTGAATCCTGCAACATACCTCTCCATTTCAATTCCTCTAAAAAGTTCATTCTTTTATATTTTGCGTTAGCTAAGTAATATATTTAATTATTGAATACTCATTCATCTTCCAATGCCATCTGCGCCTTTTCCCAATCTTCCATTGCGGCATCCAATGATTTCCTGAGTGCCTTATATTTATCCATTTCGGTTGACAAATTGGGATCTTCGTAAAATGCAGGAACCGCCATCCTCACATCGAAGGCAGCAATTTCTTTTTCGAGTCGTTCAATTTTTTTTTCGGCATTAGAGACCGCTCTTGTTAATTTTTTTCTTTCTTCGTAGGAAAGTGTTGATACTTTCTCCTTAGGTGCGGCTTTTTTTGCAGCCTCCGCACGCTCGACTTCTCTCATATTATTCAAGGCGCGTTTTTCAAGGAAAAAATTAACATCCCCCAGATAAGTATATAACTTATGGTCTCTAAATTCAATGGTTTTATCCGTTAACCCACCCAGGAACTCTCTATCGTGAGAGACCACAATCAAGGTACCGGAGAAGTTCATCACGGCTTCTTTAAGCACCTCTTTCGAGATAATATCCATGTGATTGGTCGGCTCATCCAG
>CAZNCI010000137.1:0-9584 GCA_964571475.1 uncultured Saprospiraceae bacterium | reverse complement strand
AATAACAGGAGGCTTCATCGCTGCCAATTTCCTTCAAAGCCCGGAAGCTGTCCATATTTCAGGACAAACAATCAAACACTTAAACGATTGGGGCATTAGCTACCCCCAGGGTCAGGGGTTTCTTCCGCAGGAGATTTTCAGCTTTAGCCCCAGGGGCATTATCATTGCGCTAACCGGTGGTTTTTTGGTTGGATTTGGTGCGAGATATGGAGGTGGCTGCACTTCCGGTCATGCGATTACCGGATTATCGCATTTGCAGCTTCCATCCTTAATTACAGTCATAGGTTTTTTCATTGGAGGTCTAACCATGACATGGGTTATCATGCCATTAATTTTCGGGTAAAAAAATAAACAAGATGAAATTATTCAGTTTTTTTAGCGTCGGTATTCTTTTTGGAATTATTATGACAAAATCGGAGGCCATTTCCTGGTTTAGAATCCATGAGATGTTTCGTTTTGAAAGTATCCATATGTATGGGATTATTGGCGTAGCCGTAATATTGGGGAGTATTATTATTTATAGCATGAAGAAGTCAAAAATGAAGACACTTCGAGATACATTTGTGGCTTATTCTCCAATGAAGCTGACCATTCCCCGTCATTTAATTGCAGGCACTATTTTTGGGTTAGGCTGGGCTTTAGCCGGTACTTGTCCCGGGCCCATGTTGATTATGCTGGGACATGGTTTTGGCATTTTTGCAATTGTTATTTTAGGCGCCATTTTGGGTACATTTACTTATGGTGTTGTCAAAGACAAATTGCCACATTAAATACCTGGACAAAATAAATGATGGAATTACAATGCACGCCATTTCATACATTAAAGCGGGCGCCCGTTATTTGTTGATTAGCATAATAAGCCATTTTTGCACAAAAGTAACCCATATCACTAAAGAATAATTTTTTTTTCTTTACTTTTGCAGTAAATTGAGTGGCAGCCCTTATGCTCTACCACTGGAGATTGATAATAATTATCGATATTTTCCACTTCTCTATCCATTATATTTGTGACCAAATTTTGAGCTTACTCCTAAGGACTCTTTATTCGTAAATTCGGCATTGTAGAGTATCTTTAAATCGTCATTATCAGGAAAATGATTGCGATTCTAAAATATTCTTCGCCTATGAAATGGAGGTTCTTTATATCGTACAATAAATAAAATACCGTAATAAATGAATATCAAACAATTGATTCCGATGTTAGATTGGCTTCCTAAATACAAAGGAGCGCAATTCAAGGGAGATTTATCAGCCGGACTAACCGTAGGCGTCATGCTCATACCTCAGGGAATGGCCTACGCTATGATTGCGGGACTTCCTCCCCAATACGGTCTTTACGCGTCTATGTTACCTTTGGTCATCTATGCCATTTTTGGCACATCAAGACAATTAGCTGTTGGTCCCAGTGCGCTGGTCTCTTTATTAACCGTAGCAGGTATTGGCAGTATGGCAGAATTAGGATCTGAACAATACATTGCCTTAGCCATTGCCTTAGCATTATTTGTCGGTCTCATACAATTTGCACTCGGTGTTTTTCGCTTAGGCTTTTTGGTCAATTTTTTATCCCACCCTGTGATTATTGGTTTTACAGCAGCGGCAGCCTTAGTCATTGGACTAAGCCAGTTAAAACACCTCCTTGGCTTTTCAATTCCGAGGGGACTAAAAGTACACGAAATCATTCTAACCGCCATCAATAACTTTAGTAATACTCATTGGGCAACATTCGGAATTGGTGTTGGAGGTATTGCCATTATTCTTTTGGCAAAAAAAATAAACAAAGCCATCCCCGGACCGCTATTGGCGGTTACCTTTGGTATTATTATCGTATCCATATTTAATTTGGGCAATGAAGGGGTTAAAATCGTAAGAGAAATCCCCAATTCAATCCCCAGTCTTAGGGCGCCAATTTTTGACACCGAAACTATCCACCTCTTATTTCCCGTTGCCTTAGCCATCGCCTTGGTAAGTTTCATGGAAAGTATCGCTATTGCCAAGGCTGTCCACGCAAAACACAAGGACTATAAAATAGACTCTAATCAGGAATTACTGGCACTCGGGGTAGCCAATATCATTGGTTCCTTTTCTCTTTCCTACCCAACAACAGGAGGGTTTTCAAGGACAGCAGTCAACGATCAAGCTGGGGCTAAGACGGGGATTGCCGCTATCATTAGTGCTTTTTTGGTACTCCTCACCTTATTGTTTTTTACACCGGTTTTCTATAACCTACCCAAAGCAATTTTAGGGTCTATTATCATGGTTTCAGCATTTAGCCTAATTGACACCAAAGAAATAAAACACTTATGGGCAAGTAACAAAACAGACTTTTCTATGTTTTTAGTCACTTTTTTCGCCACCCTTATCTTAGGAGTAGAGGAGGGAATCGGACTGGGTGTAGTCCTGTCACTTGCGATGGTTATTTTCAAAACAACCAGACCGCATGTAGCCGTTCTTGGCAATGTTCCCAATACTCATTTTTATCGAAACATTGAAAGATTTAACAATCTTGAAATAAAAGATGAAATATTAATTGTTCGTTTCGATGCTCAATTGTATTTTGCGAATGCAAATTACTTCAAAGAGAAAATTGAATCCCTGGTAGAAGAAAAAGGGAAACAATTAAAGTTGATTATTATCAATGCCGAAAGCATTAACAACCTCGACAGCAGTGCGGTACACGCTTTGTCTGAAGTCGTAGAAGATTTGAACAAAGATCATATTGAAATTGCCTTTACCGGGGTAAAAGGTCCGGTGAGAGATGCCATGGTTCGTGGACAAATTTTAGAAGTAATAAAAGATGACCATTTCTTTATGAGTGTACAGGAAGCTGTAGATTGTTATGAGTTAAAGTGTTACCATCCCGATTCAAAGAAAACTCAAAATTTGGATGATTACACCCTACAAACAAATGCTTAGGTGCTATCTTTTATAAAAAAGTAAACGACAACGACGTAAACAACTAAAGAGCTATTAAAAAACAGGACAATTACATCAAAATTGATTCCTTGTAAAATATGGAATAATTACGGGCGAAAGGACTGATTTCATGTCCCCGCCTTAAAAGGCGGGGCAAAAAAAGCGGGGCAAAAAAGGCGGGGCAATCATAAAGTCTGTTTTTCAATTTGATGCGTTTGCCCTAATTAAAAAACGATGAAGTATGAGACCCTCAGCGGGAAATTGCTTTCAATAAATTCACCGAAGGCATAAAAGGTATTTAACTTTAATTACCCCATGTTGAAAAAACATAAGTACCTTTGCCTTTGTTTCAATAAAAAGAGCCTTTCGCCCAATGTGAAAGACTCAATAATTTACCAATAAATTATTTTATGCTTTGGTCTGCATTTACGATTGGTCTTCTGGGAAGTTTGCACTGTGTTGGCATGTGTGGGCCCATTGCCATGGCTTTGCCTTATCAAAAGCAATCAAAATTCGCCTTGGTCTCAAGCACCTCCCTTTATAACATTGGAAGGATCGTCACTTACAGTCTATTGGGGCTTTTCATTGGTATCATAGGAAAGGGCGTATTCATTGCCGGACTGCAACAGGCTTTGTCAATCGGAGCAGGAATTTTATTACTAATAATAGCTGTTTTTGCCATAGAAGTAGAATCAAAGTTATTATCCCTAAAATTTATTCATCGATTTTATGGGAAATTACGAAAATTACTAGGTCGTTTTCTTACAAAAAATGGATATGGCGCGCTCTTTATTACAGGTTTGCTGAATGGTCTTCTTCCTTGTGGTCTTGTCTATTTTGCACTGGTAGGAGCCGTGACAAGTGGTTCTATTATCAATAGTATATTATATATGGCTTTATTCGGGATGGGCACATTTCCGCTAATGATGGCATCCTCTCTCTTCGGTAGCTTCATTAGCATCAAACTAAGAAATAAGATCAAAAAACTTTACCCAATTCTACTTATATTATTCGCTGCACTTTTAATCATGAGGGGATTAAACTTTGATGTCCCTCGAACATTTAATTTTTGGGAAGACGGGCAAAACATCCCTGAATGTCATTAGTAAGAACTAAACAGCGTCCTAACCCTCCCAGTCAAAAGTTTCAATTATCTTCACAACATCGGCCTTAATAAAATCAATCACAGGGGCTAATGAATCAGGTCGGGTATGTGTATTAAAGTACAAAGAACCTCTAAAAAAGTTTTTTTCTTTATCAGAAAGGAAAAATTGAACAGGAGATGCCGTTGGACCTTTCATATTAAACAATATTCCTTCGACGCCCTGGTCATTTGTCAGGGGAATATCATCAATATAGGTTGCCTTTTTATTGTGCCAGCCAGCCATTTTATAGGCATCAGCCCTTGCCTTTTCATAACCATCCAAACCATTTATCGGGGTAAAGGTACAATGAATAGCCGCATCAAAATCCGGATAATAAATATTGAACCAACAAGGATGATCTTCCTTACTCGCATCATCTTTGGTAATCTTCGTATAAACCGGGTATTCAAATTTGAACTGGCAATCCGAATTGACAAAAGGTTGATAACTTTTTTCAGGATAAAAAACGCGAGGATAGGCTCTTGGCTTGGGAAGAACGGTCTCCTCCTGACAAGAGGCAGTAAATAATAACAGCCCCACAAAGACAATAAAAATATTATTCATTATTTTTTTTAGGTAACTTAATTTGTACTTTTTTTATTCTCCTGGCATCAACCTCCATCACTTTAAACTTCACGCCCTCATAAGTAAACGCATAATTTTTATTCGGAAGTTTCCCAAATCGTTCTAAGACAACACCTGCCAATGTGTCGGCTTCTCCCTTTATTTTATCAAAAAAGTCTTCAGGTAATTTTAGTGCCTTCACCAAATCATTTAAAAAGGTCTTTCCTTCAAAATCAAAGGTACTATCACCTACCTTCTTAAAGCCTTCCTCAGCGCCTTTATCAAACTCATCATATATATCGCCAAGAATTTCCTCCAGTATATCTTCCAAAGTAATAATACCGGAAGTTCCGCCATATTCATCCACAACAATTGCCATGTGCTTACGCTCCTTTTGAAACTCCCTAAGCAACTGGGCAATCTTTTTCGTCTCTGGCTCAAACATAACCTCCGTCTGTACAATCCCCTCTTTTTTCCAATCAAAATCCTTACCTTCATGTAGATACTTCATGAATTTTTTCACATGGAGAATCCCTTTTATGGAATCTAAATTTTCCTCATAAACGGGCAATCTGGAATGTCCTTTTTCTCTAATTATTTCTAATACCTCTTCAAAATTAAGCGAGACATCCAGCCCGACAACATCCATCCTTGGCTTCATAATCTGACTTATATTCACATTGCCAAAGCGTAGAATTTTTTTCAACAAATCAGCCTCATCTTCATCCGTACTTTTATTGCCTGACATTAAGTCAATTGCTTCATTTATCTCGTCAGAACTCGTTCCTTTCCCGAGTGCCTTATCCTCCAATTTTTCTTCAATTTTATTTGTCCAATTGACCAAAAGCCTGCTTATAGGCGAGAAAAGCCTGGTTAACAAAGACAATGGCGATGCCATCATTCGAGCAATTTTCAAGGTATTAACCCTTGCATAAACCTTGGGCATAACCTCGCCAAAAAGAACCAAAACGAAAGTAACTCCAATAACTGTCACCAAAAAATTAAAGCCGCGATTAATTCCCTCAATTGATATAGATGGTGACTCACCAAAAAAACTAATCACCTTTTCAGACAGCTTCGTAAAGGTATTTTCCGGCAAAGTATTGCGCAATATGTAATCAGAAAGGATAACAATCCCAATATTAATAAAATTATTGGCAATCAATATCGTCGCCAATAGCTTTTGAGATTGTTTTAGTAAATTAACAATTAACTTACTACTCTGTTTATTCTCTTCCTCCAAATCATGATAGACTTTGGGCGTAATAGCAAAAAAGGCAACCTCCGAACCGGATATTAAAGCAGAAGCCGTCAAAAGAAATAATAGCACGACAATACTTGCCGCTAAAGAAGTCCAACTTATTTGCAGTAAAAAAAAGAAATTAAAAAGAAAGTATATACTATCAGAATCCGGATCCAAAATACGTTTGTCAGTTATCTAAAAAGGTAAATCGTCCCCATCTGCTGCGGGGCTATCGGTAGAAGCAGGTGGTGTTTCTTTACTTTGAACAGGAGCTGCCGGAGTCTTCGTCTCAAACTGGGATGCCGCAGGATTTTTTGCAAATTTCTCATCATCCGCAGAAGGGAAATAACTACTGCCGCCACTATTTTCCCGCTTAGTTAAAGACCTAAAGTAATTAGCAACTACTTCCGTCGTCCTACGATTATTACCATCCTGATCCTGCCAGGTGCGGTGCGTCAGTTTCCCTTCGATATAAACCTGAAAGCCCTTTTTCAAATTTGCCTCTGCCCGCTCAGCTAATCCCCGCCACAGTACCACATCATGCCACTCAGTAATCGTTTGCCACTCTCCGTTTTTATCTTTATAACTTTCATTAGTGGCTACGCGTATTTTTGCGACAACTGCTCCGTTTTCTAATCTCCTCACTTCGGGATCGGCTCCGAGATTTCCAATTAAAATGACTCTATTTACCATGGTTATTTATTTTTAAAATCTATTTACTTTTTCACAAAAATACCTTTTGTCTGGAACAAAAACAAATCTATTATTTTCGGAACAGCAAAGTTAGAAATATTTTGAACATCTATTGTATCAAAAGGAAGTAAAGAATACGCGGAATCCTCCAGCACCACTTTCCAAAAAACAGCATTTATTTCCTGATGTGTCAAGGTCTGTTTTAAAGTAACTAAAGGATGAGCTGAAATAATATACTTCCAATGCAAATCATTATCAGAAAAAAAGTCAGGCACTTCATGCGCCCGTTTCGTTTCGATCATCGGAAACTGGTACAATCCTTTCCAAATATCCTTCCCTTCCCTCCTTTGCCACGAGACAGAGCCGGCGTGTTCTATTATCAGGAATTGAAAATACCGTATCCGTTTTTTAATTTTTTTAACCTTCACAGGAAATTCATTCACCGCATTGGTCGCATAAGCTACACAACGACTACGAAGAGGACAATCACTACAACCTGCTCCAGAAGGAGTGCAATGAGTCGCTCCAAAATCCATTATTGCCTGATTATAATCTCCAGGTCTCATGACATCTATAAGCTGCTGTGCCAATAATGCAAATTCCTTTTTACCGTCAGTTGAATCAATCGGTGTTTTAATACCAAAAAAGCGAGACAATACCCGATAAACATTCCCATCAACAACAGCATAAGGCATTCCATAAGCAAAGGAACAAATGGCGGCTGCAGTATAGGGTCCAATGCCTTTTAACTGGATAATATCCTCATATTTATTCGGAAAAACACCATCAAAATGTGCTAAAATGTACTGAGCCGTAAAATGCAAATTCCTGGCCCGGGCATAATACCCCAGCCCCTGCCATGCCTTTAACACTTCATCCGGACTAGCCTTGGCCAAATCTCGAACAGATGGAAATAATTTTTTAAACTTCAAAAAATACGGCATCCCCTGCTCTACTCTGGTCTGCTGCAAAATAATCTCCGACAACCATATATAATATGGATTATGATCCTCTTTCCACGGCAACGCCTTACGTGATGATTTTAAAAACCACGAAAGCAAATTAGCTGTAAAAAAATCATTTTCAGTGATAACAGACGGTCTTTAGATTCCTAAAAGATCAATTAAAATACTCCCTCATTTTCTCAAAAAAGCTCTTGTCTTTCTTTTCATGCTTAGCCGTAAAATTATCCTTGTCTTTAAGCTTAGTCAGGATTGTTTTTTCTTCTTTAGAAAGCGTTTTTGGCACCCAAATATTCACATAAATAAGTTGATCCCCTCTTCCATAACTATTTACCTGCGGCAAACCTCTGTCTTTAAGTCTGAGAATTTTACCGGGCTGAGTTCCAGCGGGAATTTTAATTTTCACCTTACCTTTTATGGTGGGCACCTCTGCGGATGTCCCCAAAGCTGCATCTGCAAAATTCAAGGTCAAATTATAAATCAGATTAATTCCATCTCTAATCAAAAAATCATGTGGTTTCTCCTCTATTTCTATGATTAAATCCCCCGCCGGACCACCATTTCGCCCGGCATTACCTTTTCCTCTCAAGGAAAATTGCATCATTTCACTCAATCCGGCAGGAAGGTCAAAGTCAACAACTTCGGAACCGTAAGTAATGCCCTCTCCTCTACAGGTTGTACATTTATCTGTCATCTCGCTGCCCATACCATTACACTTTGGGCAGGTCACAACGGTCTGCATTTGCCCCAACATGGTAGATCGAATTTGCCTTACAGAGCCGGAGCCATGACAGGTGGTACAAGTCTTGATGGAACTACTATCCCTGGCTCCTGAACCACTACAGGTATCACATTTAACGTATTTTTTTACCTTTATTTTTTTGGAAACACCCGCCGCGATTTCCTCTAGGGTAAGCTTCACTTTGATTTTCAAATTTTGTCCTCTCACGCCACGACTTCGCCGACTTCGGCCTCCACCGAACATATCATCAAAAGGACTACCTCCACTTCCAAAAATGTCACCGAAATTCCGAAGAATATCATCCATCGTCATCCCACCCTGGAAGCCGCCACCACCACTTGGTCCGGAGAAAGCAGCGTGCCCATATCTATCGTATTTTGCACGTTTATCGTCGTCCCCCAGCACATCATAAGCTTCTGCCGCTTCTTTGAATTTATCCTCAGCAGTTTTGTCTCCTTTATTTTTATCGGGATGATATTTCACAGCCAACTTTCGATATGCCTTTTTTATCTCAATTTTGGTGCTATTTTTGGACACGCCAAGTATTTCGTAATAGTCTCTTTTTTCCATAAATTTTGATTCTTAATTCTTGTACACCCTTCCAGTAAATGCTACTCTGCAACAACGACCTTTGCGTATCTCAATATTTTATCCTTTAAAAAATATCCCTTCTCCACCGTATCCATTACCATACCCTTCATCTTTTTAGATGGAGCCGGTAGTTTTGTAATAGCCTCGTGAAATTCGGGGTCAAATGGCTTGCCCGTCGATTCCATGGCTTTCAAACCTTCCTGTTCTAAGGTACGATAAAGCTTATTATAGATCAATCCTATCCCCTGATCGAAAGCATCTTTATCTTTGGCATTAGCCTGGGCTCTTTCAAAATCATCCAGCACAGGTAAAATCGCACTCACCAAATCCTTACTTGCCATCATCAGGGTATCGAGCCGTTCTCTACTAACGCGCTTTTTATAATTTTCAAAATCAGAATACAAACGTAAATACTTATCCTGTAACTCCCTGTTTTTTTCCTCCAACTGCTCTATATCTGCCGCTCCTTCAACGACCTCCACCTGCTCTTCTGATTCCATCGGCTCCTGCTTAGGGGCTTCCTTCACTTTTTCCTTTTTATTTCGCTTTGCCATATTATTATATATATCTATTTTCTTTTAAAAAAATCAATCCGTTTCTTAATAAAAAAACCAAAGAACATACCGCAATTACTTTGCCATTCCTTCTTTTTTGCCAAATTGGCAGACATCCGCCGCTCTTAACAGACAAACCTGGCAAAAAAAGCCCCTAAAACTAATTCTGTCAGGAAG
>CAZNCI010000136.1:0-9635 GCA_964571475.1 uncultured Saprospiraceae bacterium | reverse complement strand
CCCACTGCCCACTGAAGCCTGCCCACTCCCCACTGAACCCTAAATCCCCGCATTAAGCAAATCCTCCTTAGTAATTGCTACATTTTTGCAACAGCCAATTAATTGACCATTGACGGCAATAGCAGGAAGGCGTTTTACGCCGTATTCTTCCATTTTTTGAACACAAATTTTGCTTTCGCATTGGGAAGAGAGATTGTGGATAGTGATTTCGTGCTGATTATTTGCGGTTTCTTTTACCAGTTGAACCACAGGTTCGCATACGGGGCATCCCGCTGTAAAAATTTCAATTTGTTTTTTCATCTTTTTGAACGATTTTGCGTATGATAACAATTCAGGGGGAGGCTTTTTGTAGCCAAAATAACTTCTGCCTGAGAATAGTTACTATGTATTTAATTAAGTAATACCGCAAAGATGGGGATGAGGGTAGGGGGGTAAGCAAACTTTTTTTTATTTTTTTTCGTGATAATCTCGCAGTCTGCTTTCGATACGTTGTATTTCCTTGAGTTTGTCGGTAAGTTCTTCTAATTTTAAATTGGGAAAATCTTTTTGGAGGAAGGCGATTTTGTCTTCATTGCCGCAATTTCCGGGGCAGGCATCAACGGCATTGACGATACCGATGGCAAGGGCTTTTCGATATACTTCATCTAATAAAAGGTGGTGTGCTTTTTGGATACCGTGATCAATGGATTTGAACTGTATATTGATTTGTTCCGGGTCTCTGCCCTGATCCAGCATTTTTATAATGCCATTGATTTGACCACTTAATGTTTTAAGCCGGGTCTTGATATCGGCAATTAAATCCGAGGGTAATTGGTGATTTTCTTTACTCATGTTGAAATTTTAATCAAAGTTAATATTTCCTTTGTCATTCCTGAATTTGTAGGTGTGTCGAATAAATAAAATGGCTATCACCAGGATGACGGTAACGGGAATCCAACTACCAATTTTTTTGCCCAATTGGAAACTTGCATCGGTCGTGTCGATGGCCATTTCCTGACTAAAGGCAGTTAACTGAAAAAGACAGCCGAGCAATACTGTAAATATTCTTCTTTTCATTTTTGTCGGAAAGGTAATTTTTTTCTTGTAAATTGCGAACTTTGAAAAAGACATTCATGCAAAAAAGTACAATAATTTATATTCACGGTTTTAATGGAGATGGTATGGGACCAAGGGTGGATGCCATCCGCACAGCTTTTTCGGATTGTGATTTATTAGTGAGAGATTATCCCGCTGACCCGGAGGAGGTCGTTGAAATCATTCAAAAGATGATCGAGGAAAGAGAAGGTCCTTTGTTTTTTGCAGCGCCTTCCCTAGGAGGTTTTTATGCCTGGTATTTTTCTGCGATGTACGATTTGCCTTGTTTTCTTTTTAATCCGTCTCTTCGTCCTTTTGAAACGCTGGATGACAGAGGTGTAGGCATTTTTCAGACATGGACTAAGAAAAGGGAATATATTTTTAAAAAAGAATATTTAAAAAAGCTGCGTTTATTATATGAAGAGGCGATGTTGAAAGTGAATCCTAAAAAACTGCACTTTTTTATTGCGCGTGACGATGAAATACTCAATCACGATCAAGTGCCCATCCTTTACCCGGATGCAGCGGCTATTCACTGGTATGAAAATGCAGGGGGACACCGCTTACAAAACTCCGAAATGACGATGCCTTTAATGCGGGGGTATATACAGCAAATATTAGAATAAAATGCGCTCTTAATTGAAATTCGACTTCGAAATACCACCCGTCTCAATATAGATATGTGTAAATATATGGTCTGAATCAAATATTTTTTGCTTGATTTCTGCTACGATTCTCTCTATCTCTTCTACATGGACATCATCTTTGAAGTTGACCTCTAGTCCGACGATGGCATCATCCGGTCCGAGGTGCATAGATCGAATGTTGCCGAACATTTCCAATTCTTCATAGCTGCTTAGAATGGCTCTTATTTTATCAATGTCTTCTCGTATAATTCCTTCTCCTATCAAAAGGTCTTTGGTCTCTTTTGCCATGAAAAATGCAACCCCCACCAATAAGAAACCAATAATAATAGAGGCAATAGCATCAAAAATGGGGTCATGATAAATGGATGAAAATGCTACGCCTATTCCCGCTATAACTAAGCCTGTTACAGCAGCTCCGTTTTCAATAATCATGGCAAGTGTTGCCGTGTCTTTAGTGGCAACGAGTGCTGATTTAAATCCCTTGGGATATACCTTTCGGAACTCTTTCCACGATACCCAAAGGCTGGCTGATTCAAAGATAATGGCACCGATTAGTACCCCATAATTCCAATACAACGCCTTCATGGAATCATCGTGTTCTCCCGGGTGGCGGAGGTTGTGAATACCTTCGTAAATGGCTACTCCTCCTCCAAGGGAAAAGATGAAAATTGCTACGACAAAACTCCAAAAATATATTTCCTTGCCATAACCAAATGGATGTAGCTCATCCGGCTTTTTTTTACTTTTTCTAATGCCCCAAAGCAATAACAACCCGTTTGTTGTGTCAATAACGGAGTGTATGCCTTCCGAGAGCATTGCCGCACTTCCTGTAAATACGGAAGCGATAAACTTCAATATTGCGATGAGTAAATTTGCTGTAATCGAAGCAAATATTGCTAATTTTGATCCTGACGCTGCCATTGTTTCTGTTATTTGATTGCAAAGGTAAGAAATCTAATCCATACAGGCCTTTACAAATGCAACAAATAATGGATGTGGGCGCTCGACTGTACTTTTCAGTTCCGGATGAAACTGTACCCCGACAAACCAGGGGTGGTTTTTTAATTCTATGATTTCTACCAAATCATTCTCCGGGTTTAGTCCTGTGATTATCAAGCCGGACTGAGTGAGTTCTTCTTTGAATTTATTATTGAATTCGTAACGATGACGATGGCGTTCCTGAATCTTTTTTTGGCCATACGCACTATATGCCCTCGATTTTGGCGTGAGCTGACAATCATAAGCACCTAGTCGCATGGTTCCTCCTTTTTGGGTAATGTTTTTTTGA
Source organism: uncultured Saprospiraceae bacterium (assembly GCA_964571475.1). Taxonomy (GTDB): domain Bacteria; phylum Bacteroidota; class Bacteroidia; order Chitinophagales; family Saprospiraceae; genus JALVDO01. The sequence continues at coordinate 6,626 of CAZNCI010000136.1, read as the reverse complement.
TTTTCCATTAAGTCGATTACAGGATGTTTGGTTTCCCATGGAAATTCCGTAGAAGATGCATCCGCCCAGCCGAGGACGTTCTGTGCGTACTCAATTACTGCGCACTGCATCCCCAGGCAAATGCCAAAAAAGGGTATATTATTTTCTCTGGCGTATTTGATGGTTTTGACCTTTCCCTTAATTCCCCGTTCGCCAAAGCCGGGAGCGACTAATATGCCATCAAAATTTTCTAATTTTTGGGTGATCTCTTCTATTTTGGTTAGGGATTCTGACGGGATAGGGGTGACGTTGACCTGGCACTCATTGACCGCTCCTGCGTGGATAAATGCTTCGAAAATGGACTTATATGCATCCTGTAATTCAATGTATTTTCCGACAAGGGCGATATTGACCTCCTGTACGGGGTTTTTTAATTTCCCCAGAAAACTCTTCCAGCGATCCAGATTTAATTCTTTTACATTGGGAATGTGTAATTTTTGGAGAACGATGGCGTCCAGTTTTTCTTTTTGCATCAATAGGGGGACATCATAAATAGTAGAAGCATCCAGGGATTCTATAACGGAGGAGACTTCTATATTACAAAATAGGGCAATCTTTTTCCTCAAATCCAATGGTAAATCATGCTCCGTTCGGCACACCAAAATATCTGGCTGTACGCCCAGTTTTTGTAGCTCTTTGACCGAATGTTGCGTGGGTTTGGTCTTTAGCTCTTTGGCTGCTTTGAGGTAAGGAATTAATGTTAGATGAATGACGAGGCAGTTTTCCCTCCCCAAGTCCCATATTAATTGGCGGACGGCTTCCACATAAGGCAGTGACTCTATATCTCCAACGGTACCACCAAGTTCAGTAATGATGAATTCATAATCATCAGATTGCCCAAGTAATAACATTCTTCTCTTAATCTCGTCGGTGATATGAGGAATGACCTGAACGGTTTTGCCCAGATAATCACCGGCGCGCTCCTTATTGATAACGGTCTGGTAAATGCGCCCGGTCGTGACATTATTTGCCTGAGAGGTGGGTACGTTTAGGAATCGTTCGTAGTGCCCGAGATCCAGGTCCGTTTCAGCACCGTCGTCGGTGACATAGCACTCTCCGTGTTCGTAGGGATTAAGTGTGCCCGGATCGACATTGATGTAAGGATCAAACTTTTGGATGGTAACAGAAAAACCCCTTGCCTGGAGTAATTTCGCAAGAGAAGCCGCAATGATGCCTTTTCCTAATGAAGAAGTGACTCCGCCCGTAACAAAAATATATTTAGCCATGAATACAATTTTTTAACTACGGAATGCAAAGGTAGGTGTTTTTCTATTTTATGTAGCTCAAATGCCCGTTTTTTTTACAATTATATGGGGCAGAGATGAAATGAATTTGATAATCAGCCTAAATAGTGCTACTTTGCGCTGTCTTAGATAAAATCATGATAGCATAAATGAATTTTCCATTTTTCATTGCCAGGAGAATCGCCATTGAGGACAAGGCCTCTTTCTCTAAATTAATCATTCGCTTCGCCGTGATAACGGTGGCGTTGAGTGTCTCTGTGATGATTATTTCTACGGCCCTGATGTCTGGCTTTAAATATGAAATCAAACAAAAAATATTCGGCTTTTGGGCGCATATTCACCTATCTGATGCGAGCCTTAATCAGGCTTTTACCGATGCCAGCCCTATTGATAAAAATCAGCCGTTTATCCTTTCTTTGGATACCATTTCACAGGTTGGGTTTTACACCACCACAGAGGATGATAAGGAGGTGTTTGTACAGAGCAAAAAGGGTATTCGCCACGTGCAGGCCTATGGTATTATACCCGGAATTATTAAAGTGAGAGATGAAATTGAAGGGGTTATTCTCAAAGGGGTGGACAAAAATTTTGATTGGAAGTTTTTGAAAAAATACATCCAAAGAGGACGCCCTCTTGCTTTATCGGACTCCACCCTCTCCAGAGAAATTTTAATATCTGAACAGACCGCTAAGCGACTAAAGATTGATACCGGTAGTACTTTTTTGATGGTTATTCCTCAAAAGAGCGATTACCTCAAACGCCGCTTCACTGTTTGTGGCGTGTACAAAACAGGGCTGGAGGAGTACGATACCCGCTTTGCTTTGATCGACTTACGTCAGGTTCAAAAATTGAGGGGCTGGAAAGACAATGAAGTGAGTGGAATAGAGGTGTTTATTGATGATTTGGCCGATCTCGACATCATTAACGAGTACATTTATTACGACCTGCCCACCAATATGTATTCTGAGACGGTGAAGGATAAATTTCCGGAAAACTTTGAGTGGCTGGAATTGCAGGACATCAACGGGGTGGTTATTATCAGCCTGATGCTTGTCGTCGCTATTATTAATATGATTACGGCCCTGCTTATTCTGATCATCGAACGCGCCCAAATGGTGGGTATCCTCAAAGCCTTGGGTGATAGCAATGGCGAAATTCGCAAGATCTTTCTTTACTATGCCGGATACATCATGATATGGGGCTTATTTTGGGGTAATTTACTGGGGATAGGCATTTCTTTAGCGCAAAAGTATTTTGAATTTATTCGACTTTCTGAGGCCGATTATTACCTGTCTGTTGCGCCCATTCAGATTAATATAGGGACCATCTTATTGTTAAATGTAGGGACGCTCGTTATCACCTTAATTGCCTTGATTTTACCCACTTATATGGTGACCAAAATTGACCCGGTTCGAGCCATTCGATTTAAATAGTTTTTATTTGGGCGAGCCCACTCCTTAGGGTCGTGGTCGGGTCATCCGCTACTACACACTCCTTCGTCGTGCATACCGCTACTACCCCTCTCGCAAAAAGGAAGGAAGGAAAATAATGCTTCAAAGCACACCCGGCTTCCTTTAGCAAAAGGGGCATAAGGTGACATCTTTTAACGAGGGGAAAGAGCAAAGCAAAAGGTGTTGCCTTATGCTAAAGGAAGGCGAGGAAACAAGGCTTCAAGACTTCAATGCGTGAATGCGTGGAGGGCTTCCTTTGGGCAAAAGGTGACCTTATTGCGAAAAAAAAGGTCAGTACACCGCATTTATTGTTCTATATGCGTACTGACCCTTCAAAATTTTCACATCTTTCTTTTAACGACCTACCTTCATTACCTTGAAAGTACGGCTTCGACCCTGCTCGTCCAATACTTTGAGGTAATAAGCACCAACAGGTAATTCACCAAAGTCAAACTCCGTTTTTACATCGCTAATGGTGTGTTCCATCAGGCGTTGCCCCAATTGATTGTAAAGTTCTGCCACTTTGATTTCGTGCCCATCTGTTTTTAGTACGAGATAACCAATGGTCGGGTTCGGAAATACCTCAATGCTCCAGTCTGCCGGCAATATCTCCCTGGTGCTGACAATCAAATCGTAGTACAGCCGGTGAAAGCCTTCGCCTAAGGTGCTGCCGTCCGCTACTTCAAAATAGCTTATCGCAACCTCGCCAAGCGTGAAATTAAGCGTGCCAAAATCCTCGTTCTCAAAGCGCATTCCCGCATTGCCAATTACCGTGCTGGACAGGCTTTGCGCATCAATGTTTTGCCCCATCAGGAGGGCTATTATTGGAATAATTATTTTTTTCATTTTTCATCTTTTTTACTAAAAAATAGCTATTGAGCTGTTGAACTCTTCAGCTCAACAGCTCAAACGCTCCTTCTCTACTTATTCTCCAATGCTTCCAGTCGCTTGTAAATAGCCTCCATATCCGCCTGATGTTGTTTCTTCAAAGCTTCAATTTCTGCTTTTTGTGCGTCGATGGTCTGCTGCTGCTCCCTGACGGCTTCAATTGCCAATACTGTCAGCTGTGCATAATCTACCAATAAAGTCGGCTGCTCTCCATTGTTTCTGGCCTCGGCCTCCGTCACAATCTCCGGAAATAACTGCTGAATATCCTGTGCTAAAAAGCCATGATATTCTTTACCCGGATGAGATTTGTATTCGTACTTTTTAGCATTCAGCGCCAGTAATTTGGGCAGTATGCCTGTAAGACTTCGGATATTGGTCTTCAGGCGGGCATCGGAAGTGGCGGAATAATTACCGCTGGCAGGGTCAAAAAAACCTCTACTCTGGTTGTTGTGAAAAAGAAACATCTCCCCCGAAGAATTAACATAATGTTCCCAATCGTCATTGCCATTGTTAGATACCAGGTCAAATCCATAGACTCCATTTTCCACTATCCTCAACATATAAGGTGAAGTGGTATTTACCCCTGGTTCAACGCCAATATTTAATTGTCTGGTTCTCATTTCAATTAGTCCCTGTCCAAAACCATTAGCATCCGATGCAATAAGTCTTGTACGGTTGAAGGCGGTACCTGCGGAAACACTGAAATTTATCGTTGGTGTCCCTACTTCAAGCGCTCCGCCAGAATTGCTGCCGGCAGTAATGACGGGTATTACCCATCCGGCACCCAAATTAGTACCGATCACTAATTCTTCATCCGGATTACTATTGTTGATCCCTACCCGACCACTACCGAGTATGGTCATTCTGTCTGTCGAGCCCTGGTCGTTTGAAAACCAGAAATTCATCTTGGAGTTATCGCCACCAGTTCCTCCGTCACGGGCAGTCGCAGCGATATGCCATTTGGCACTATGTGCAGTATTGGCAAACTCTAATCGGGCGTATTCGTCCTCATCTTCTTCTAATCGAATATGGGGATGAGTAAGGTTGGAGTTCAATAGAACGCTAATACCACCCAGTGTTTCGATCGCCCGCCCTGCATCATTATGTACTTCAATGGCAGCAACAGCAGCATTGTCTGCATCAATGTGAAGACCAGAGATGTTACCCCCAGCTGTTGGATTGATGTACAGCTTTGTACCGGAGTCTATAGGGACATCTGTAAATGGATCGTCAGTCAGCGAAAGTGAGTTCGTCTGCATGAAACCATAGAACCAGTGGCTTCCTCCCAGCCCAGAAGGACTGGCGAGCTGATTGGAAGTCGCTTGATATAATGGATTGTATTCCCCGAGTCCTGCATCGGGAATAATAGATTCACCCAGATAAAAAACACCATCCTCTCCATCACTTCCTGTACCGGAAAAATTGATAGATCTAAATCCTCCCACATTTGCCGTATCCAACACAAGGTGAATAGAGCTACCAAATAATCCACCATTCGCGTATCCATCAACTTCCAGTGCTCCAAACATTTTATGGGAATAACTAAAGAGCGCATAATTAGGACGAAGCGAATACATGGGCATCTTTGTTTCCGTATTCGGCGTATCTTCATCGAAGGAGTAATTATATAAGTTGAATTGAGGATAATTTGGATCTGCTAAGTCTGACTCCCAAAGCCATCCCTCGTGCATTCCACTTTCTCTGCGGGTCCGAAATGCCAGACTCGATTTATTAGCCGTACCCTGACCATTTAGAGCGAAACGTGTCTTAGTCGTACCTTCGAGTTCTACCTCATCTATTGGGCTGCCAGTACCAAATCCTGTTTTTCCTCCAAAGGTTGCAAGCGCCACCCCAGCATCATCGAATCCAGCAAAAGCACCGCCGATAGCAGTTGGACTATCAGCCAGTCCGGCCACTCCCAAGCCAAAATCTCCACTACTTGAGCCCCATACGCCGGCGAAACCAGCACTTCTACTGATTCCGGTTACGCCATTTCCAGAGCCCCCAGAACCACCACCACCTCTAGCTGCCAGGTCTTGACTTGACGGGTCGTCGAGCAATAAACCTCCTATACTCCCTGCGTTTGATGACACTCCCATAATTCCGGATGCGGGGACATAAACGACTGGATCTAAATCTTCTGTGCCAATTGTTCCTTTGATGGCAGTGGGTATATTTAGATTGATATTGGAGATATGAAATAAAGGAACAACGTCCATATTGTCTTCTCCAAAATAAGGTAAGTCCAGTTCAGTAGGCAAAGTGGCGAGATCGACGTTGCCACCACCATTGCTTAGGCTCAAATCTGTACCAGTCAACGAAAGTGTTTGTATCTCATTGGAGGCACTATTGTCCGTGGCGGATATTTCATCTCCTGCGATGCTGATTCCATCTCCGGCGGTATAAGTGCCAGCGGGACCTGCAGGGCCTGCCGGGCCTGCTTCTCCTTGTGGACCTGCAGGACCGGGAGCGCCTGCATCTCCCTGTAAGCCGGGTACTCCCTGTTCTCCCTGTGGACCTACTGGTCCGGCCACTCCCTGTGGACCCTGAATACCCGGATCGCCTTGTGGTCCTGCCGGGCCTGCTTCTCCCTGCGGTCCCTGAATAGGTCCGACATTGTTCCACATACTGCCATCCCAGGCGTATCCGTCACCGCTTGCTTCAACGATGTATAAATCACCATTGGAAGCACCTGCGGGCAGGTCAGCTACGGTTGCGACCTGTCCAAGTAAATTAATACCTGTTCCCGGAGTTCCCTGCTCTCCCTGTGGTCCGGCGGGTCCTTGTGGACCGGCAACACCTGGGACACCCTGTTCTCCTTGTGGGCCTACAGGACCAGCAATGCCTTGAAGTCCTTGTGGCCCTTGTGGTCCTTGATCTCCTTGAGGCCCTTGTTCACCCTGTGGCCCCTGAATAGGTCCGACATTATTCCACATACTGCCATCCCAGGCGTATCCGTCACCGCTTGCTTCAACGATGTATAAATCACCATTGGAAGCACCTG
>CAZNCI010000135.1:2225-9673 GCA_964571475.1 uncultured Saprospiraceae bacterium | reverse complement strand
AAAAAAAGAAAATTAGTGTCATCAAAAAGAAATTCGTGCATTCGTGGCAAAAAAAAAGAAAATTAGTGTCATCAAAAAGAAAATAAAAAATGAAGAAAATAATATTCCTATTCATGGTGTTTTTCTCCGGTCAATTATCGGCACAGGAGGAGATTACCCTGGAGCAGTGTTACAAATGGGTGTCTGAAAACACGCCCTTGGTCAGGCAGGAACAATTGTATCAGGATGCCTTTACCAATCAAAATGAAATACTGGATAAAAATAAAATGCCCTCCGTGACGTGGAATACCCGGGCGCAGGTGCAATCCGATGCGCTCACGCTGGCATTGCCTTTTCCGGGAGCCGAACCCATCGAATTGCCCTATTACAATATTCAGTCAACCATTGATGCCGGTTATTTAATCCTGGACGGCGGACTTCTGGATGCCAAAAAGAGTATCGAAAATGCCAGTTTAGCGGTTAACCTTCAATCTTTGGAGGTCGCCATTTTTCAACTCAAAGAAATGGTCAATAAGTACTATTGGGGCATTATTTTGTTGGAGGCACAAAAGCAGATTTTGGATAAGGGAGTCGAGAGCCTTTCTGCTAGAATGACTGCCATGAAATCCCTGTTGAAGCAAGGCGTTTTATTACCCGGTAAGGTGAAAAAACTAAAAGCAGAGCAATTGAAAATTCAGAATAAAATCCTCGCTATTCAGGGGCAACAGCAGGCATTGAGGGCATTATTGGCACAGTTTACGGGGCGGGATGAGGTGCTTGCCGCAAAACTAAAGCGACCACAAACCATAAGCGACGTTTTTATGGAGTCGAACAATCGACCGGAGCTGTTGTTATTCGATTTGCAGCAGCAAAAAGTACTCGCTAATCAACAGCTAATCGACGTATCCGCCAAGCCCAAATTACAGGCTTTTTTGAAGGCGGGACTGGGATATCCAAGCCCCATCAATTTATTCAAAACAGAAATTAGTCCCTATGCCATCGGTGGACTACAATTCTCATGGAAAATATTCGACTGGGGGCAGCGGCAGCGTCAAAAACAGCAACTACAAATTCAATCGGAAATTATCCAAACCCAAAAAGAAAATTTTGAGTTTAACATTAATCATCTAAAAGGAAAATATCAGGCAGATATTCAATCTTTGCAGGAGCAATTAAAGCTTGATGAAGAATTAGTCGCTTTGCAGGAGGAAATATCCAAAGAGTATGCCGCTCAATTAGAACAGGGTGTTATCACCCCCACGGATTATCTCATTCAGTTAAATGAAGGGCTTCAGGCTCAATTGAATCAGGAAGTTCACCTCATCAAAATGGAGCAGTTAAAAGTTGAATACCTGAATAAGATTGGTCGGTAGAGGGCTGAATCGTTACAAAATAACATTGAAAAAATTATAAAAGATATGCAATTATTAAAACCATTATTACTACTGTTGATTGCCGGGGCGATCTTTTCTTGTCAGGAAGAAGAAGTTGTCGCAGATGCCTATGGTAATTTTGAAGGCGACCCCGTGACTGTTTCGGCGGAAGCCAACGGAAAACTGATTAAATTCACCGCAGAGGAAGGCGATCATCTCAAAAAAGGTGCTTTGGTCGGAATTGTTGATACGACTTTACTGGTATTGCAAAAGGCAAGATTAGAAGCAGGCATTAAGGCCGTTCGGGCTAAAACCAAGGATCCCTCTCCCGAAATAGATGTACTGAAGGAGAAAAAACGAACCATTTTGGTCGAAAAAGCACGGGTGGAAGCTTTGTTGAAAAGTCAGGCAGCAACGCCCAAGCAGCTGGATGATGTCAATGCACAAATTGCCATTGTCGATCGTCAAATCGAATCGGCAAAGCGAGGCGCAAGGTTGGCCAATAACGGTATTTTGAGCGAAGTAGGCCCGCTTAAAGCCCAGCTCAATCAATTGGATGAACAGATCGCCAAATGTTATATTTACAATCCGGCTGATGGCGTGGTATTGACCAAATTAGCGGAAGAATCCGAAGTGACCGGCTTTGGACGACCTTTGTACCGCATTGCTGATTTGAGCACAATTGTCCTCAGGGCTTATGTGACGGGTGGTCAATTGAGCCATATAAAAATTGGCGATAAAGTAGAGGTGCTTGTTGATACCGGAGAGACTTCTTCGGATACTTATACGGGAACGATCTCCTGGGTGGCGCAGGTGTCCGAATTTACCCCCAAATCCATACAGACAAAAGAGGAGCGTGCCAATTTGGTTTACGCCATCAAAATAAAAGTACCCAATAAAGATGGTTTGTTGAAAATTGGTATGCCGGCTGAAGTGAATTTTTCCGGTACGCAAAATAAAGCGGATGCCAATGAATAATAAAGCAATTATCGTAGAGGGAATTGGCAGGCAGTACGATGACGTCAATGCCCTGGTGGATATTAATTTTTCTGTAAACGAAGGAGAGATTTTTGGTTTGATTGGTCCTGATGGCGCCGGTAAGACCTCCCTGTTTAATATCCTGACCACGCTGATGTTGCCGACCGAAGGCAAGGCGTGGGTCAATGGGCACGATGTGGTCGATGATTACAAAAAGATCAGGCGTGAAATCGGTTATATGCCCGGGCGATTCTCTTTATACCAGGATTTGACGGTCAGGGAAAATTTGGAGTTTTTTGCTGCGGTATTTGGCACGACTATTCAGGAAAATTACGATTTGGTGAAAGATATTTATCAGCAGATAGAGCCTTTTAATGATCGGCGGGCCGGGCAATTATCCGGTGGGATGAAGCAAAAGCTGGCTTTGTCCTGTGCGCTGATTCACAAACCCAAGGTGTTGTTTTTAGATGAACCAACGACGGGAGTAGATGCCGTTTCCCGACGGGAATTTTGGGAGATGTTGAAGGTTTTAAAACAAAAGGGCATCTCTATGCTGGTCTCGACGCCCTATATGGATGAAGCCTTGCAATGTGATGATATTGCCATGATACAGGAAGGTCGGATTTTGTCCATTAATACACCGACGGAGATGATGAAGTCTTATCCCAAATTTTTATACAGGGTGGCATCTAATCACCGCTACAAACTATTACAGGATTTGCGATCTTATGACAAGGTGAGTACTGTTTTTGCATTTGGTAGCGAATACCACGCCTCCAGTCAAGAGGCATTGGATAGAGAAGAATTGACCGATTTTCTGACACAAAAAGGACATACAAATATTGTTATTCAATCTATTGATGCGTCAATAGAGGATGTATTTATGGAATTAATGGTGGAGCAGCAAAAGCAGGATTTATAAAAATCAAAAAAAATGGGATACGCAATAGAGGTAAATAATTTGACCAAGCAGTTCGGTCTCTTCAAAGCCGTGAATGATATTTCTTTTAAAGTAAAAAAAGGAGAGATTTTTGGCTTTCTTGGGGCAAATGGTGCCGGTAAAACAACCGCCATCAAAATGTTGACGGGGCTTTCGATCCCAACCGCAGGTGAAGCCAGTGTCGCCGGATTCGATGTCTATACCCAGACGCAGCAAATCCGAAAAAAAATTGGCTATATGAGCCAAAAGTTTTCCTTATATGACGATTTGACCATCAAGGAGAATATTCAGTTTTTTGGAGGGATTTACGGTTTGTCCAAAAAGGTAATTAAGCGAAAGTCCGAAGAACTTTTAAAAACCATGGGATTGGAGGATAAGGCTAAAATGATGACGGGAGAGTTGCCTTTGGGCTGGAAACAAAAAATCGCCTTCTCCATCGCTATGTTACACGAGCCGGCCATTCTCTTTTTGGATGAGCCAACGGGTGGTGTCGATCCCATTACCCGCAGACAGTTTTGGGAGTTGATATATCAGGCAGCGGAGAAGGGCTTTACCATTTTTGTGACCACTCACTATATGGATGAGGCGGAGTACTGCGACCGGGTTTCCATCATGGTTGATGGCATCATTGCCGACTTGGATACCCCACGTAACCTGAAGGAAAAACACCATGCCCAAACGATGGATGATGTATTTGTGAAATTGGCGCGGGGCGCAGAAGCAATAGGTTGAAAACCTTTGGTTAGGTGTACTATTTTAAGCATAAAAAAATAAAAATGAATCAATTTTTAGCATTTGTGAAAAAGGAATTCTACCATATTCTAAGGGATAGGCGGACATTATTTATCCTTTTTGGTATGCCGATCGCCCAGATATTGTTATTTGGTTATGCGGTGACCAATGAGTTTAACGATGCATCTATTGCCATTTATGATCAGGCAAAAGATCAATTGAGTATGGAATTAGCCCAGCAATTGCAGGCAAGTGGTCATTTTAAGGTCAAAAAGCACATCAATAGGGAGGATGAAATTGCCGGCTTGATGAAGGCGAGCGCGGTGAAGATGGTCGTAGTCATTCCCCCGGATTTCTCTCGAAAATTTTACAAGGAAAAAAATGCCCCCATCCAATTGATTGCCGATGCCTCTGATCCAAATACGGCCGTTATACTGACCAATTATGCGAGTATTATTATCAATCAGTTTCAAGGTAAATTATCCAGTGCGGGGGGGCTGCCCATTCAGGTGAAAGCACAAACACAAATGGTCTATAATCCCGATTTGAAGAGTGTTTATATGTTTGTCCCCGGAGTGTTGACGATGATCTTATTGCTGGTCTCGGCCATGCTGACGGCCATGACGATCGCCAGGGAAAAAGAACTGGGAACGATGTCCCTGCTTTTGGTCTCTCCATTGCCTCCTCTCCTGATAATAATCGGGAAAGTCGTGCCTTATGTCCTGCTTTCCGTTATTAATATGGCCTTGGTGATGGGCATGGGCGTATTCGTATTTGGCGTCCCGATATTGGGTAGTTTGTGGTTATTATCCATTTTGAGTGTATTGTTTATATTGACCTCCCTGAGTTTGGGGATATTTATATCCACCAAGACGGAAGACCAGCAGTCAGCCATGTTGAGTTCGTTGATGATATTGATGATGCCGACGATGATTTTATCGGGTTTTATATTTCCCATCGAGAGCATGCCTAAGATGTTGCAGATTATATCAAATGTTATCCCTGCCAAATATTTTATCATCATACTAAAGTCAATCATGTTGAAGGGCAGTGGCTTTTCGATTGTATGGCGGGAGGTAGCCGTATTGGGCGTTATGACGCTTTTATTTTTGGGCCTCAGCCTAAAGAATTTTAAAATTAGACTACATTGATATGAGAATTATATTTTTGATCATCATAAAGGAGCTCAAGCAGGTATTTCGCAATAAAGCGATGTTGCCATTATTGACGGTTATCCCTATCGTACAATTGATATTATTGTCGATGGCTGCCACCAATGAAGTGAAGGATATTTCCCTGGCGGTAAAAGATGACGACCATTCCTCTTATTCGAGATTATTGATTGATAAGATGACGGCATCGGGTTATTTTGTGTTAAACTATGAAGTGTCGAGCGCTGGGGAAGCCAATGTATTGCTCGAAAAAGAAACGGCAGATTTGGTGTTAAATATCCCGGTGAATTTTGAAAAGGATTTGCTGAAAAAGAAGGAGGCGTCCATCCAATTACAGGTCAATGCCATCAATGGTTCCAAAGGAGGTTTGGCAGGTGCTTATGCCGGGCAGGTAGTCGGTATGTTCAATCGGGAGATACTGGCCGATGACTTGCAGGCGGTGGTGAAAATCAAGGAAATGCCCCGCTTCAATATTACTTCATCCAATTGGTACAACCCGAGTTTGGATTATAAAGTATTCATGGTGCCGGGCATATTGGGCATGATTGTGACCATTTTGGCGATGATACTGACGGCGATGAATGTCGTTCGGGAGCGGGAGATGGGCACCATTGAGCAAATCAACGTCACGCCCATCAAAAAGTATCAATTTATCATCGGCAAATTATTACCCTTTTTACTCATAGGTTTGATAGATTTAGCGATAGGGCTGGCAGCGGGAAAGTTAATTTTTGGCATCCCCATGTTGGGAAGTTTATGGATTGTTTTTGCCTTTTGTGTCGTCAATTTAATTGCCGTATTGGGCATTGGTTTGTTGATTTCCACTACTTCCGACACCCAGCAGCAGGCCATGTTTGTCGCTTGGTTTTTTATGGTCATATTTATACTAATGGCAGGTTTGTTTACCCCCATTGAAAGCATGCCCCGATGGGCACAAATCATTAATATCCCCAATCCCATCGCTCATTTTGTAGAGCTGATGCGCAAGGTCTTATTGAAGGGCAGCGGCTGGGCAGATGTTCGTTATCATTTTCAGGTAATGGCGATAATGGCCGTGGTTATCAACGTATTTGCGGTTTGGACTTATCGAAAAACGGTGTAGGGGCGAGGTTGCTTTTATCATTTAATAATACGGATGTGGTCGGGTTATCCGTGGGTCTGTCAAGTCATATTTTATATTTTATCGACGCCAGCCGAGTTCTTAAAATGTTGGCTTTCAAAGAAGTAAGATTCAGGCATGCGCTTAGTTGTAACCGTAGATAAAGCGCCGTATTTTTACCATAGAAAAAATTCGGGGGATAATTTTTATTTTGAAGGATTATTTCCTAGATTAGCCCCATTAATTAGACGAAAATACCCAAACAGTGAGTGAATATGGAACCAAAATGAGGTTGCTGCGTGTCCTGCTGGCGATTGTTGAGCATCCTGGATATTATACGAAGGCCAGACTGGCGGATTTGTACGGGGCAAGCATTGATACTATCGGTAATTATTTCGATGATTTTAGAAATGCAGGACTTCTGCTTGAATACGACTCCAAGTATAGATATACTTTTAGTCAAAACAAATCCTATAAACGGTTTAAAGATTTATTGCTTTTTTCTGAAGAAGATCAGTTGATATTAATGGAGGCAATTGATAAGCTGGATCCACATAGTAAGCGGGGACAAAATCTGAAAAAGAAATTGGCTTCTTTGTACGACTATCACCGTTTAGGGCATGCTTATTTGCGAAAGCCCTATTTGGATAAGGTCGATCATCTACTTGATGCCAAAGATAATAAGAAGCAGGTGTTATTAGTAGATTATCGATCCTCTAGCAGTAATTCAATCGCTAATCGGCTGGTTGAGCCTTTTCATATAAGCCCCGCAGAGGATACCTTACAGGCTTTTGATGTCGAAAATAAATTGCTACGCCATTATCGGATTTCAAGAATTAAAAGGGTTAAAATACTTCACGACAATTGGGCGTTTGAAGGCTACCATGTAATTAAACGAACAGATCCGTTCCGAATCGTGGACAATATCCAGGTACCTGTCCATTTACGGATAAAAATAGGTGCTTATAATGAATTAATCGAACGATTCCCTGCCACCAAACGGTATATGGAGGAAACAGAAGATGAGGAAATTTACGATTTTCAGTGTGATGTCAATCATGAATTTCTAGGATTGAGTAACTTTATTCTGGGGTTTTATCACCAATTGGTAGAGGTCATTCATCCCGAATCGCTGAAGGAACATCTACGAAATGAGATAGAGAAAATGAATTTTT
>CAZNCI010000135.1:0-2125 GCA_964571475.1 uncultured Saprospiraceae bacterium | reverse complement strand
TTTTTAGGGGGTAGGGAAGTATTTGCCCTACCTTCATTCTTATCTTTGCCTCAACGAAATAAAACGAAGCTTATGCGTTTAAAATTAGTACTCCAACATAGCCGCAATCAGGTGCTGCCGATTAATTATCAGTATTTGATTTCTTCCTGGGTGTATCGGACACTCGGCAATGCCAATGAGGAATACGCTACGCAGCTTCATGAGCAGGGTTATGATTTCCTGGGTCGGAAATACAAATTATTTACCTTTAGTACCCTCCAACCCGGATGGTTTGATATTGATCGTAAGGCAAAGACCTTTATACTCGTCAGGCATCCAACGGAGATCACCTTGTCATTTTACGTGAATGATGCGCTACAGAATTTTGTCATCGGCTTGTTTAAAGACCAGCGCTTTTCACTTTCGAGCGGTCAGTTTGGGGTAGATTTTGAGGTGAGTGGCATAGAGACGCTGCCCCGCCCTGACTTCCAGCCCACCATGCGGTTTCGGTTGAAAACGCCGCTTTGTATAGGCGAAAATGAAGCAGGCGAGGCACATGCTCAGTATCGCTCCCCCGAGTATGCCGGTTATGCCGAGCTCCTACTCAAAAATCTATTGCGGAAGCAAAAAGCATTAGATGTCCATCATACCGGAGAGTCCATCCGAATTGACTTTCCCTATGATTTTAAACTGCTGTCATCACCCAAGTCCAAGTTGTATCGTATCAAAGGGGCAAATGTCCGGGGTTACCTCTTTGATTTTGAGCTGACGGCGCCTGTGGAGCTGATGGAGATCGGTTATTTTGGAGGATTTGGGGAGAAGAATTCCAGTTTGGGGATGGGGATGGTAAGGAAATTAAAATAAGATTTTAGAAATATGTATTTTGTTATAAAAATTGAATTAACAGATATTTCGAATCCTAAAATATGGAGACGTATAAAAGTGCCGGGACACTATACGTTTGACCAATTGCACCATGTCATTCAGGCGGCAATGGGCTGGCAGGATATTCATTTGTACCGATTTATGGAAAACGACATATATGATACCATCACCCTATCAAGTCCCTACGATGAAGACTATGGGATCAATGCCGAAACAGTAAAGATAGATAATTTACTTTTCCAGTTTCACGATACCGGCTGTATGGACAGAGCACGAAAAAAACTAAAATACTGGTACGACTATGGCGACAGCTGGTTGCACGAAATAGATGTCGAAGAAGTGATTTATGAAGATTTGCCACAGGCGAAAATTGTAGCCGGCAAGGGCGCATGCCCTCCGGAAAACTGCGGTGGTACATCCGGCTTTGAAGATATTAAAGAATCACTTCGCACAGGAGCACCCTCTGTGATACACAATGAAAGTTGGGTGCCATGGCTGGAAGGATGTGGATATAAAGGGTATGACCCGGATGTGTATGATATTAAGGCGGCGAGGCGGGGGGTGAAGAAGGTGGGGGGGTGAAATAAGTGTAAGTTCTTTCAGCACCGTACCAATACTGGCAACCCCCGCAGATGCGAGTTTTTGAAACTGTAACAACTTACACTCTGGTGTGAATATACAGTATTTTTGTTTCAATTCCAAATTGGGAAAAGATAGGGGAGTAATTACAGTTTAATTAAATTAGGAATAAGGGTATTGAATACAATATATAATTAAAATGATGAACCTATGATACAAGAAATAATTAATTTTGTAGATACACTTCCACCAGAAGTTTTTACCAATAATTTGCAGCCTAAAGAAGGACTTTATATTCTTTTAGATATTGATGAGAATGGTAATTTAGTGAATGTTGATGAAGATGGGAAAATTAATGAGGAGGATATTGGATTTTATTCTAAAAAAGATGATGAACTTTCACCTTTAATAAAAAAATGCCTTCCATTATGGATGAATACATTGCCTGTTTCCAATGCTAAAATTTTTAATCCAATAAAAAAAGTATTTGGAAATACTTGTTCTCCTTTTGCTTTTTCATTTAATAAAAAGAATTGGGAAAAGTATGAAGACTTAAAATTGTTACAAAAGCAATTTAAGGGTGAAACTTTATATGAGGAACAAATAAAAGATAAGTTTAAAGAATTTATGCAGGGAGAATTAAGCATTTATTTTGAAGCTTCGGAAAGTTTTATTGAAGATG
>CAZNCI010000134.1:0-9817 GCA_964571475.1 uncultured Saprospiraceae bacterium | reverse complement strand
CTAGGCAGGTTCTAATTTTGATTCACATTTTCATTTTCATTTTAATTCCCATTTTGATTTTGATTCACATTTTGATTCACATTTTCATTTTGATTCTAATTTTAATTTTGATTTTGATTCACATTTTGATTTTAATTCTAATTCACATTTTAATTCCCATTCTAATTTCATCTGGGGTCATCCACGCCAAGGCGTGACCGTGCTATCCGCTCCTACCGCTCCCAAAAAATGGGATCGATACCGCTTCTATCACTTGCCCGAAAAGTACTCAAAACACCCACGTCAACTCCCCAACACCCGACGAATCTCATTCGCTGCTTCGATCCTTTCATAAAATCCTTCAAAATCTTTTTTTATCAACAAACTTCTAAAGCCTGCCAATTGATTAATATGTTCATCCAATACATCTAGCAGATTATCTCTATTCTGTCTAAAAATCGGGACCCACATATCAGGGGAGCTCTTCGCCAACCGTACGGTTGACCCAAAACCACCACTCGCTAATTCAAATATCTTCCCTTCATTCTGTTCCTTCTCCAACACCGTCAATGCCAATGCGAAGGAACTCAAATGGGAAATATGAGACACATAGGCGGTATGCACATCATGCAATTTCGGATCTAAATATATCAACTCCATGGGGATGGAGGCATACATCTTTTTCACCATATCCAATGCGTCATCCGATGACCGATCCACCTCACACAAAACAGAACATTTATGGTCAAATAAATTGGGAACAGCCGCTTCTGGTCCTGAAAATTCGGTTCCGGCCATAGGATGGGTTGATACGAAATTTTCCCTTTTTGCATGGTCTTTCACCACTTCATGCAATCGTTCCTTTGTTGACCCAACGTCGATAACCACCTGCTCATCTACCATATCCAATACCTTGGGCAATAATGACAGCAATACATCCACCGGTGTTGCCAAAATAATCATATCACTCGCCGCTACTGCCTCTTCCAAACTCATTTCCTCGTCTATTAATCGACGTCGTAGTGCTTTATCCACATTTTCCTTCACGACATCCACTCCAATAATTCGATCGGCAAATCCATTTTCCTTCAGGCTAATCCCCAAAGAACCTCCAATCAATCCTATGCCAACAATACTAATTACCATGTTTTTTTTATTTCTAAATCAATTTCCAATATTATATAACTAAGCCTAACAATCCCCCCCTTCCAATTATTCTACTGCCCAAAAAGGCAACACCTTTTCCTCTTCTTACCTCCCGCCCGCAAAGATGTCACCTTGTGCCAGCTCAATACCTCTTTCACATCACTCCTCCGTCATCTCATGAACCACCCGTTCCTTCGCCTCTCTCAAAATCGCCGTTTTATTACACAGGGAAAAACGAATATAACAATCTCCTCCTGTCCCAAAGACGCCCCCAGGTGTAATAAAAACACCCGTTTTTTCAAGGATCTTATCTGATAATTCATACCCATTTTTATAGTGTTCAGGCACTTTAGCCCAGACAAAAAGTCCAACCTGATTTTCATCATAAGAACAACCAAGTATATCTGCTAATTCAAAAACCAAAGCCCGCCTTTCCCTATACTCCTGATTCAAATCATCATACCATTTTTGCGGAAGCGACAACGCCTTAACCGCTGCCAATTGTGCTGGTTTGAACATACCAGAATCCATATTACTTTTGAAGCGTAATACGTTCTTTATATAATGTGCTGCTCCAGCCAACATCCCCACTCGCCATCCGGCCATATTATGGGACTTACTCAAAGAATTCAGCTCTAGTGCGACCTCTTTTGCTCCGGGAATACTCAAAATACTTAATTGCTCTTCATTCAGGACAAAAGCATAAGGATTATCATTTACAATCAGGAAATTGTATTTTTTTGCCAAAGCAATCAATTTTTCAAAAAAAACGGCATTACCCTTCGTCCCTGTTGGCATATGTGGATAATTTATCCACATAAGTTTCACCTGCGTTAACCCTTCTTTTTCCAACAAATTCAGATCGGGTAACCAGGCATTTTCTGCTGTTAAAGTATAAGTTCGTAGTGTCGCACCGGTCAGTTTTGAAGCGGAGCGATAAGTCGGATAACCCGGGTTGGGCAATAACACCTCATCCCCTGCCTGTAAATAGGTCATTGCAATGTGCATAATCCCTTCTTTTGATCCAATTAGAGGCAAAATTTCCTTATCTGCATCCAGTTGCACATCAAAATAAGTAGCATACCATTTGGCAAAAGCCTGCCGCAACTCCGGTATGCCTGAATAACTCTGATAACCGTGATTTGTCATATTAGCACTCGCCACATTCAAAGCAGCAATCACATCATCGTGGGGCGCCATGTCCGGACTTCCAATTCCCATATTGATCACATCAACACCCGCTTTGCGCATCTGCGCCAATTGTTTGAGTTTTATTGAAAAATAATACTCCCTGACATCTCCCAGCCGGTCTGCAACCTTTATCATCTGTCCCATAATTTAATATTCAAAATGTTCTCCCTGTGGGTAAATACCAAGCACCTGCAACTTTTGTGTAATCGGTCTCAAGGCATCAATTCCCAATTCAAAGCCAATATTTCCACCCATAATAAAATCGACAAAAAACTGATATTCCCACGGTTTCCCAATGATAGGGGCAGATTGTATTTTTGTCAAATTGAGCTGATATGCAGCCAAAACAGCCAAGACACTATGTAGGTTTCCAACCTCATGACTCAGACAAAAAGTAATACTTACCTTATTCGACTGAGGATGCTGTTTTGCCCTTTTTTTGTGCTGAAGCACTAAGAATCTTGTATGATTTTTTTTATTGGTCTCAATGCCCTCTGCCAGTATCTCCATTCCGTAGAGGTCGGCAGCAAGGGTACTGGCTATCGCTCCGACATCCGTCAATTGACCATCTCGAACCATCTTAGCGCTCAAAGCGGTGTCAGCGCTATCCACCAATTTTATTTTGGGATATTTTTTAAAAAACTCCAGGCATTGCTCAATGGCAATCGGGTGAGAATGTACCGCCTTTAAATCCTCCATTTTTGTTCCGGGCAGAACCATTAAATTTTGCTTTATGCGCAAAAATGTTTCTCCCATAATCAACAGATTAGAATTTTGCAGGAGCGTATAATTTTTCATCAAACTTCCGGCAATCGTATTTTCTATCGCCATCAATCCTCCATCTACCGTATCATCCCGCTCTATCATGTCCACCAATTCGGTGAAGGTATTTGCCGGAACAATTTCAACCTCTTCTTTTTTCAGGCACAATCGTGCCGCAATCTCATGAAATGCTCCAGCCACCCCTTGAATGGCAATGCGCAATCGAGTATTCTTTTGTTTTTTCTTTTCTTCTGTCTGCTCAATACTGACCATAGTTTATGATTTAATATTATCCGGGTATGCCCCTAAGTTTTACACAAAAAAAAAGCCCCACCGAAGCAGGACTTTATTAAATTTTAGAATCTTTCTTATAAATACATAAATTTAGCAAGTCCTCCTATGCAGAGCATAAAAAAAATAGCTAAAATAAAAACCAAAAATATTCAAATTACGATTCATAAGGCACAAACCTAAAGGTTTATTTTGAATAATGCAACTATTTGAAAAGAAACACTCATTTTTCTCTAAAAGATCACTATTTAGATTAAAAAATATTTAAAAAATCAAAAGTTAAGTACCCCCCTAATCCTAACTCAGGTGAAATTGCGTTTTATTTTTTTAAACAGTATAGATATTTTTGGTATTTTTTTTGAAAAATTAATAATTTTTATCTAAATTTGTTGTGAATTTTCTAATTATATGAGCAAGAATAAACTAGATAAACTCGATAAGCAAATATTAACCATTTTAATGAAAGATGGTAAAAAGACTTATGCCGAGATAGGACAACAACTTTTCGTTTCCGGAGGAACCATTCATGTTCGTATGAAGAAAATGGAAGAGATGGGCGTAATTAAAGGTTATCACCTGGATGTTAATCATGATTTATTAGGGCACGACATTGTCGCTTTCTTAGGCATCTTTTTAGAAAAAAGCTCCCTCTATGATAGTGTCGCTAACGCACTAAAAGCTATTCCTGAAATCGTAGGAGCTCATTACACCACAGGACATTATAGTATTTTTGCCAAAGCGGTGTGTCGGGATACACAACATTTGAAAAATTTATTGCACGATAAAATTCAGGTGATTGATGGTATCCAACGAACAGAAACGTTTATTTCTTTGGAAGAAAGTATTAACCGCCCGGTACCTTTGGTTGATTTGGACTAATGTCTTTCCTTTTTTTACTACCTTTTTTCTTCAAAATGTATTATATTCGTCTATTACTTTGCCGTGATTGTCGTTAATTGTGGTATTTTAACGGTTAATCATACAACTTTGGATCATGCAAAAAAAGATTATTGATTACGCTAAGAAAAATATAAAGAAAAAGATTATGGGAGATAATAAAGATCAACAGGTTAAACACGCAGACACCGTCATAAGAAATCATGTCATTTGGTCATTAGGTGCCAGTTTCATCCCATTACCTATTGCTGATGTTGTGGCTGTCAGTGCATTGCAGATGGATATGATTCGACAATTATGCCGTGTTTATAATCAGGATTTTTCTGAATCTCAAGGCAAAGCGATTATTACAAGTTTAAGTAGTGCCGCTCTCGCACGAGCAGGCGCAAGGGGTCTGATAAAACTAATTCCCGGTATCGGAACACTGATAGGAGGCGTAACCGCTTCTGTCTTTAATGGAGCCTCAACTTATGCTTTGGGTGAAGTATTCAAAAAGCATTTTACAGATGGAGGGACTATTTTGGATTTTGACACAGAACGACTGAAGAAATACTATAAGGAAAAATTTGAAAAAGGTAAAAAAATTGCGGAAGAACTGAATGAGGAGGAAATCATTAAAAAGAAGGATACGCCTAAGAAGAAAAAAACGATCAAAAAGGTCAAAGTAGAGCCTGTATCGACTAGTGCTGATTCGGCTGATGCTCCCATCAATAAAGAGGACGTAATTGCAAAACTCAAAGAGTTGAGCCAGTTAAAAGAGGACGGTATCCTTACAGAAGAAGAATTTCAGGAAATGAAAAAGAAAATCATCCTCGCTTACGTTGGTGGATAGTGGCTTAAGAACTAAGTTATTCCTATATTAAACGCCGTCTATTTTTGTCTAATCAAGCCAACAAATGGAGTGTCCCGTCTCGCTGTCAGACAGGTTTATCGAGATAAATGACCCATTTATTGGTAAAGAGCTGGGAAAAAAGAGTCTATTTAATAGGTATTATTTAGTTCCTAATACACTCATACTAAGCCCAGGAAATAGAGAAGGACAAATAAATAGCAATGGCAACTAATACAATATGCAGTAACTCTGCACTGCCGGAGCGTATGCGCGTAAACTGGAAGGCCAACATCACACTTATGGGAATCGACAATAAGAAAAAATCACTGAATTGTCCGTTTGCCTGAATAAATACGGCAATAATCGAGAAGGGAATCATCCAATAGATTGCATTTATTTTTCGTCTAATGATGACCTGTTTTTTCTTAATATTTTTTGATTGCCCTGCCAGAGTGATGAGCAATAATATTAAAACGAGCCCTCCTCCGATCCATTCGTTTAGATTGTCATGAGGTAATGGAAGTGGCTCTATGCCAAAATGTAAAGGAATTAAATCATGCCAAAAGTCCGCAAAATGATTATTTCTAAAATAATCAAGCCCCTGATAAAAAAACGGAATAATGAAGCCAGTAATGACCATCATTGCCTCTTTGAATCGAGCACCTAATAATTGAAAAACTGATAAGATTGCCCATATAATAAAGATCCAAAATGACCAGTAAAAAAGACTTGCCATCCCGATAAAAAGCCCTGTATTGAATAAAAATATAGCATTATACACTTTATTGGGGCTATTGAGTAGATTCAATAAGGACAGTATCAAAAAAATAGCCCCCATCACAGCCCCTGAAGGATGCAAATAATTAAGAATTAATGCCGAAACCAAAATATAGAAAACACCGGAAAAAAGAGTTACCTCGATTTCGAGACGTTGCCTGATCACAACAACTGTCATCAAAAAACCACCAAGAAAAACCAAAGAAATGGCAAGTGTAGATTGAAAAATCGTTGAATCGGGTATCCACCCCATGACTCGACCATATAGATAACCCGTAATAGGTGAAACCTCCTGATGTTGCGGAACAAAAAAAGCACCTATCTTCAGTATTACGGCATACAAAAGCAATAATATTCCTATTGAAAATTGGTTTGTCCTAAATAGTTGAAGCACTTTGAATTTTATTTTTTAGTAAAACACCCATCAAAAGTACCCAAAAAAAAGAGAAAAATAAAAAAAACATCAAATTTGTTCCGGAGTTGGATTAATTTAGAGAAAAGACGGGTTTAACCGTATAGCTGTCTAATTGACTCAAAAGGTGAATATCGTACTCCATAAACCGAGATAACGGTAGGTTTTCGATGATTTCTACGACTTCAATTTGAGACTCCGCAGCAATGATTAACCATAGTTTTGATTTTTCGATACACAGGGCATAATGAGCCAATTTCCCTTCCTGAAAATATCTATTGACAGCTGCCCGCTGGTAAGAGACCAGATCAAAAAATTCTTCAGAAAGCGGTTCATCCATGGTAAAGTCAACCATATAGTGACGAATATTGCTCATAAATAAAATTTTGTTACTCAAAGGACGTAAAAGTAAGAAATTCTCTTCTTTTTCACCATCTTTGTGTCAAAATAAAGCGAATGAAGCTAAAATATCAAGTAAAATCCTATTTTAATGGGCTAAAACGTCGCCTATGGGCTAATAATTCACCAATTATCAAGTTTTATTATCAAAACATTTGGCGGCCGAAGCCCAATACATTAAGTGATTTTTTGGATGCTTTTTCTAAAAAGCAAGAGGATGTTTTTTTTATTCAGGTGGGTAGTAACGATGGTATTCAGCACGACCCTTTGAGTAAGTTCATCAAAAGGAACCACTGGCAGGGCATCATGATTGAACCGCAAAAAAAAGCATTTCAGCAGCTCGCCTATGCGTATCAAAACGAAAAAGTTAAGCCCTTAAATATTGCCATTAATGAGGAAGATTGCGTTAAGCCCTTATTTAAAATTTCATTTAGTGATGATCGTTGGGCCAGTGGCATTAGCTCCTTTTTGAAGTCACAGGTAGAGGCGCAGATCGAAAATGGTCACGTCGGACGGATGTGTAAAAAGTATGGTATCACACCTCCAAAAAATAAGCAGGATTATATCGCGCACGAAGAGGTGCAGTGTTTGACATTCGCTACTGTTTTTGAACAAAATCAGGTCACTAAGGTAGATTTATTACACATTGACACAGAGGGCTTTGATTTTGAAATTATTAAATTATTTGACTTTGATCGATTTTTACCCAAGGCTGTCATTTATGAACATACGCATTTATCAAAATCTGATCGGCAGGCTTGTTTACTTTTTTTGAAAGAAAAATCGTATTCAATTCAATCATTTGATGCGGATACCGTCGCTTATTTGTAGAAAAAAATGGCTTTTGCACCTCTGTTTGACAACATTTTTTACTGCGATTACTTACCTTACTTCAGTACAAAAATAAGACTATTTTAATTTTTCGTATATTTGCATGCGAATTGCTATAAATTATGGCATTTATAATAAGACAAAATTATGACATTTGAAGAATTAGGGCTGGGATATGACATCTTAGATGCTCTTTATTATATGGGATTTGAAAAGGCAACCGAAATACAGGAGAAGGCAATTCCTGCTATTTTGGATGGGCGTGATATGATTGCCGTTGCGCAAACGGGAACAGGAAAAACGGCTGCCTTTATGTTGCCTGTTTTAGAAATGGCCTCTCAGGCTGCTGCAGGAGCGACAAGCACCTTAGTCGTCGTGCCGACCCGAGAGTTAGCGATACAAATTGACCAGCAGATTCAGGCATTTTCTTACTTTGTTGATGTAAATTCAATTGCTATTTACGGAGGCGGAGGAAGTGACGACTGGACACAGCAAAAGAAAGCCTTAACCAGTGGTGCGGATATTGTAGTGGCAACACCGGGAAAATTAATCTCCCACCTAAATATGGGCTATGTGAAATTTGATAAGGTGACGCATTTGATCTTGGATGAGGCGGATAGAATGTTGGATATGGGATTCGTGGATGATATAAAAAAAATCACCTCTTATCTGCCTAAAAAACGCCAAAATTTGATGTTTAGTGCTACTATGCCCCCTAAAATAAAAACCTTAATAAAAGACCTCCTTCACGATCCTGTAGAAATCACCATTGCTTTATCCAAACCGGCTGAAGGCGTATTACAAGCTGCTTATCTGGTACATGAAGATCAGAAAAAAGGATTGATTAATGGGCTTATCGCGGATAAACCCAATTATAAAAGTATCCTGATTTTCAGCTCTACCAAGAAAAAAGTGAATGAAATTATTCGAGCACTTCGCAACAAAAAATACGATGTTGAAGGCATCTCTTCTGATTTTGACCAGAAGGAAAGAGAGGCGGTCTTAGCCCGCTTTCGTGCCAAACGAACCAGGGTGTTAGTCGCAACTGATGTTTTAAGCCGGGGAATTGATATTAAGGATATTAATCTGGTGATTAATTACGATGTGCCGGGCAATGCAGAAGATTATGTGCACAGAATCGGTCGTACCGCCCGGGCTGACACAACTGGTGTCGCATTGACCCTTGTCAATGAAAACGATATGTACAATTTTGATGCTATCGAAAAATTGATTGGCAAAAAGGTACTTAAAGCTCCTTTACCTCCTGAATTAGGAGAAGGCCCCGCATGGAATCCGAAAAAAAGAGGCTATGGACGGGGTGGTTATAAAGGAGGCGGCTCTAAGGGAGGCGGGCGTCGAAATTATAAAGGTAAAAAAAGATAAGTACCTGAACAAATGACCATTAAATCATGAAAACCATTGGATTAATAGGAGGAATGAGTTGGGAATCATCCGTTGTTTATTACGAATTGATCAATAAAAAAGTTCGAGAAAAACTCGGCGGATTTCATTCCGCGAAAAGCATTATGGTCTCCGTCGATTTTGCCGAAATTGAAAATTTACAGCATAAAGATGACTGGGATGGTCTCAACAAACAAATGGTTGCTGCTGCTCAGCAATTAGAAAGAGCCGGAGCTGATTTATTCATTTTATGTACCAACACCATGCACTTGTGTAGTGAAGAAATGATAAAAAACACCTCCATCCCTTTTTTACATATCGCTAAAGTGACCGCAGAAAAAATCATTGCCCAAAACATCAAAAAAGTAGCCTTGCTTGGCACTAAATTCACCATGGAAAAAGATTTTTACAAAGGGATTTTAACTGAATACGGCATTGAAGTTTTAATTCCTAATGAAGCTGACCGGGCAATGGTTCATCGGGTCATTTATCAGGAGTTAGTCCAGGGAAAAATCATTAACCAATCAAAAAAAGAGTACCAAAAAATCATCAAAGAACTTGAATCAAGAGGTGCAGAAGGCGTTATTTTGGGATGTACAGAAATTCCTTTACTAATTCAGGCAACAGATGTAGATATTCCAATTTTTGACACCACAAAAATCCATGCAGAAAGCGCGGTGGATTTTGCTTTAAAAACCTGAATAACGAAAAATTGTAAGTTCAAACTGGTTTCATATACTGCATATTTGCCACCATCAAATGACTTGCTACCATTCCTCCGAAACAAAAAAGGGTAGTGTGTCAAATGTAATGCTGCCACAAAAGAGGAAGTCACTAAAAGTTCCTTTTAAATTGCCACGAGACCCGTCCCGCACCCTTGCGGGATGCACGAATGTCCT
>CAZNCI010000133.1:4803-9855 GCA_964571475.1 uncultured Saprospiraceae bacterium | reverse complement strand
GCCCACAGGGCATTCCCCCTAAAGGGATCGGTCGCTCATAAGAGAAGGAACCGCGATAGCGGATGGGATGGCAATATAAATAGATATAAAAAATAAAAACTTCCCTAGCCTGACGAACACCGATTTGTCTTTCGGCAGTTTCACCGTCCTCTTACTACATGCTGTATTTTGTGTTAGTTCCAACCAACGGGGCATCTTTGAAACATCATTATTGCAGCAAAAACAAAAGCCATTAAAGACAGAGAAAGAATCCAATATTTTCGTTTTACGCCAATGATATTAATGACAATACTCGCAAGGGCGAGGAATAAAGTAATAATTACAATCTGGCCAACTTCCACTCCAAGATTAAAAGCAAATAATTGCCATAGGAACTTATCTTCCTGACCAGGTAAGATAGTCGAACGAAAAAAATTAGAGAAGCCCAATCCATGAATCAAACCAAAAATCATTGCCCCTAAATACTTCAAGCGTTTAATTTTTATTTCACTATCCCTTGATTTTTGAAACAAAAGATTAAAAATTGCCGTAAAAGCAATAGTGAATGGTATCAAAAATTCAATCCAGTTCGGATTGATTGAAATTTTATCCGCAGCAGCTAATCCCAAAGTAAGGGAATGACCAATGGTAAATGCTGTTGCCAAGATCAAAACCTGTTTCCAGTCACGCCATAAATAAGCAACACAAAGCACGATTAAAAACAAAATATGATCGTAGGCTTGCATATCGAGAATATGGTCGATGCCTAATTTGAGGTATATTTCAACAAGTTTACTCATCAGAAATGTTAATTTATGGTAAATTTAATAAGAATATTTTAAATTAAATATTAAATTCATTAGCTTTGTCACATCTCAATAACCGATAATAGTTGAGAGAGAACACACAAATCATATCTACAGTACTACTTGTACTCCATATCGGGTGCGAGGCTTGATCTATTTTTATACTTATACGTTATTTCGGTGCAAGTAAGCGCCTATATCATATATTTTCTAACTCTATTTAAAAATGTCTAATAAGATATGAGACACTTTACTTCTATTTTTTTATACTTTAGTTTAGGGCTGTTTTTCAGCATTAATACCGCTACCGTTCATGCGCAATGCTCCGATTTGTTTATTTCGGAATATGTCGAAGGAAGTGGTAACAACAAATGCCTGGAAATTTTCAATCCAACGGCGGCGTCCATTGATTTGGCCGCAGGTAATTACGATATTAACCGCTACTCCAATGGCTCGTCAAATGCATCTGTCATTCCTTTAACCGGCTCTATTCCTACAGGAGGAACTTATGTTATTTGCCACTCCAGTGCAACTTCAAGCTTCACCAGTGTAGCCGACCAACTATCCAGTCAGGCCAATTGGAATGGAGATGACGCCATTTCTTTGACCAAAGATAATGGTGCGACAGTACTCGATATATTTGGTGAAATTGGTACTGACCCCGGCTCCCAATGGAGTGCGGGAGGAAATAGCACTAAAAACCACACTTTGCGTAGAAATGCAGCCGTCACAGGAGGGAATACTACTAATGCAGCCGGATTCCCTACTTTGGGAACGGAATGGACTCAATTTGCCAGCAATACTTCCAATGGTTTAGGTAGTCATACGTCGGATAATTGCCCACCGGCAGTATCCGGATGTGATAAGGTATTTATCTCTGAATATGTCGAAGGAAGTAGTAATAACAAATGTTTGGAAATTTTCAACCCGACAGCAGCGGCTATTGATTTAGCGGCAGGCAATTACGATATTAATCGCTACTCCAATGGCTCGTCAAACGCAACTGTCATTCCTTTAACCGGTTCTATTCCTGCCGGAGGAACGTATGTCATTTGCCACTCCAGTTCAAGTTCAAGCTTTACCAGTGTAGCCAATCAGCTATCGGGTCAGATCAACTGGAATGGAGATGATGCCATTTCTTTGAGCAAAGATAATGGTGCGACAGTACTCGATATATTTGGTGAAATTGGTGTTGATCCCGGTTCAAAATGGAGCGTGGGCGGCAATACTACCCAGAATCATACTTTACGTAGAAATGCAGACGTCACAGAAGGAAATACTACGAATGCAGCCGGATTCCCTACCTTGGGAACAGAGTGGACGCAATATGCCAGTAATACTTCTAACGGATTGGGGAACCATACTTCCGACTGTATGCCTCAACCAACAGGCTGTACAATCACTTCCGTTACAATCATGAACGATGGCGTTTGTGATGACAATGGAACAATTGATCCTTCAGATGATACCTTTACCGCCACTGTTCATATTGAATTCTCCAATCTTCCTGCATCAGGAAAAGTTGGAATAGGTGGCGATGTTTTACGAATCAGAGGCGTTGATATATCCACCATACAAAATAACACATTGGATGAGGTGGGAACTTTTCAAGCCAATGGACAAACAATCACATTAACCGTGACGGTATATGACGACAATGGAATCATAAACTGTCAATTAACGGAACAGAATGCAGGCACAGCAATGGCTCCATGCTCTGTTATTCCTGATTGTGAATATCCATTTTTCTCAGAATACATGGAAGGCTCTGGTAATAATAAATGTATAGAGGTTTATAATCCAACAGCTTCGACAATAGACTTAGCAGCTGACGGCTATTACGTAAGTATATTCTTCAATGGATCAAGCAATGCCGGACAAACCATCCCATTAACGGGTTCTGTTTTAGCAGGAGGTACTTATGTTCTTTGTAATAATAACACAGATAACACCTTCCTGACACTATCCGACCAACAGTCGGGCGCACTTGCATTCAATGGAGACGATGCCGTTGTACTTGGAGATAGCGATAACGTCTTAGACATCATCGGGCAAATTGGCTTTGATCCGGGAACAAACTGGTCGTCCAATGGTGTTGGCACACGAGATATGACCATCAGAAGAAAATCTAGTGTATTATCAGGAGATAATTTTGGAGCAGATGCCTTTGACCCAAGTGCAGAATGGGATGCTTATGATCAAAACACCTATTTAGGTTTTGGTAGCCATGGGTCAGATTGCGGCGGAGTCGTCATCCCCAGTGGACCATGGAACTCATTAAGTGTGAACTGTGAGCAGGCAAATACAAGCACCTATGATGCTGTAAATGACGAATGGGATGTCATTGCCAACTGCACTTCCAATACCTTCCATAAGGATGCCTATGCTTTCCTTGCACAACCCAGTTGTGGAGATTTCTCCATTAGTGTAAAAATAGAAGGGACCTCTGGAGTAGGTCAGGGTGGATTAATGATTAGAGAAAATATCACGCCACAGTCTAAATATGTCTGGTTGGCACAAAAAAGCAATGGCTCTCTTGTCTGGGCATGGAGGTCTGCTACTTATGGTGCAACTCAGCAAATTTACATTCCATTTTTTGGACTTAATTGGTTAAAAATTGAAAGAACGGGAAACACTTACACTGGTTTTGCCTCCTATGATGGTACTAACTGGTATAGTATTGGCGCATTAACTTTCCCAATGGACAATTGCCCACTTGCAGGTTTTGCGGTAGAATCATTTAATTATTCACCGGCAATTTTCACTATTAGCAACTTAACATTGACACCTGCGACTAGTGCTTTGGTACAAATAAATGATGAAACTGAAATGGAATCAACTGCTCTTGATATTCAGGAATTAGCTGTTTCGGAATTACCGAAAGCTAACACTTCTATTAATCTTTCAGAGGTCACCTTATTCCCGAATCCTGCCGGAGAATGGTTAAATATCAACCTGCCAACAGATTTGAAGGAATCAGGAATTATACAACTGTTAGATACAAATGGTAAATTGATTCTAACGCAGGATTTTGATGATTCAAATGGCATGACGAATATTAACCTTGGAAAGTTAAACATTCCAAGTGGTATGTATATTGTTCGTATTCAAACGGCGAATCAGTCTATTAACAAACAATTTATCAAGCAATAAATTATTTGTCCGTAAATTAAATACTTAAATAAAAAATGGCTTCCGGTGGTTACTGGAAGCCATTTTTTTAGCTAAAAGCCAAAAAAAAGTCAAATCTCTTTAAAAATCAAAAAAAAATGATCTAAAAAAAAGATTTGACTTAGGATGTAGTAATTTTGCCCCATCGACATAATCCACCAAAGTGGATCGTCAAATAGTGAGTGTTTGTTCTTTACAATACACAAATATATACGATATTAACTACAATTGCAACTATAATTGATTACAGACATCATATACAAAGGACTTATCCTAGGCTTCAGAATCACTCCAATGTGGTTAATTCATTTGTTATCAGATGGGTTATACATATTATTATTCCGGCTAACAAAATATAGATTAAAAGTTGTTTTTCACAATTTGGACATTGCATTTCCAGACAAAACGACTGCCGAGAAAAAAATCATCGCCAGTAAATTTTACAAAAACCTATGCGATACTATTCTGGAAACACTCAAGGGGCTTACTTTAAGCGAGCAGGATCTAAAAAAGCGTTTTATCTATTTGAATCCAGAAATTTTTGAGGAAGCATTTGAAAAAAATAAAAGCGTCATTGTATTAGGAGGGCATTTTGCCAATTGGGAATGGGGTGTTATTTCCTTCAATTTGAGTATCAGACATCAGGCGGTCGGTGTTTACAAACCAATCAAAAACAAAGCATTTGAAAAAATCTTCAATGCCCACCGTGTGCAATGGGGATTAAAGCTGGCTAAAATGTCGCAGGCAGGAAGAGCCATTGTCAGATACATGAATACTCCCGCAGCCTTTGTTTTTATCATGGATCAATCACCATCTGATATAGATCACGCGCACTGGGTCAATTTTTTTGACCAAAAAACAGCCTTTCATCACGGGGTGGACAAAATCGCCCGAAAAACAAAACTTCCCGTTTATTATTACGACATCCAGCGTACCAAACGTGGTTATTACGAAGTAACATTCAAAAAAATCACCCTACAACAACAACCCTTATTGGAGGGTGATTTAACGAAACTATATGCTAAGGCACTAGAAAAAAGTATTCGTAATCAGCCCGAAAACTGGCTTTGGTCACACCGGAGGTGGAAGCGAACAC
>CAZNCI010000133.1:0-4703 GCA_964571475.1 uncultured Saprospiraceae bacterium | reverse complement strand
CTACTACTTCTTCTTAAAAATTTGCACCTTATCATTATTATTTGCGACAATAAACAAAGGAGAAGGCTTGTGTATAATGGCAATATCTCTTGCATCTCTATCGGCTTTAAAGCCCGATTGTAATACCGGCATCATTTTAAAATTTCCTTTTCCATCCCCAAAGAGACACCAGCCCGTCCCGGCGTCGTACCTGATTGTTTCGACTTCGGCCTGATACAAATTACCGACTGCCATAATATCTAAATTACCATCATTATTTATATCCAACACCTCTATTCCTCTCATAGGAGCAAACTGTGCCTCTACAGGAAGTGGATTAGCGGTAAATTGCCCTGCCCCATTATTTTTAAAGAAGGTACTATTAAAAGTAGTTACTTCATTTCGAAGGGCTGTTTTTAACTTATCATCAGGCAATATATTAGGTATAGTTGCTTTGGCAAAACCATCGAATGTTGGAAACTTCTTTGCTACGAATGGCATTTGCTCAGAAGTACACTGCCTTCCTCGCATGGGCAATAACTTATTACCAGAGTACTTAGCCAAGACCACATCATTGGTGCCATTACCATCAAAATCATTTTCCAATACAACAAAAGGATGCTTTTTGCTTCCTTTAAATTTAATGTTCATACCCAAATTTCCAGCGACAATATCCATATCTCCATCCTTATCAAAATCAGCAACAGCAACTGACCACCAGAAGCCCTTTGAGTCAGCGGTGTAACTCTCCTTGCTTACATTTTCAAATTTCCCTTTTGTATTTTTAAAAATAGACAATGGCATCCATTCTCCTACGACAATTAAATCATCATCTCCATCCTTATCATAGTCGGCAAAGACCGCATCCGTCACCAGACCAATTTGTGCCAATCCAGGAGCATTCGTATTTGTCACATCCTTGAACCGGCCATTATTATTGAGCAATAAGTGAGAATTAGCCGCTTTGGGATATTTACCGGGCACAATACGCCCACCGACGAATAAATCCAAGTCCCCATCTTTGTCAAAATCTCCTGCAACAACCCGCTGCCCGCTATCGTGCATTTTGGGAAGTGCGCCAGCCTGCTTTCGGAAATTTCCTTTTCCATCATTGAGGTACAATCTATCCTGATATTTCGGGCTTCCAATCGGGAAAGCAGCTCCTCCACTCACAATATATAAATCCAGATCTTTATCCCCATCGGCATCAAAAAGCAATGCGCCCATATCCTCCTGGCCGGCATCTGCATTCCATGGCTGGGAAGGACTTTCATCAAAACCATTTCCATTATTTAAGTACAAACGGCCTGCCTGACCGGCAGCTCCACCGATAAAATAATCCTCATTTCCATCATTATTCACATCCCCCGTAGCGATATAAGGGCCATTTTGAGATTCCTTGTGAGGGATCAATATTTCTCTTTTAAAATCATCAAACTCATTTTCTTTATGCTGAAAATCTCCGTCCATTTCAACAAAAAGTTGATTGGGCTTCACTTTTTTGGGCACATTGCCATCCGCATCCGCTTCTTTTAAGACCAATCGTTGGTTGCTATTCACATTTGTGAGGGTAGAAGTTTTGCCTGTTGGCCAAAAGACGGTTAATTTATCAATTACTGCTGCATCCCCCAAACCAAAATGAAGCAGGGGTTCAGAGGATGAAAAATAACCTCTGGTGGTGGTTAGTTCCTGCAATTGAACCTTATCTCCTATTTCAATTTTTACCTGAGTATTCATAGCAAATGGATTTTTGCCACTTCCTTCTAATTTCACCTGAAGATAATTATTTAAACGACCTTTATTATTTTTGTAAATCGAGGCAGGAGCATTCATATTGTTAATAATAAGGTCTAAATCACCATCTTTGTCCAAATCTGCATAAGCCATCCCATTGCTAAAACCGCGCTGGTCAAAGCCCCAGTCTTTTGAGGCATTTTTGAAGGTCAAGTCTCCATTATTTTGAAAGACATAATTAGACATAGGCGTAGATGGAATCGCCTGAATCAGCTTCATCACATCAAAATTTTTATTCCCTGCCATGATTTGTTTTTTCAAAAACTCCCCCACATCATTATTTCGAATATCCCGAAGAATACCATTGGTAATAATAATATCTTTGTACGAATCATTGTCTAAATCTCCAAATAAGAAGGTCCAGCTCCAGTCTGTCTTTGATATATGAGCGACTTGTGCCACTTCACTGAAAGTGCCATTTCCATTATTTTTTTGAAGTGTATTATACATATACTGATAATGCTTCCCACTATTGACATAAGACCAAAATTGAGCAATATCCATCGACCCCATATTGGTTTTTGACCGATAATGATCAGCAGAAGCCATGTCCACTACACCAATGTCTTTTAGTCCGTCATTATCATAATCTGCCACATCGCTTCCCATTCCATAAAAGGAAACATGCTTGAATTGTTCTTTATTTTTATCTGTAAAAGTTCCATCATGGTTATTAATCAATAACATATCCGGTGCTTCATAATCATTGGAAACAAAAATGTCAACCCAACCATCATCATCTAAATCACTCGCCACAGCATTCAGACCATAAGAATAGTTAATCAAACCAGCCGCTTTCGTCACATCGACAAATTTTTCTCCATCATTGCGATATAGATGATCGCTATAAATGGGGTCTTTTTTATTAACATTGATGTTTTTTCTTCGGAGATAGCGTTTATTCAGCGGTTGATTGACCAGATACATGTCCAGATCACCATCCTTATCGTAATCAAAAAAAGTAGCCTGCATTGAGACCCCTCCATGATCAAGACCATAGGCCTTTGCCCGTTCACTAAAGGTATTATCTCCATTATTGATATAGAGTAAATTTCTCCTATCCGAAACTTCCAAAGACGGTCCACCTCTACAAACATAAATATCCAATAATCCATCGCCGTTCACGTCGGCCATCGTCGTACCGAAGGACCATTGTCCATCCTCTTTAATCTTTGCAGACTTTGTAATGTCTTCAAACTTAAAATTCCCTTTATTCAAATAGAGCTTGTCATTTACTTTATTACCAGAAAAGAACAGATCCGGCAAACCATCTCCATTGATGTCACCGGCACTTACACCTCCTCCGTTGTAAATTTCTTCCCATACATAATGATTAAAGGTCTTCGTTTCAACTATATCATTCGAAAAAAAGACCTTACTCTCTTTAGAAGGAATGAGTGAAAGCATGGGAGCATTAGGGTCGATTGGCTCCAAAGGAGGCTCATTATTACAACCTATAAATAAAAATACTCCAGTAATAAAAGAGAATAATAAAAACTTAGTTCGCATGATATTTATAATTTTACGTCAAAAATAAGCACAAATAGTTTATTTTTAGCAACTCAGGCATAAAAATTTAATTTAGCCTTGATTCCTTGCTTACAAAACCTTATATTTGTCCTTGATTATAAAATTTATCCATTAACCGTCGTTCGTCCCATGACTACACAACTATTAAAAGCGAGTCTATATATTCGGACTCTTGACAGTCGTCATTATCAGCAATTTGTTTTTTCCTGAGAGATTTTTTATATTTTAAAATTGAATAACCCGTGTTATTCTAAACCGTTGTAATTAATTAAATCAGTACCATCTCTATGAAAAAACACACACAAATAATAGCCAATGCTATTTTTTATGTTTTTGTCTTTTGCACTTTAAAAACCACCCCGGTTTTGCACGCGAATAACGTGTCTTTCAATACCCAGTATTTTTCAACTATACCACCAGACTCATTAATAAACAACTCCAAACAGTCAAACAACCTTTTCCCAACTATTCCCATTCGGGAAGAAACTTACCTATTGGGCTGCCAAAATGCAGGTTTCTCCGGTTATTTTGGAATAGAGAACTGGGACATGAAGATAAAAGGTGACGATGGGGTAGATGTCACCGGAGCACCCAATGGCTTGTTGATTCATACGATTAGCAGGTCTCCAGAAATAGAGAACCCCCGAGACGAGTGGCAATGTAAAATTGTCATCCCGTCCGAGGGCTATGTTTATCTTGATCTGGAAAAAATTGGGGGCTCCATTTTTTCAATGGAATACACCATCAACGGGAGTCTCCCCACTCCATTATACAAGAGCGATGAAAAGATCAGCTCTAAATTCACTAACTTACTTCACAGGAATGATGTCTTAGAAATAAAAGTATCATTTGATGCCAGCAAAAATAATACTTTCCTGCTAAAAGACTTCAATTTCTTTACGAATAGCGAAAAAATAAAGCAAAAAACATCATTATATTATACTTTTCATGCCGGGATTCCTGTTTTTCATTGCCAACAGTCCTTTGACAGTAATCCTATTTTAGGTCTCAATGAAGTTATTTTACCAAATGACATCTCAATTGACCACCAAAATACCTCCCCTAAATACACGGGATCACCCCTTATTGATTTAGACGGATTTATTGATTCAAAAGAAGACCAGTTCAAATTAGACAATCGAATCACCCCTTTCAGAATCAAATGGCAGGACGAAGTAACAACCGTCAAAAACACAAAAACCATCTTGCGGACATGGATGATTGAAGATCAATGCAAAGGAAACATTTTGACAGCCACGCAACATATTTACCTAGAGAATAGCACTACTACTGCCCTAAGAAGTAAATAACACACCTATTTAATTCGCTCTTTTTCGCGCCGGCTCTTTATCAATAAACCTGTTGCCAGACGGGACGCCCCATTTTATTGGCTTACTTAG
>CAZNCI010000132.1:0-9918 GCA_964571475.1 uncultured Saprospiraceae bacterium | reverse complement strand
AAGGAGTTGGGGAAAGGTTTTTCTATTACAAATCTCAAACAAATGCGTCAGTTTTATAAGATTTATCAAAAAGGTCAGACAATGTCTGACGAATTGAAAGATACAAAATCGCAAACACTGTTGCGGAAATCTAAAACTGAAATATCAGCAACAGTGTTGCGGAATTTGAATTGAGTTGGTCACACTGTCTAACCTTGATGAGAATTGATAATGAAAATGAACGAAAATTTTATGAAATTGAATCTGCAAAAAATAACTGGAGTGTACGAGAGTTAAAAAGACAATACGATACAGCACTCTACACAAGACTTGTATTGAGCAGAAACAAAGAAAAGATAAAAGAATTATCTACAAAAGGTCAAGTACTCGAAGTACCAAAAGATGCAATAAAAGACCCTTATATTTTAGAATTTATCGGTTTGCCTGAAAATACGGAATACTCTGAAAGTGATTTAGAACAAAAAATTATTGACAAATTAGAAAAATTCTTACTTGAATTAGGTACGGGATTCACCTTTGTAGCAAGACAAAAAAGAATTTCTTTTGATGACAAACTGTAGTTCCCCAAAAAATCAGAACATTTTGTTAAGGCAATAATTTTGATTAAATTTGTAACCATGAAAAGGAGAAAATTTACTGCAAGCTTTAAAACAAAAATTGTTTTAGAGGCGTTGGAAGAACAAAAAAGCATACAAGATTTAGCGATGAAACACGAACTTGCCCCCACGCAGATTAGCAAGTGGAAAAAAGAGTTTTTATCTAAAGCAGAACAAGTATTTTCTTCCGGCCCCAAATCCCCTAAAAGCGAAGCTGAGCGAGAGCGAGAGCATTTGTTACAAATCATTGAAGCGCTCAAAGTTGAAAATGATTTTTTAAAAAGAAATTTGGAGTAAAAAGTGCGGTTAAACTTCGTTCAATGGTGAATTCTGATGCAAAAGGGAGCAAAAGTGCCCCGTATCAGATACAAAGGAAAGGACTTCCCCCTGCTATTATTGCGCTACAATTTGATTTCAAAAAAACACACATCGGCATTGTGGTAATGACATGGTAACTGGTCTGCATTTTTTAATTTTTGCATTCCTAAGCAGTCGAATCCGCAATTACTATAATAATTTATTAATTGAGTATTATTACCGCAGGTATCCATTCTTATGAATTGTTTATTGATTGATCGCGCATAATTTCGTGCCCAATTTACAATTTTCAAAACAAATTTTTGACCTCTAAAATCTGGATTTGTTGCAATCCTGTGAATATAGATGGCGGGGTCAATATTTCGTTCTTCCCATATTTGAGGATCGCTAAATGTGATCGCCCATATACAAGCTATTTTATCATTGATGACTATTTTCCATTGTCTGTTTTCACTAATTTCTGTCTGGATTAATTTTCTGTCAAATGCTGGCCATAGATTATCAGGGAACTTTATTTTTTGATAATCGGTAGCCATTCTATATAGCTCAAATATTTCATCCGTATCCGCTGGCGTACTGTTTTTTATTATCATACTTTTTTATCTTTCACAAGACCACCACACTCCCTTTAAGGATATTTCCCTATTACTTATCCACTCCATGCATCATTCGCTTGATAGGTTTATTCAGGCTGAGCATCACCAATCCTGCCACAAAAGGAATAATGGTAAATATCAGAAAGAAGCCGGACAATCCGACCTGCTCTGCAATACCATCTGAAAACCCAGCCATTGTAGAAGCCAGTTTTCCGGCCAAACCGGTAAAAACATACCAAATCCCAAACAAAAATGCCAACATTCTGGCAGGTGCCAATTTACTAACATAGGACAAGCCTACGGGCGAAACCGCCAGTTCTCCCATTGTATGTAAAAAATAGGCTAACAATAACCAGACCAAACTAACGGATGCCGTTTCTGCTCCCGGAGGAATACCATAAGCTCCGATTGCCAACATACCAAAACCGGCTGCTAATAATGTCAAGCCCATCATAAACTTCTGTGGACCTGAAAATGAATATTTTTTCCAAAAACTGGAATACAAAGGTGCTAACGAAATAATAAATACCGGATTTAATATTTGAAACCAGGAGGTATCCACGATTGTTGTATCGCTTGACACCTTATCAATCACCCGAAAAATGACCAATGTCCAGATAATCAAAAAACTAATAGATGTAAACAGAATGGTCAAAGGGTATTTTTTTATAATCGCCTTCCCTAATTGGAATATAACCCATGTCAATACCAACATTGGAGCAATCGATAAAATAAAATCAACCACCTTATAGATCATACCCCAATTGCCAGCCAAAGCCCTATTGGTATAGTCTCTTGCAAAAATGGTCATTGATGTGCCCGCCTGCTCAAAACTCGCCCAAAAGAAAATCACGAAAAAGGCAATTATAAACACCACCTTTAGTCGATCCCGCTCTACCGGCTGATACCTCTTCAATCTGGAAAGTCCCAAGATAACGAATACCACCAAAGAAAGCATGAAGAAAATACTCGACATATCTAATGAGATATGATTCCCTCCATAATCAAAAGAAATGGCATTTTGCATCAAAAAATGCGTCCCCCGGGTAACGACGGAATAGATCCCATCCACAATCCAACTTACCCCCAAGAAACCGCCAATCCCGGCTATCGTCAAATCTCTTTGGGTAAAGGGTACATCCCGCTCTTTTTCCTCCTCCGTCAAATCAACCACTTTGGGTTTAGGAGTAGATGCCGCTTCACCAAATACACTACGGGCAAAATAAAACTGAAACAATCCAAAAAACATAAAAATGCCTGCCAAACCAAAACCCATCGTCCAGCTAAAGGTCTCCCCTATCCAACCAACAAGCAGAGTCCCGATAAAAGCACCGGCATTCACCCCCATATAAAAAATAGTATAAGCGCCATCCTTTTTTTCACTCTGAGGGGAATACATCTTCCCTACAATGGAAGACATATTGGGTTTGAATAGTCCCGTCCCAAACACAATCAGAAACAATCCCAGATAAAAAACAGGTTTAAGGTCCACCCCAATTTGCAAATCAGAAACGGCCATCGAAGCATGCCCAGCGGTAATAATCGAAGCACCTACAATCACCGTTTTGACATGCCCCCATTTATTATCAGCCAGCCAACCGCCCAATAGAGGCAGGAAGTACACCAACATCACATACCAGCCATAAAGTGCGTAGGCCTCACCCCTACTCCAGCCCCAGCCTCCGTCTCCGGTCTTTGCCACTAGAAACAAAATAAGCAACGCCCGCATTCCATAATAACTGAATCGCTCCCACATTTCTGTAAAGAACAATACAAACAAACCAATTGGGTGTCCCATTATTTCGGGCTGATTGTGCCCCTCTGCGTAATCTGACATATTATTTCATTTTAAAATCAAAAGAGGCTAAAAATCCCTGACCCGACCTAAACATAAACCGAGCCAAAGGTTTTTAACCTCCTGATAAATCCAAACAAACCAAGCCAAAGGTTTTTAACCTCATGACAAATTAGGCTGCGGTCTTATTCTTTCGGTTAATAACGGTATTATAAACCAATAAACCAACAATGGTTAAAAATCCAATACCTGCAATCACATACCAAATATTGCCGGGATGGTAAGTGTCCCACATAAAGGTGGTCATTTGCTCCTGCGTCATCTGAAGCTTTGACGCTGCTTCCTCATAAAAGTTGTTCTTGGTATAGTCTTTGGTGATGTCCGGAAGAGAAATTCCTCTATTGCCTAATTCCAACCGAATAAGAGCTGCCTTATCGGAAAAACTTTCATACAAATCACCGGTAATCCACTTCGTCAATAAATTGGCGGCGGCAATTGGAAGAAAATAAGTTCCCATATACAGCGCCTCCTTACCCTTGGGTGAAATCTTAGCGATATAATCTGAAAATTTCGGATTGGAAGTCATCTCACCAATCGCAAAAATCAAAATACCAAATACCGTATAAAGGCTGTTATTGGTGTAAAAAGATAGAGCAATACCAATCATTGCAATAAAAATACCCGTCATCATCGCATTAATCGGCTTCCATTTAAGTATGATCATCGAAATAATCATCTGAAACACAATAATAAAAAAGGCATCCAGATTCACGATCATTTCAGGATTAATACTCCCATCTTTATTTTTCAAAAAGTCTGCAATTGGCGGTAAAATTTTATGAAACGCCTCATAAAATGGAGCGGTATTAATCCACTCTTCAATAAAGACCGGCAAGGTGTAAAACAATTGGTTAAACATCAGCCAAAAGCCCACCATAATAATCAATAAAAAAGTCAATCGCATATCGGATAACGCCTCCCAAATGTTCTTAAATGACCGGGTAATCGTTTCGCCCAATGGCTCCTTAGAGACCTCCCGATCGGGCTCCTTGAAAAAGAATATGACAATGATTAAATTCACCAATATGGCACAGGTTGCCATCAGAAAGACAATCTTCCAGCCATAGACATCTCTTAACTTTGCCGAGAACAATGGACCGAAAAAACCTCCAATGTTCACCATCATATAAAACACCCCAAAACCAAAAGAAGAATTGGTTTTATCTGTTGATTTGGTCACAATAGCAGAGGCAACCGGCTTAAACATAGCCGCTCCCAGCGCTACGACCAAAAACATCAGGAATACCGCAGCATAAGAGGTCACTTCCCCCATAAAATAATACCCAACACCTAAAAAGACATAAGCAATAATCAGAGATAGCTTATAGCCTATTTTATCAGAAATTGCCCCTGTAATAATCGGAAGAAAATACAAAATAGCCGTCACATAGGACATAATCTCGCCCCGCTCAATATGAGTAAAGCCCAAGGCCCCCTCATCTGTCGATCCGGTAAGATACAAAGCCAATACAGCAAATAAACCGTACCATGCCCATCGTTCAAAAAGCTCCATCATACTCGCCAGCCAAAATGGCTTGGTGAATGATTTCAATAATCCAACAAATCCTAACTCCTTAGTTTCTTCTGTCATCTGTTTATTTATTTAATAATCGCCAAAAGGTTACAAATCTTTGGCTCGATCGATATCTAATTAACGAGTCAAAGATTTACAGCCTTTTGGCGACCATTTTTTCTCTCTAATGAATTCCCTTCATAAATTTATTAAGCATGGGTGATAATATAACCAAACAAGCTCCGGAGCCTATCATCAACCACATAATAAATGGATATAATTCAAAATTGTATTTATGTAAAATACTTTCCATCATTCCCGCAAGGTAATTACCCGCTGCAAAACTAGCCATCCATAATCCCATTACAACGGATCCTAATTTGGTAGGAGCCAATTTGGTAATCATAGACAATCCAATTGGAGACAACATCAACTCACCCAATGTCAAAATAAAATATACTGCGACCAACCATAGAGGTGACACCATATTTCCACCTGCCGCCGCATTACTGGCCATCGTCATAATCCAAAAGGCCAAAGCCCCCAAAAATAATCCAATAGCAAACTTAATCGGCGTTCGCGGATTCAATTTCATTTTATCCAACTTCAACCACATCACAGAAAAAATCGGTGCAAATATTAAAATTGCAATTGGATTAATATTTTGAAACCAGGAAGCCGGCATATCCCAACCAAAAACCACTCGGTTGGTGTTCTCTGCCGCAAATAAATTCATCGTTCCACCTGCCTGCTCAAATCCTGCCCAAAAAGCAATATTAAAAAAGGCTAATACCAAAATTACTATCATCCTTGTCCATTCCTCTGCCCCATTTGTTCCCTTGTATATAACTGACCCCAAGCCTAATGCACCTGCAGCAAAACCAACATAAGTAATAATAGACGCCACATTGTCAGGAAGCATCCTCCATATTGAAATAAGAATAAATGTACCTACAATCAATCCCGCAGCATACATAATGATTTGGCTCCAATCCTTTGCATCAATTAATAATTTACCTTCCGGTGTATTCGGTGGCAATCCTTTATCTTCCAAGCTTGCCTCTCTGGCTTTCATCCATAAAACACCAATCAACATACCAACACCCGCAGCAAAATATCCCCATCCCCAGTGAACATTCTCACCCAGAGCTCCTGCTATAAATGGCCCTAAGATCGCTCCAAGGTTGATTCCCATATAGAAGATATTAAAAGCAGAATCCTTCCTTGGATCATTATCATCGTAGAAATCCCCCACAATGGTAGAGATATTCGGCTTGAAGAATCCATTACCTATAATCAACACACCCAATCCGAAATTAAATACGAACAAGCGTGTCTCCGCATCCAAAGAATGCACCATAAAGGCACTTGCTGCCAATAAGAACTGCCCAACCATCATAGTCAAACCTCCTACATATACCGTTTTTCGCTTTCCAAGATATTTGTCGGCTATCCATCCTCCAAGAATGGGGGTCAAATAGACCAAACCGGTAAATATTGCATAAATAGCCAGTGAATCTTCTCTATTCAATCCAAATCCTCCTTTTGCTAATTCTGCCGTAAGATAAAGTGT
Organism: uncultured Saprospiraceae bacterium; assembly: GCA_964571475.1. Lineage (GTDB taxonomy): Bacteria > Bacteroidota > Bacteroidia > Chitinophagales > Saprospiraceae > JALVDO01. The sequence goes on along the minus strand of CAZNCI010000132.1, from coordinate 3,467 downwards.
TAATAAAGCACGCATGCCATAATAACTAAACCTTTCCCACATCTCCGTTGCGAATAACGTATAGAGAGCCTTTGGGTGTGATTGCTTATTGCTCATAATTTTTCGTATTAATTAATTACTTTTAAAAATCGGATAAATGTAGGAAATATTTTTTTGATGACCAAATCAATTCCAATAATCAAACATTCCTTCATCCTTCTTTTTTATGTCGGACTAAATGTAAGGCATTTTCTGAAGTTGCAATAATAAACCACATTTTTTTTTGTTACCGTAAAGTTAAATCATCAAAATTCGGGATTATTATCGGGTCTGAGCCCTGTTTTCTTGAAAAAGTCATTGAGCTTTTGAGCGCTTTTGCCACTCCCACTTTAACCCAGCACCTCAACAGCTTTTTAGCTCAAAAGCTCAATGACTTAACAGCTCAATACCTCAATACCTCAAATTACATATTCCCATCTCCGCCACCCGATTTTACATCATCATTATTAATCCGGCTCTTGCGCTTGCGTTGCTTAAAGTCCAATTTTCCAAAACGATAAGAAAAGCTCAATCCAAAGGAACGGAACAATATGGTATAGTCTGACTCCTGTTTAAAATTATCCCCTTCCAAAGAAGTAACAAAAGCCAAATTCTTTTTAAACGGAGAAACAATTCTTATCCCCAAACTTGCCCGTTTATTCCAAAATTCTTTTTTTGCGCCCACGCTAAACATCGAAAAGGCAGGTCTTATGCCCTGTATCGTCTGCCGATTAGGTCGGGCAAATCCAAAAACTTCCGCTTTATAACCTTTACCCATATCCACCGACATATTGATATTGCCATTCCAGGTGTAACTTTGGCGAGATACGTCAATCCCTTCTATTTGTCCCGTGGCATCATAGGTGAAGATATTAAAACCGCCCCGAATCGTCCATATTTTGGCAATCGTAGCAGAGGTAAAAAAATTAAACCCAACAGAGGCTGTACTACCAACATTCAAATAGGAATTATTCGACACGCCATTATCATCAATAGTCAGAATAGATTCAATATTTTGGTCTGTTAATTTATAATACAAAGCGCCATTCAACATGATGCCCTTAATCATCGTATTATAGGACAATTCTATTTGCCGTTTTTTTTCAGGCAGTAAGTAGGGGTTTCCGTAAGTAATGTTTCGTTTATTTTCCAAGTCCACAAATGGATTGATATGTTGCAAACTTGGTCGTTTAATTCTTTCGCTATAGCTCAATTTTAAGGTTCTGAAATTTTTGAACTTACGGCTAATGATGACACTGGGTAGAAAACTATTGTATTCATTAGAAAACGGATCTGTCCTTCCCGACATAACCGCTCCTTCAATTTCGGTTCGCTCATAGCGCCCACCGATAACCATCCCGTAATTTTCCCCAAATTTCATATTGACGGATACATAACCGGCATAGACATTCTGTGTGTAATCAAACTGATCTGAACGATTGTCATTATGCAGATAGATCATATTGTCAAAATCGTAATCGCTATAATTATAATCACTGGTAATATCCCGAAAAACCGCCTTTGTTCCAACCTCCAGCTTCACCTTGTCTTTCACAAGCGGATGCACGTAATCTACCTGAATGGTCTTTTCCAAATTCAAGCCGTCATTATTAAATAACTGCTTCAAAGCCAGCTCCGGGTCATTCCCCGACTGTGTGATGTCATTCTCAACCGTACTATTATTACCACTCAGCTGAAAGGCAAAAATCAACTCCTGCTCCTCCCGCTCAAACGTCTTGCGGTAATCCGTTGACCAGTCAAAACCCTGATAATTACGGGTGCGATCGTTCACGATTTCATAAACCTGATTCAAGCCATTGATCGGATCATCAAAGATCACCTTGGTCGTTCCATCATTTCCACCGCCATGTCCCCTAAGGCTGGCAGAGGTTGACAAACTATTATAAGCATTGAAATCATAGAATGCACTCATCGTTACCCGTGGTCCGAGATAATAACTCGTGGCTTCACCTGCTTGCTCCAACGTCCTTTTTTGTCCATCAATAATGTCTTCCCGATACAAACTCGTCGTCGATAGTCTGGGCCAGGAAAAATGAGCCCCGGCACTCAGGTTGAGCCCAAATCGACCACTCGCCACCGACATACTTGCCGTACCGTTATTGACTCTCGTACCTGCTGAGCCATTGACCGAACCGGTAAAGCCCTGCGCTCCTTTTTTCTTAGTAATGATATTGATGATGCCGGCCGTCCCTTCTCCGTCGTATTTGGCCGAAGGCTGGGTGATGACTTCTACCTTTTTGATCTGATCTGCAGGAATAGTCTGTAATGCTTCCGCCAGGTTTTCAGAAAAGAAAGTAGAAGGACGACCGTTGATTAAGACCAATATTTGTGAAGAGCCCCGCAAGGAGACATTGCCATCAAAATCCACCGACAATAAGGGTACTTTTCGCAATACATCTGTTGCATCCCCTCCGGCAGTTGTGACATCCTTCTCTGCATTGAATACAATTTTGTCAATCTTATTCTCAATCAAAGCTGCTGTCCCGGTCACCGTCACTTCATCGAGTGCCACCCCCGTTGGCTCAATAAAAATTTCGTGTAATTTCTGATCCGGTTTTTTAGGTGTCAATTGGATATTTTCAATGACCTTATCTTCATATCCCAAAAAAGAAATCGTTAATTTATAATTTCCCACTGCAATCTTTGGTAATCTAAAATAACCACTTCCATCGGTAATTGTCCCATCTATCTGCTTATCATCCTTCATCGTCGATAATAATACAGCCGCAAATTCAATGGGGCTATTATTACGTGCATCCATTACGACCCCCGTTATTTTACCTTTCACTTTAGGTCCTTTCTTTTGACCTCCTCTTCCTCCTCCTCGTCCCTGATGTTGAGCGTTTACGGCTAGTGTTGCAATAAGAACTATTGCAATAGATAGTAATATTTTTTGCATGGTGATTTCTATTTTTTCACAAAAATAGGAAAACAATTCTAAATTCCGGGTATTGGGGATAAAAGATACAAGATTTCATATTAATGATCTGGCGGGTCCCCCGATACCTGTTTTTCTCCGAAAAGTCGAAAAACAGGTATCGGGGTCGGCGTATTCCATAGTACCGTACTACGCCACACTTAATGGTGTGGCTGCGCACCCAGCCCCAAAAGAGGGCTGGTATTCCATATACCTACCCGAGTGTCGGTGAAGGCAATCAGCCTGGCACAATGTCCCCCAGGAAGTATTGATGAGTTTTAAAAAGGTCACTTTTTCATTTTCTCCCACTCAAAGCCCACCAAATTGCGCTCCTTCGAACTAAACTCTATACCAATGAGATAGATATTTTTCTGCTCCCTGTACTTTTCGTGGTAACGTTTTTCCTTGATTTGTTGCAGGGCATTACCGGAGGCTTTTTCTGCGAGTTTGAATTCGAAGATAAAGGCCATGTCTTCGTATTTCATGGTCAGGTCGATGCGCCCGAGGTTGG
>CAZNCI010000131.1:0-9942 GCA_964571475.1 uncultured Saprospiraceae bacterium | reverse complement strand
AACCTACATTGTGCCTTTCTTTACTAAAATAAAAAGCGAGAACAAGATTAGTAATCATCCATGTCAATATTCTACTCCCCAATATAATGAGTACTGCCGCTATTACATTACTCAACCGAAACTCCAACTTCACCCCATTCCTGATGTAAGTAAAAAAGGTAAAATTCAAAGAAAAAGCATGAACAATAAAAAAAATAGCTAAAGTGTAAATAAATGGCTGAACAATATTGTTGCGAATGCCCAATTGCCTTGATGGTAATAATCTACCTTCGCTATCCTTTCTGTTTCGCCACCGAATCGCCAAAATATCCGTAATGCCCCAATCAATCAAACGAGCCATAAAAATAACCAATGCGGCAATTAAAATAGACGAAACCTTTAGCACAACCCCTTCTTCACGCCCCTCTTCATTCTGATAAATAATCGCATTAAGATCAAAGATATGAACAATATCAATCGCTACAATTAAGGCAAAACTGATGAAAATAAATCGCCTGATATTTGTCGCAAGGCGTAAGTCCTCCTTCGTCTCTCCAGGCAATAATGGAAATATTTTTCGGTTAAAATATTGCCAAACAATAAACAATACCGTAAGCAATATTACAAACAAAATACTAGCCCCTACAGAAACACTATGATCCCCTATTGAAAAAAAAGCCTTGTCAAAAAATGCAGTAAAGTCCATGGATTGATTATATTTGGAACAAAAGTACGCTTTTTTAAATAATTGTGCGTTTTGAATATAGACAATTTCGCAACTGTGAAGCAGCGTTTTTTTATTTGAACGCATCAATAATGTAAGCGCACATAAACAACAAGCTAGTATTTTGACAGAAAAAGAGCTCATTCAGCAATGTATTCTGGAGAACAGAAACAGTCAGGAAGAACTTTTTCGGCGCTATGCCGGGAAAATGCTCGTTGTTTGTATCCGCTACACAAGGCACAGACAGGAAGCCGAAGATGTCCTTCAGGATGCCTTCATCAAGGTGTATCGTAATTTAGAAAAATATGAATTTAAAGGCTCTTTTGAAGGATGGATAAGACGAATCGTTATCAATACTGCCTTAAAAAAACATACTAAAAAAAGCTATAAAAATGAATTATACGGGGTAGAACACGTCCCTGAAGCCGGACAAAATCCCAAAGTAGAGGGAGTTCTAAACGCAGAATACCTGCTGGCTTTGGTACAGGAATTACCCTCCGGTTACAGAACCGTATTTAACCTATATGCCATAGAAGGCTATAGCCATAAAGAAATAGCCGATTTATTAAAAATCGGGGAAAGTACTTCCCGATCTCAACTAGCAAAAGCAAGGGGCATCCTTCAAAAAAAAGTAGCCCTTTTATACGACGATAAGTTGACAAATTAATCGTCCAAAATATGAATAATGAAAGAACAAAATAATTCAATAGACGACCTTTTTAAAAAGCAACTCGCTGACTACGAGATGGAGGCTCCCATGCACCTACTGGATGGAATACTCAAAGACAAAAACAAAAAAAGAGGATTTATCTGGTGGAAACGAGGACTCTTTGGTATTATTTTACTCGCCTTGGCTGGCATTGGTTTATTGGCATATCTCTCTGCGAATGACAACTCCTCTGTCATTCGCACCTCCAAAATAGCATCAGGTAATACTCCTTCTTTTGATAAGACAAATACTAAATCAAAGTCGATTACCAGCATTCCTTCTACTACTGATAATAAAATTCTATCAATAAACAACAATAACCAATCAACTCCTCTCTCCTCCTCCACTAAAACCAAACAAGTGACGCAAGTCAGCCAACCACTCCAATCCCCAATTACAATCGTAAAGGAGGTCAAAAGCACCACTCCGGATATTAATAATAACACCTCGAATGTCGTTAGCCTTCACCCGGCAAACACCGAGGTCATTTCTTCTAGCTTTATCAAAGAAAATAAAATTTCTTCAATACCCGGAATTAGCCAGTCCTTAAATATAACTACCCAGGCACCCGCTATTCTTCAAAAAACAGATTGCAGTAATTTCGGAAAATTATATTCAGGACTTTATGCTGAAGTTAGTGCCTCTTTTGATGCAGCTCAACGGCAATTTTCAGCAGAAAAAGAAATCGATGCCAGTTACCTTGAAACCAGAGAAGACTCGGAGCAACAAAACATCGCTTATAGCGCCGGCTTCCACCTCACGGCCCTGACCCAATCCGGACTATCTCTCACTTCCGGATTTGATTATCACCAAATCAGTGAAAAATTTATTTTTCAAGATGGCTTTAAAACCATAATGGTGATTGAAGAAATAAAAAATGCTAATGGTGATGTCATCCGAAGGGATACACTCAGCAAGACCGTTCCCCGCATTCAATCAGAAAAAAACAAATACCACCTGATGCAGATTCCGTTACTACTTGGATTCGAAATAAATGCCCAAAACTACTCAATGGGGGTCTTCGCCGGTCCTATACTCAATGTAGTATTTAAACAGGAGGTCCGGTTTTTATCCAGAGATGAACTGGTGCCTACTGATTATAGCAACAACCATAACGTCTTCCGTAAAAATCTAGGAATCGGCTGGCAGGCTGGTGTCAAATTTGGATACAGAATAAATGGCAGGAACCAAATAACGTTCCAACCCTATATTCAATCCAATCCGAAATCTTTCACTCAGGATGATTTCCCAATTAAACAAAAATATTTCATCACAGGCATACGCTTTGGTTGGAAAACTAAAATATGGTAACCCCCCAACCAATAAACGCGCCTACTTCAAAACCTCCACAATAGGTCGCCCTGTGCAGGCGTTCGGAAAAGTAATATTTAACAAAGCAGAGATCGTCGGTGCAATATCGGTGATCTCATAATACACGCTGGATGCCCCATTTTTAACCCCTTTCCCATAGAAAATAAGCGGTGCATGCGTATCGTAATTATAACCGGAACCATGTGTTGTACCAACTGGACCATAAACAACCGTGGCAGGAGGAGGTACAATTAAAATATCCCCGGAAAATTTTTGATTATACCCATTTTGCAAAGCATTCATAATGCCGTTATTGAACTCATTATTTTGTAAACTCGTGCCCGAAACCACCCGATAAACCCCTTTGAAATCAATAATGTCATCCATCATAGTCTGCACGACTTCATGATAATCCAACTTTAACTTTTTAAGCTCCTCCTTATTCAAAAAAATCTGAAAATTAGAAAAGTTCTCCACGACCTTATCTGAATGGTAATATTCCTCCGTCAATTGAGTCAAATACGCCTTAAATCCATCTACATCAAAATACCCCCCAGGAATTTTTTGATCGTTCAAATAGGCAGGCACGTGTACCGCCCCGTGATCTGAGGTCAAAAACACCGTATATTGCCCATTGCCAATTTTCGCATCCAGATATTTCAAAAACCGCTCCAACTCCAAGTCCAGTCGAAGATAAGTATCCTCCGTCTCGATGGCATCGACCCCGTATTTGTGACCGACGTAATCCGTACTGGAATAACTAACCGCCAAAAAATCAGTCACCGCTCCCTGTCCCAAATGCTCTCCTTCAATCGCCGCCATTGCAAAATCAGTCGTAATACTATTGCCATAAGGCACTCCCTTTATGAGGCTGAAATTGTGATTTCCTTTGCGTAAAGCAGGAAGATTATGTGGAAACACCGGTGCATCCTCCCCCTTAAAAGTACCTTCGTAAATATTATTATCGGCAATACTTTCCGTATAAGTCGATTGATCATAAAGCGTCGTCCAGGGCTTGCTCAATAGTTCATCTGCTCTATTCGATTTCGAGTTATTGAACCGAAGCACCCAACCGGGCATTTTATCAATATAATAGGAGCTCGTAATCCATTTGCCGGTATCCCCTCCCTCAAACCAATAAGCAGCGTTTGCTGTATGTCCCGTAGGAAGAATAGAAGCCCGATCCTTGAGTGATACCCCTATAACTTTTGCTTTCATATTGGTCGCCAGCCGAAGCTCATCCGTCACACTGGTAGATTGGTGCCGGTAAGGAGACCGCTGCCCTTCATCAGAATCACTTCCCACCGTTTGATAACGCTTATCCGTCACGCAATAAATATTTTTTTTCAGGTATTTATCCCACCAAAAATTTGAAATAATCCCATGGCTACTTGGCGTCGTACCCGCATAAACGGAAGTATGCCCCACAGCTGTATAGGTCGGAATATAATTGAAATGAACATTCTTCAAAAGATATCCATCCTTCATCAATCGTTTAAAACCGCCTTCTCCATATTTATCCGCATATCGCACCAAATAATCATACCGCATCTGATCGACTACAATGCCTACCACCAACTTTGGCCGGGCAGTGCTTAGGGCAGAGCGCTCTACTTGTGGCAGTGAGGTGGTTTTAATACCTTCGACCTCCCGGGTCACAATTACCTCCTTCTGAGGCGTACACTGAAAGAAAAATAGAGAAATAAATACAAAAATAAGCCGTTTCATATATTGAGTAGTTTTATGTTAGATAACAAAGGTAGTCTTTTCGCCATTAATGTCTAAATATTTGAGCAAGTTGTCTCCATTGCAAATTGAAATTAAAACAAAAAAATTATGCAAAAAATATTACTTTACATCGCAGCCATCCTATTCATTGGCATTGGTCTTTTGGCCATCCCGGAAAAAGTAGAAATGATTCATATTATTCTTGCAACTGCGGGAATACTATCCTTTCTTGTTCTTTTAGTCAAAGAAGTAAAAAAGCATTTTTCCTCCTGATAACTCCTCCTCTCAGGTGCTTGATTTAATAATTAGATTTTACACAAAAAGTTTTACAAAAAAAAAGATAAAACTTTTGTCGCGGTTATTTATTTTTTTATTACTTTTGTTGTCTTAGGAATGAGATAAAGCTATTCAAAGTAGTAAAGAGTGGGCGAAAAAGAGCAAGTCTAATAAGTGTGTTATTTAGTTCTTAAGACACGAAGTAAAAAACAACAGACTTGTCTGACCCGATTTCTTCGAAGAGGAGTGGGGAACGAACGAAGGGGTTTGCCCAAATAAAAAAGAAAAATTTGATTGAGCAATGGATAAGAACCAACAAGCATCAGAATCAGTAGGATTGAAGGATATGTATCAGGAATACTTCCTTGATTACGCCTCCTATGTCATATTGGAAAGAGCAGTTCCGGCGCTGGAAGACGGCATGAAACCAGTACAAAGACGGATATTGCATGCTCTGAAGGAAATGGATGATGGGCGCTTCAACAAGGTCGCCAACGTGATTGGACAAACGATGCAATACCATCCCCACGGAGATATGGCTATTGGTGATGCAATGGTTAATCTGGGGCAAAAGGAAATCATCTTCGACTGTCAGGGAAACTGGGGTGATTCGCGAACTGGAGACCGGGCAGCAGCCTCCAGGTATATCGAAGTACGCCTTAGTAAATTTGCATTGGAAGTCGCCTTCAATAATCAAACCACTGAATGGCAGGTATCCTATGATGGACGAAAAAAAGAACCCGTCAACCTGCCCATGAAATTTCCACTTTTGCTGGCGCAGGGCGCAGAAGGTATCGCCGTGGGTTTATCCACCAAAATATTACCGCACAACTTCATCGAACTCATCAAAGCCAGTATCAAAATACTTCAGGACAAACGGGTAAAAATATACCCCGACTTCCAAACCGGCGGCATGATCGATGTATCCGACTATAACGGTGGCAAAAGAGGGGGAAAAGTCAAAGTTCGCGCCGTCATTGAACAAGTAGAAAAGAACCTACTCGCCATCAAAGAATTACCCTACGGTGTCACGACATCCTCCCTCATCGACAGCATCATCAAAGCCAATGATAAAGGTAAAATAAAGGTCAAAAAGGTTACTGATAATACCGCTAAGGATGTAGAAATTCTCATTGAGCTGGGAACGGGCGTCTCTGCCGAAATGATGATCAAAGCACTCTACGCCTTCACTCGCTGCGAAGAGTCTATCTCCCCCAATGCCTGTGTGATTGTAAATAACAAACCACAATTCCTCACTGTAGAGGAAATTCTCAATATCAATACCTTCCGAACCAAGGATTTATTGAGGCAGGAATTGGAAATTGAAAAAAAGGCATTGCAGGAAAAATTACTCTTTGCCAGTTTGGAAAAGATTTTTATTCAGAATAGAATTTATCACCAAATAGAAGAATGCGAAACATGGGAAGCAGTGATAGAAACCATTGACCTCGAATTGAAAAAATACGTGGTCTGCCCCAGCGAAAAACCAACCGCCGATGATAAAAGAATCCATCTATACCGTGATATTACCGAAGAAGACATCGTGCGCCTGACGGAGATCAAAATCAAAAGAATTTCCAAATTTAATTCATTCAAAGCTGATGAATTAATGGCTAAAATGGAGGAGCAACTCAAGCAGGTATTGCACCACCTCACTCACCTGACGGAGTACACTATTTCTTATTTTGAGATGTTATTGGAAAAATTTGGAAAAGGCAGGGAGCGAAAGACTGAAATCAAAGTTTTTGATGCCATCCAAGCCAAAAGAGTGGTTGTTAATAATGCCAAATTATACGTCAACCGCAAAACAGGATTCTTCGGAACAGGATTAAAAAAAGACGAATTTGTCGCTGATTGTTCGGATATTGACGATGTGATTAGCTTCCGCAAAACGGGTACTTTCCAAGTCTCAAAAATAGATGACAAAGTATTCGCCGGAGAAAACATCATCGAAATCGCCGTCTGGAAAAAGGGTGATGACCGAACAACCTACAATATGATTTATCTCGATGGAGGAAGTGGCCGGACTTACGTCAAACGCTTCAATGTCACCGCCATCACCAGAGATAAACCCTACGACCTAACCAAGGGAAAAAAAGGTTCAAAGCTACTGTATTTTTCCGCCAACCCCAATGGAGAAGCAGAAACGGTGACCATACAACTCACCCAAGCCTGCTCGGCAAGGAAAAAAATATTCGACTTCGACTTCTCAACCATAGACATCAAAGGACGAGGATCGCAGGGCAATATTCTAACCCGCTACCCCGTACGTAAAGTCAGCTTTAAAGAAAAGGGGAAATCAACACTTGGTGCCATTAAAGTATGGATAGACGAAGCCAGTGGTCGATTACACAAACGGGAAACCGGCCGTTATCTGGGCGCATTCGATACGGGTGACAACCGACTATTAGTCTTGTACAAAGACGGCAGCTATGCCGTCCACGAATTGGATTTCGACAAACGCTACGACTTTAATAATGTTTTGGAAGTAACCAAATTTACGCCTGAATCCGTAGTAAATGTTGTCTATTACGAAGGAGAAAAAGGCTGGACTGTCGTCAAAAGATTCCATATAGAAACCAACTCCATCGGACAAAGGTTCACCTATATCAACGACCATGCCAAGACAAAATTAATGGCGGCTACAGCTATACCGGGAGCAAAACTCAACTATTATCATAAAGTCAATAATGAACGAAAAGATGAAGAATTGATTTTGGATACCTTCATGGACACCAAAGGATGGAAATCTATTGGCAACAAATTATCCGATGGCAGAATCATGGGCGTCAAGCTCGAACGCCCTAAGCCAAAAGATGAAAAAGAGGTAAAGGCAGAGCAAAAAACCAAAACCGATACCCCTAAAAAAGACGAACCTCTCAAGCCCGGTGATACTATCGATTTTGATATAGAACCGGATGGACAAACCAAGCTATTTTGACCACAGAGGATTATAAAAAAATAGCGCCTACTTTACCCTCCGAACCGGGAGTCTATCGCTATCTGGATAAAGATGGAGTGGTACTCTATGTTGGGAAAGCCAAAAATCTAAAAAAAAGACTGGCCTCTTACTTCGGTGAACGAAAAGACCGAATGCATCGCACCCGGCTCATGATCAAAAATGCCGATCATATCGAATACACCATCGTAGAGACGGAGACCGATGCCTTATTGTTGGAAAATACCCTTATCAAAAAATTTCAGCCCCGCTATAATGTGATGCTGAAAGACGGGAAGGGTTACTCCTATATTTGTATCAAAAAAGAAGCCTTCCCCCGGGTATTTATCACAAGACGGGTCATTAAGGATGGCTCAACTTACTTTGGTCCCTACATATCAAGATGGCGAACTAAGATCATTCTCGACCTCATCAAACAACTATTCCCACTGCGTACCTGCTCCTATAACCTATCTCCCAAAAACATAAAATCAGGCAAATTTAAAGTCTGTCTGGAATACCACATCAAAAACTGTGAAGGCGGCTGCGTCGGTAAAGAAACACCAGAAAATTACAACGAAAAAATTGAGCAAATCAAAAATATTCTCAAGGGAAACTATGCCGCGGTCGTCCGCCACTTCAAAGAAGAGATGTTGACTTTGGCAGAAAAACTCGAATTCGAAAAGGCGCAGCAACTAAAGGAAAAACTAGATGCCTTTAGTGATTACCAGGGTAAATCAACCGTCGTTAGCATCAATATCAGGGATATAGACGTCTTTTCTATTGCCTCCACCGAGAAGGAAGCCTTTGTCAATTATATGAAGATTGTCAATGGCGCAATCATCCACGTACATACGCAGGAGATGATTAAAAACCTCAATGATAACGAAGCCGAACTACTCGCTTTTGTAATCCCGACCATTCGGGAAAAATTCAACAGTATTGCAGATGAAGTCATCGTACCCATGAAGGTACTCATACCCGACGAAGACCTGAAAATCACCATCCCCCAACGCGGAGACAAAAAACACCTGCTCGACCTATCACTAAAAAATGTACGCTACTACCTCCTCCAAAAGCAAAAACAGGAAATATCCCACGCCAATAAACAAACCAGCGTCGAGCGCATCCTAAAAACCATGCAATCTGACCTGCAAATGGAGGAATTACCTATCCACTTGGAGTGTTTTGATAACTCCAATATACAGGGTACGAACCCCGTTGCCTCCTGTGTGGTTTTCAAAAATGGGAAACCCTCTAAAAAGGATTATCGCCATTACCACATCAAAACGGTGGTCGGTGCCAACGACTTCGCCTCCATGGAAGAAATTATTTATCGTAGATACAGCCGGTTATTAAGAGAGGGAAAACCCTTGCCCCAACTGGTAATCGTCGATGGAGGCAAAGGACAACTCAGCTCTGCCATGAATAGCATCCGTGCCCTCGGGCTCGAAGGAAAAATGACCATCGTCGGTATCGCCAAACGCCTGGAGGAGATATTCTTCCCCGGTGACTCCATCCCCTTATACATCAATAAAAAATCTGAATCCCTCAAAGTCATCCAGCATGCGCGTAACGAAGCCCACCGGTTTGCAATCACCTTCCATCGCAATCAACGCTCGAAAAACTTCCTCGACACGGTGCTCATCAGTATCCCCGGCGTAGGAGAAAAAACGGCACAGAAGCTACTCACCGCCTTTGGTTCGGTCAGGAAAATCAAAGAAGCAACAGTTGCACAATTGGCGGAGGAAGTCGGGATGTCAGCAGCGAAGAAGGTGATGAATTTTTTGAAGAAGTGAATGAAAACAAAACCCAGCTGGGGAATTACCAATTAGATTAATGCCACAATTACACAGAAAATCGCTGAATTTTGTCATACTTTTTACTCCAAAAACAAATAATCATACCAAAAAACACTACCTTTGCCCTATCAAAAGCTCAAGGGAATTCCGTGAAATCCGGAAACTGTACCCGCAGCTGTAAACTTTACTGATTAAAATCAGTTTTTAGCATCAACCACTGTTTCAATTTTTTTTTGGAATGGGAAGGAGCTAAGTAAAGTGAGTCAGAATACCTGTTCTTTTGTATTTTTCATCAACCTTCGGGAATAAAGGGGGATAAGAAAACAGAAAACACTTCGATTATTTACCTTCCTTTCGGGAAATTCTATTTTCTTTTCCATTTCATTATTCAGCATCGCGCCTAATCCGAAGCGTTCATATTAAGGAATGAGAAATAAATAAATGTTCTTTCTTTACTCGATTATTTTGTTCTTAG
>CAZNCI010000130.1:0-9990 GCA_964571475.1 uncultured Saprospiraceae bacterium | reverse complement strand
ATCGAGATAAGTGACTGATTTTAAAGTGGAAAATAAGGGCAAAAGAAACAGTTAAAAATGGATAGTTATTTTTAACTCATTCCTAAGAGAAAAAATAAATTTAAATCAGGTATTATTGATGAAGAGATAGTAGTACAATTATCCAGTTTTCATCGTCCTGTTGATATTCTTTTATAATTTCAAAACCCACTTTTTCATGTGCTTTTATGGATCTTTTATTTCGACTGGAAATATCTGTAATGATGTAATCAAAATCAGATTTCATATTTTGCTGGAGTGCATGGTATAGGCCTTTGAATAATCCTTTGCCTCTAAACCCTTTTTTGATACAAACCTGCCCCATGATAAAAAAACGGGCATTTTTAAGGGGATTTCCCTTGTAAATTATTTTTTCAATCTGTTCAAACATAGGGATGAGCACGGGTATTTCCATCGAACAGGCTCGCTCCATGACCAAGGCATAGCCTACGACTTCCCCTTCAAATTTTGCAATAATATGGGCATAAGGTCCTGCAATTTTCAACAATAAATCTATATTGTGTTCTATCGTCACAAAGCCTTCTTTTTGGGCTTCCTGCTTGGATATCTCCGTTGGCAGATTCGCTTTTTGTAAAGAAAGGATTTGAGTTAGATCTGCTGAAGATCGAGCCATTTCATAAATAATTCCATTCATTGTTAAAATATTTCAGGTCTTGCTAATTGTTTACCACCACCTTTCTATACAGCACCTTTCCTTGTTTTCCTTTTATGCGAAGTATATATATTCCCGAATTTATATCCGACACATTTAATTGTTTTTTGTTGGAAAAAGTTTTGAGTAACTGACCGTTCAAATCCAGCAATATCACTTCTTTTATGGTAAAATCTTTTGCGTCAAGCGCAAAAAAGTTGGTAGTCGGATTAGGAAACACTTTAAAGTCATTAACAAATGGGTCAACCGTAGCGAGACCTATTCCATATTCATCAGCCCCAATATCATAGGCTCCATCCCAAGGCCAAGGGCGAGGAAACCCTTCAAAATCAACCGTTACCGTAGCACTCACAAGGTCAGTTCCCGAATCAACTGCCTGTGAAGCAGCAATTAAGTGAAAGTGATAATCACCATTTTCTATATTGTAAAATATATCAACTAAATCATTAGCCAATTGGCTGTGCTCATCCAGACCTAATGCCTGCCAGGCTTCAAGACTTATCGTTGATCCATCACCATTATCACTCAATTTATCATTCAAAATATTATAATCACAAAGTAATGCATCCGTTGATTCAGCGGCAATACATCCCCTCCATGAATGTTGGTTGATAATGATATTATTATAAATTTCGGTATTGATATTTGCCCCTTCATTTAGTAAAATCCCCCATCGTCCATCGTCGGGAATAAGGATGGTATTATTGTAAATTTTCGCCCCGCTTGAAACAATGGCTCCATCTCCCTGAAACAGGGCAATTCCCTGAGCAGCGTGATTATTATAAATGATATTATTGTAAATAATGGGGTTTTCGACCCCATCCAGATTAATGCCTGCCGCTAAATTATTATCGTGCAGGGCATTCCCATAAATCATAGCATCACTAATAATACCATCGCCTCCTTCCGAAAGGTCACCATTCAAATGAATACCAATATTATTGTTACCATAACACTCATTATAGCGGATAATAGGTCGATCAGAGCTATTGGAGACATAAATACCATGCTCGTCAACGGAGTTGGTACAAATATTATGCTCTATTAAAATATCATCGGTAAAAGCTGTAAAAATACCTCGCTCAGCATTGTGATCACAGCGGCAGTTTCTCACGACACAATGATTGGATAACACCACCCGAATCCCATTACCATTACCGGGCATATCATTGATCATAAACCCATCAATAATGACATAATCGGCATTTTCAATATTAATGCCATCGGCTCGTATGGGACCACTTTGCGCTATTATCACCTCTGTCCCCATTGCCATAAACACAATTGGTTTCAGCGCCGTCCCATTCCGGTCTCTTAGGTCAAATCCGGCATAAATGCCATTGGTCACAAAGACGGTATCCCCGGTTATTACCCCGTCGGCGGCGTATTGCAGTGTTTGGAAGGCGTTATCTAAAGTCAGCCCGTCATTTCCATTATCACCGGTATTAGACACGTAATAATTGGTTGCATTAAGCTGACTACCCGATAAGAATAGTAGGATAAAAATGATTTTAACTGTGTTCATTGCTTTTATGTTTTACTCTTTATTTTAAAAAATATTGAATAACTACGGAACAAGGACTGATTTTGTCATGATTTTTGTAAAAATCACGCCAAAGTCAATTAAAACTTTGATTTCAATTCCCCGCCTTAAAAGGCAGGGCAAAAAAAAGGCAGGGCAAAAAAAAAACAATTTTTCAATTTGCTGCGCTTACTCTACAGAATTCACCACCACCTTTTCCATCTCCTTCAAATATGCCTGATCGAAGTCTGCGCCAATACCCGGAGCGGCTGATAATTCAATGCGGCCATTGTCTTTATATATAAGACCTCCAACGACAGGATCTTTGTCCAACATGAGTGCCGAATCAATATCAAAGTGTACAATATTCTTTCTTGCCATCACTAAATGTGTCAGGGCGGTCAATGCCAGTCTTGACTCCGACATACAGCCTACCTGCGACTTAATGCCAGATGCTTCTGCAATGGAAATAATCTTCAGGGCATTATGTAAACCTCCGGATTTGGATAGTTTGATATTAAAGTAATCACAGGCTTTCATACTTGCCAGACGGTAAGCATCATGATCATCGAATATGGATTCATCCGCCATAATTGCAATGGGGCTATTGGCGCGAACATAGGGCAAATCCGTATAATTCCACCGGGGAATTGGCTCTTCGCAGTGTTCCACACCGTAGAGAGCAATAGCTTTCAGCGTATTGATGGCGGTTATGGTATCCCAACCCTGATTGGCATCGACCCGGAGTGCCATTTCCTTGCCAATGGCTGCACGAATTGCCTTTATTCTAGCAAGGTCTTCCTTGGTACTACCCCCGATTTTTGCTTTGATAGCAGGAAAACCGGCATTTTTGAAAGCGAGGGCATCTTTGGCCATTTTTTCAGGGGTATTGATACTGACGGTCATATCAGTGGTAATAAGCCGGTCATTTTTTCCGCCCCAAATGGCATAAAGCGGCAATTCATTATATTTACCAATAATATCATATAAGGCCATATCAAAGGCACTTTTGATGGTTGGATTAAATTTCACGTCTTTGTTCAAATCAAAGATACGATCTTCTATTTCCAAGGGATTTTTACCAATTAGAACCTTAGACAACACCTTTGCCAATTCAAAATCACTTGCTTGAATATCTCCTGTAATTAATGGAAACGGACTTGCTTCTCCAACTCCGTACAAGCCCTCTTGGTTGGTATGAATGCGCAAGGCAATATTCTTGGCTTCATTGATCACTCCAAGGGAGATAATGAAAGGCTCTATATAGGGAATATTGAGTTTAAATATTTCTATTTTAGTAATAACGAGATCGTTAAACGGTATTCTTTTCATGGCTGTGCTTTTGAGGCAACAAAGTACAAAGATTATTTAAAAAATTGCCTATAAAATACCCAATCCCCCATCTCGAAGGAATATACTTTCAATCAACTCGTATCAATAACACAGTAAAAAACTTAAACTTGGAAACAAGACAGGCAAAAACAAAGGAGCCGACTTTTCAATTAGTATTGTCTCCAAAAGTTTTGCTTTCATGGCAGATTAGCCTCAATTGACTCTTTCAAAGTAGTCATTCCATTCCGTCTTTGTCCAGCTTTGGGGGTGCGACCATTCTCCTGATTCTAAATTATCGTGGATGCTCTCTACCATAGATAACTCTACCCTCGTCACCTGTGCTATTTGCTCGTGTGGCATATCCGGAAAGCTACTTAGCATATTGGCGATTAGGATAATAGAATTTTTTATTTGACCTCTTACTATACCTTTTTCTATGCCTTTTTCTATACCCTTTTCTATGCCTTTTTCTATACCTTTTTCTATACCCTTTTCTATGCCTTTTTCTATGCCTTTTTCCAAAATCATATCATAAGTACTCATAATAATTTTTTTTACTGGTGGTGATAATGCTGGAATAATTTCGCTTAACTTAACATCTTTGTCTTCCGTCAATTGCATAAAATAAATGATAATCGTCTTAATTAAGTTCTCCTTTCGAGCACTATTAATCGAGCCAAATATCAATTCTATTTTATCTTTTAATGCCTTGCTGTCACGACTGTACTTCTGTGTCAATAATGCAGAAGTCAATAATAAATTTGAAAGTACCATCAACTCCTCATCTGACACTCGATACAAATCGACAAACTCAACTTGATGCATCGGGATAAATTTACGGAATTTTTCTGGAATATCCAAAAATAAACTGGGTAATGGTTGATAAATCCACTCCTTTTCCCCATGGTAATACACAAGAGGCAAAACTACCCGGAGTTGCTGTCCATTCTGAATTTGATCATAATATGCATGGGCAACGTAGTAAAGCACCTGTACAGGTGTGTTTTTGTCGGGCACGCTTTTGTGCTCCAGCAGAATAGATATATAGATCAAACCATCTGTCCCTCGTAACTCGAAAGAAAAGAGTACGTCGGCAAAAGTCTCACGCAAATCTTCATTGATAAAAGTGGTGTTACAGATTTGAATAGAATCAATATCTATCAGAGCCAGCACCTCCTTATCCAGAAAGGAGAGAAAAAAATCCTTCGCCATTTCAACATCAGAGAAGACTTTCTTGAAAAATTTATCGTGTATTTTTGTTATTTTATTTTTATTTGGCATAATGCGTTATTTTGACTTGGTTAGACAAATATACGACATTTTGTATTAAGATGCAAAAATAAGCTACAATTATTTTGCATTATTAAAAAAGGGGCACAAATAGGAGTAAATAGCCTGAATAAACTGTTAGCACCCCAAGCTTTCGAGCATATTCGCGCATACTCCGTAAGGCTGTGGAACAAATTTCATGGAGATATGATACATTTCCGGCGAATTTGCCCTGTCTTCTTGGGCAAAATTCATTTAAAAAATTGCCTATAAAATATCCGATCGACCCATCTTGCAGGAATATACTTTATAAATAATACAGTAGGCAACCAGTTTTTATTAATGATAAAAGACAACCTCGTTCTTTTTCTGTTTAAAATTTTATAAATTAACTTGGAGATAACAGCCGCCGGCAGGGCATTGCGTTCTGCCTTTTTCATTACCTTATTGGCACGCCCCATAAGTTTTCCGTATTCAGTATCCGAATATTCTTCGTATTTATTGATATTTTTGTCCCATATTTTAGTTCGAATAGGCCCTGGTTGGATAGAAATGACATCAATATTATACATCATCAATTCTCGTCTGTAGGTTTCAGCCAGACTCTCCAGCGCGTGTTTAGAGATACAATACGCACCATTAAAAGGGGTATTAAATATCCCGGAAATACTACTCATCATAATAATCTTACCCCCTCGTATGTTCTCCTTTCTATTGCCCTTCAATAGTGGCAAAAAGATATTGGTTACATTCCTAACAGCGAATAGATTGATTTCCATTTGATAACGAAATTTTTCATCATCCATTAGTTCAATAGGTCCTCCAAGGGCAAGTCCGGCATTATTTATCAGACCGTTGAGCTGGCTGCCTGCCAATATTTTTTCAACAATAGTTAAGGCAGATTTAATTTCATCAACCTTGGCTACATCAAACTTCAAACAGGTGAAATTTCGGGGGTATTGCTCTGTCAGACTAAGCCAGTCTTCCTCTTTTCTCACACTTCCAAAAACGTAATATCCCTTATTGATAAGAAAACCAACGGCATCATTACCAATCCCAGTTGAAACGCCTGTGATAAGTACATATTTTATCATTATATTGTTCTTTTTACAAATCCAATATAGGAAGACTCCAAGGCTTCGATCAGTGATTGATAAATGGGAGATTCAATCATTTTTGAAATATCATCTTCAAATTTTGATTCAAAAATAACAATGCCATCCATTAAATTAGGGAGAGCCCGTGGAGGATCATCTGCTTTTTGGAAAAATAATTGAGCGGCCATTTTTCCGGCGTATTTCACTTTTACTTTATCCGCTAAAACCGTATCTAGTTTTCCAAAAAAAGAAGCCGTACTTTCAGCCTTGAAGTGATGCACCGCATAACATAAATTATCCCCCAGCGCCCCCGTTTCATCAAGTTTTATTTTTTGGGTAAACCCAAAAGAAAAATCCTTAACAGAGAGCAATCGAAAGATACTCACCAACTTAAAATAAGTCATCTCCAATAAAGCCTTAAAACTTTGCCCGCCCGGATAACGAACAATCAAAATAAGAGATCTGGCGGCATTCTTTTCGTCCAAAACTGTTTTGGTAATTTTCCCCTTAAAAAAAGCAGCTCCACCTACCTTTTTGACACGACCGACGGCTAAAAAATTATAAAAGTGATAAAGCCATTCCCTTTTTGTGGAAAACCAATTAATGGCATACAGGGGTTCATTCAGATTTACATCAGATTCTTTCGCCTGAATGATAATTTTGGTCGATTTGGATATATTGACCTTTATTTCGTTTGTCATATTTTTATTTTAAGTAATTACGCTTACAATTTGCCCTGAAAAAACCGCATTACCTGTCACAGCATCCATCAAATTATGGTCGGTTATATCATTGACAGACACACCCGCATTTTCGGGCCGTGAGGCAACCGTTAATTGCACCCCATTCCTAGAATGACCGTATCCATGTGGAATACTTAACACACCGGGCATTATTTCATCCGTAATTTCTATTGGGATATCAATGCTACCGGTTTGAGAAACTACGCTTATCTTCTGATGATCGTGGAGCTGTAATTTATGGGCATCCTGAGGATGAATCAGGGCTGTACACCTATTTTTTCCTTTCATCAATCCATCCACATTGTGCATCCAGGAGTTATTACTTCTCAGGTGTCTTCGACCAATCAATAGAAATTGGTTTTTTGAAAGCTTTTGGGAATTTTTTTTGATCAACGTGGCTTTTAATTGATTCAGCCCATTTAAAAATACCTCATCGGCCAGGTTAATTTTTTTATCTTTTGTCAGTAAAATTTCAGGTATCCCTGGTTTTAGTGCTCCTAGACTAATCCCGTGTGTTGAATGGATTATTTTTTTCAGGCTCAAGCCGGAAAACCACCTTTTGGGATGGCTGAGTTTTCCGTAAGGGCCCATCAAAAGACCTAGACTAAGTAACTGCTTCGGAGTCAACCACTGAAATAATTTTGAAGGTTTTTTGGGAGATGCTTTCGCAAAACGTTTGATTAATTCTCTGGCAATCTGCCAGTCGTACAACTGCCCTTTGGGAGGATGAAACAACGGACTTGAAAATTTAACATTATTACTCACCGATAGCATATTAAAAATGAGGTCGTAATGCTCAATTTCTAAATGGGATGGAGGAGGTAGTATAATATCTGCATGTCTGCTTGTTTCATTCAAAAAAATGTCAATAGAAACCATAAAGTCCAGCTTGGGCAACATCCTATCCAACTGCTTTCCGTTTGGAGTTGAGAGGACGGGATTGCCCGCATAAGTAATAAGTGCTTTAATCTGCCCTTCACCCGGTGTTGACATTTCTTCTGCCATGACGGAGACCGGTAATTCTCCGGCAAATTCAGGTAACTGACGTACTCTGCTAAACCATCTTTTATGTGCTGTTCGAAATTTTGTTTCCTGCCGTACATCGAATGCAGGTGTCGCAAACATCGCTCCACCAGGTGTATCAAAATGTCCGGTCAGAATATTGATAACGTGACATAACCAATGGCTCAAGCCTCCGTATTCCTGCGTTGACATACCCATTCGCCCGTATAAGACTGCTTTTTGACTTTGGGCATATTCCTGAGTAATACGCAGTATTGTTTCTTGAGAAACACCTGTCATCTCAGCTACTCTTTGGGGGGTAAACTCTTGTGCAATTCCCCTCAGGCGCCCCAATCCTCTGATATGATTTTGAAGGTTTCCAATTTTAATCCAACTATTTTTTTGAATCAAATGTAGCATTGCCAAAAGCAGGTAAACATCTGTGTTGGGTCTGATAAAATAGTGTTCATCGACTATTCTGCTTGTTTCATTTTTTCGGGGGTCAAATTGGATTATTCTTCCACCACGCGCCTGAATATCTTTTAATCTCTTTTGAATACCCGGGGCACTCATCAGGCTACCATTCGAGGCAACGGGATTAGCACCAAAGATGACCAGATATTGGGTTCTGTCAATATCTGGAATCGAAATATTCAATGAATGCCCATACATATAATATCCTATAAAATGGTGGGGCAATTGATCCATAGAAGTAGGCGAAAAAACGTTTTTGGTTCGTAGGATTCGCTTCATTTCTCCCGCCATCATCATCATGCCAAAATTATGTACTGTTGGATTGCCAAAATAAAGCCCAATGGCATCGGCTCCATGATTTTTCCGTATTTTATTGATTTGTGCTCCCACAATATCCAAAGCAAGTTTCCAGCTTATTACCTCCCATTCTCCATTTTCTTTTTTCCTTAAAGGCGTCCTTAGTTTATTAGGATCATTGTGCAACTCGTGAATTAATGCGCCTTTGGGGCATATACTACCTTTACTTAAAGGATCTTTTTTGTCCCCCTTAACAGATAAGACCTTTCGACCATCATGGATGATCTCAAGTCCGCACATGGCTTCGCAAAGATTGCAGACTCGGAAATGTTTTTGTTGGACTGAATCCATGATATTAATTTAGAGTGAAAAATACTTTAGTATAGCCAAACTACCACACAAACCCAAAGATATATAGCACATTGGAATACCCGACTCTGTACGAGGACATATTTTTTTCCCTGTCAACTCCGTCACCGTCCCAACTAAGGCGATGAAGCCCGGAATAGAGATAAATAAAAAATATAATTTATTACTTAAAGTCGTATTTAATAAATGGCTTACGCCCGTTGCCAGAAAAAACACTAAAACAATATAACAAGCCGGTATACCTCCTGGTTTTGGACAAATATTTCCCTTCTTTGAATTGTATTTAGAAAGCCTCACCGCACCTACAATTGAAAATAATAAAACCAAGACCGTCAGTAAGTACAATATGTCCATAATTGCTTATTTGTGCACCGTTATTTTCTAACAATATTCCCCGTAAGGCCTTTTGGCATAAAACCAGTAAGCTATGAGGCTTAATGACTCAATAATTATCAATTAAAATAGCCCATTTGAGCACTAATGATAGAGGTGAGTAATAAAATTTCTCCTTCTATAAAAGTGCCCACAAAAGAGGCAACTATTCCAGATGTTTCAAAGAAGTATTCCATGTATTTTCGTTGAAAACAAAATGAGCTCCTCATAGTTTGTTTTGGGTAAAAATACCATCATATATGTCTCAATTGCGACAAGGGGAAGCATTATTGTCATCAAAACTAAAAACTGCATCCAGTCCAAAACTTCACGGGTGCTGTTTTGAATTAGAACTTTTTCAGGAAACTACTCCAAATATATACTCCACATCTCCCCATTCATAACTTCTTTGGAAATAGTTGTCTCTGTGGCTCCTCCTCCGATATAAAGCCGGTCGTTTATTTCAAAAATAAAGCCGGAATGAAAAGCTTTGCCGGGATAAGCAGCCATCTCTGTCCACGTTGAAGTCCCCACATTAAACACCCAAATATCGGCAAGAAGGTTTTCATTATTATGATAATCAATCCCCATTCCGACGATCAGGTAATTTTTATAGCGATGAATACTTTTTAAATGGCGAGGACTACCCGGGAAGTCCGGTAATGAGTGCCATTCCAACTCTCCTTCAATTTTACAAAAAAGGTTATTATTATCACTTGTAGGATAAAACAAAAACAGGGTATCAGCCTGAGCAGCCATAAGTGTCTGCAGATTTTCATTTTCTGTCGGCTTGGGCATAGCATCCCATATCTCTGATTCGAA
>CAZNCI010000129.1:9906-9994 GCA_964571475.1 uncultured Saprospiraceae bacterium | reverse complement strand
CAGTCCGGTTAGCGCACCTGCTTTGGGAGCAGGGGGCCGCAGGTTCGAATCCTGCCGCCCCGACACATTCAAAAGAGCCAACATGTAT
>CAZNCI010000129.1:1169-9806 GCA_964571475.1 uncultured Saprospiraceae bacterium | reverse complement strand
GAAAAATCAAAAAACGGGGGGCTAAAAGGTTTCTAGCCGACCGCAATTTATTGTAGCGCATCACGCCTGCGGCGTGAGGGCCGCAGGTTCGAATCCTGCCGCCCCGACACATTCAAAAGAGCCAACATGTATTTGTTGGCTCTTTTTTTTCAACTGTCATCCATGAGTTTTTTCACTTATATTCTTTTTTCTGAAAAATTACAAAAGTTTTATACCGGGGCTTCGGCTTTGACTCCTCAACATAGACTTCGCTATCACTTGTCCAATCATGATGGTTTTACCGCTAAGGCCAAGGACTGGGTTATTGTTTTTTCTGTCGAACTCAATTCTAAAAAGGAAGCTCTGGCGCTTGAAAGAAAAATCAAAAAACGGGGGGCTAAAAGGTTTCTAGCCGACCGCAATTTATTGTAAAAGTATGTTATAGATAAATCAGCCCATCTTCTTGTCTTATTATTTTAAATTTAAACTTTCTTTCATCGTATGCTTTGGTTCCATCACCAACAAGATAGAGAAAATCTAAACTTTCAAGTTGATTTAATTTGGGATTCAGCTCAATTTTATCATCCTCCTTTTCATTTAAGCAATAGATTGTCATATACTTCAACTTAGGCATTAAGTGCACAGGAAAATCATCTAAAAAATGAGAGCGTAAAGCAAGATATTCTAGTTCGGGAAAATATAATACTTTATTGTTAATTAAAGTTTTTGCAGATGAAAAACCAATGGAAAGGTGCTTAAGTTTTTTTAGTTTTGAGACCACTTCTGGAATTCCTTCGCACCACATTGTTGAGATATGTAAATCCGTTAGGTTTCTATTTTTCTCAATCGCTAAAATATCTTCTTCGTCATCAAAATAGCCAATATGTAACGTTTCTAGATTTTCAATATCAGCAAAGTATGGTTTCCATCTTCTAACATATAAGGACGAAAGGTTCTGTAAAAATTTAACCGATTCTGAAATATTAACATTTGGAGAATCAAGAACATGAAGAAGTTTCAAATTTTTTAGTTTGGTTAAATTTATTTCAGCATCTATTTTATGAAATCTATCTAAAATCAATTCTTCGAGAGATGTAAGATTTTCTATCCAACTTGGGTAAACTTCAAGGTTATCCGCCATGTCAATACCAAGTATTTTTAACCTTGGTAATGCCTCTAATTCAAAAGGAATTTGCTTCAAATGCTTAGAAGAAATAATTAATATTTCAAGTGATGGTGCTTTTATTATTCCAATAGGAATTTTCTCTACATCGATAAATTGAATAATTTTCAATCTACTAAACCTGCTAAAATCTATTTGATCAGTTTTAACATTTTTTTGAAATTGAAGCCCTTTTGCTCTTCTTGGAATATAAGGTACTTGTTCATTGCGTTCGACTATCACTGATTTTATGCCATAAAGACCGCATCCAAAACCAAGAAGTTGCTGTTTTAGTTCTTTATTCTTACAGTTTAAACCATTGTCGTGCATATCAATATAAGCATAATTAGATGATATTATGCAATCGATATTAGATTTACCAGAAAATTTTATTCTCCATTTCATTTTTTATAATATTGTAATAGAAAGGTAAAAAATAACTGTTAATGCCCCAATAAATCAGGCACTTCTTTTGCTAAAATGCTTGCAGATGTCTATAAATAAGCGCAACGGGTAATCCCATAATGTTCGGATGTGTCCCTTCAATTTTTTCAATCTTACAGTGACCAATCCACTCTTGAATGGCATAGGCTCCTGCTTTGTCATAAGGTTGGTAATGATCGATATAATATTTGATTTCCTCCATGGACAAAGGGTGTAAATAAACATCTGAAACACCGGAAAATGAAACTTTTTTTGATTGACTCAAAAGGCAAATACCTGTGATTACTTGGTGTTTTTTATCTGAAAGGGCAGAAAGTATCCGAATAGCATCCTTTCGATCAACTGGTTTTTCAAATATTTCATCCTCCAAAATGACGATACTATCAGCTGCAATTAATACTTCCTCCTCCTTTGTCAGAAAATCGATGCAGGCAAGTGCCTTTTTCTCTGCTAGATATTGAGCGACCTCATGCGGAGGCATATCACTAGGATAAGACTCCTCCACTTCCTTGGTTTTAACCTTGAAATTAACAAACCCAGCCTCCGTTAATAAATGTTTTCTTCTTGGCGACTTTGATGCAAGTATGATTGGGCGGTTTAAGATATCCATATTTTGTTTATTTTTTTATCAATTTAATCTAATAAATGACAAAAAGACGATCCCCATAATCATGATTAACTTGATGACCTGGCTAATATTCCAATAAGCTTTTTTGTCCTTAGCTTTCCACAACATTCCAATAGAAATCACTTCTAATACAAGGCTAATTACAGCTACTAAAATCATCCATGGCCAGTAATCAGGTATATTTTCCATCACCCAGGGAAGTATTTTAAATACCCCTAGCCCCGTCATTAAAAACAATAAAATACCAATCGAAAGCCCTATTTTTTTACTCAATGAAACTCCCGCAACAATAGGGAGCGTCTTAAACCCTGCTTTTCGGTCTCCCTCAACGTCCTCAATATCTTTCACAATTTCTCGAAAGAGGGTCGAAAAAAAAGCAAAGCCAACATAAGCCCAAACGACTATAAAAAATTGTGCTGTTTTTTCTGGAGCAACCTCATTTAAGTCCGCTAAACCTGCTTTCCCCGCAATTGCCACGATGCCTGCCACCCCTCCTGCGAATAAAGCGACGACAATATTACCGATTAACACTTGGCGTTTTAAGACGATAGAATAAATAAAAAGGCCGGATACCGCAACGGGAAAAATCCACAATAAATCTAAATTATGAGAAAAAAAGGCCAAAAATAATGCTAAAAAAAAACCCGATGTTATCGTGCCATAATAAATCCAACTCGCAATACCAAGTGGAATTTTCTTCTTAACAATTACTTTCCCTTCGTTATTGATAACATCTGCATCATAATCCACCAAATCATTGATGATATAACCACCACCTGTTATCAATAAGGTCACCAATACGAACAAT
Organism: uncultured Saprospiraceae bacterium; assembly: GCA_964571475.1. Classification (GTDB taxonomy): domain Bacteria; phylum Bacteroidota; class Bacteroidia; order Chitinophagales; family Saprospiraceae; genus JALVDO01. The sequence goes on along the minus strand of CAZNCI010000129.1, from coordinate 6,785 downwards.
CCAAATTCCATCGGAGGAAAACTTGGCTGAATACCATATTGATCCAATAAAGGCATTAAAAGGTTGAAATAAATCAAACATTGTAATATCGCAACAATAACTAAATTGGGAAACCTAAAGAGCCTAAAAAGATACTTCATGCTTATAACCAATTATCATTTAAACGCATTACTTTTTCAATCACATCACGGACGCACCCCTCTCCCCCTCTTTTAGGTGAAATATAAGTAGCGACATCTATAATTTCTTTGACAGCTGTTTGTGGACAGGAGGCGATGCCGACACGGCGCATTACTGAATAATCAGCCACATCATCGCCCATATACAAAACCTTGCCTTCATCCAAATTGTATTGTTCTATCAAGCGATTAAAGACCTCCAATTTATTATTTATGCCATAGTGAACTTCCCGAATTCCCAGTCTTTCCAGACGTTTTACGACGCCTTTAGATGTTCCACCGGTAATGATAAATATGTTGTAACCTTCGGTGGTAGCTCTTTTCATGGCATAACCATCAAGCACATTCATTCTACGTAGCATCTCTCCTTCTTCAGTGATAAGTAAATAACCATCCGTCAAGACGCCATCTACATCAAAGATGAAAGTATTTATTTCCTTAAACCGTTCTAATAAATTCATAAAAATTTATTGATTATCACGCCACTCATAGACCCATTTGGCCTGAATTTGCTCCAAATGCCCTTCATTACATTCCTCCCGTTTACCGGTAAAATTAGGCAATTCCAAAACCCAGTCTATTAAATCTGTAAATCGAGTTCGATAAATCTTACCTTCCGTAAAATCGTCCCCAAATTTATCATACAACCCCATAGCTACATCTTCATGGTCAGACCATGTTATGGGTAAATCGTCTATTTCCTTAAATCCCATTTGTTCTCTATTAATGTTCGTGTCCTATTATTAATTTCTGATCAGGAACTACCACTTCAATTACGGCGTCCTCTTTGATTACCTCACACTGACAGGCCAGGCGGGATTCTATTTTAGGGTTAATTGCCCGATCAATAAAATCTTCTTCTTTATCAGAAATTTCTTCTAAGTATTCGTCCCCTTTATTGACATAAATATGACAGGTACTACAGGCACAAACGCCTCCACAATTGTGGTTGAGATGAATATCATGATCCTCAGTCACTTCAAGAATAGTATCCCCTTCTTTCACGTTATCAACAGTAATAGGCTGGATACTTTTATCCTCAAATGTAAATTTTATGGTTGCCATATATTTTTTTTAGATTGCAAAACTACCTTTATTAACCAATTATACAAATTTTAGTTTTAAATGCCTGTCTGCAATATATCTTTGAATCAGAAATTAGCTCAAAATATCTGGTGCGTAGGAATTAAATTATTGCTATTAAACGCTATCTGTTTTTTGTCAAATCGAGCCAGTGAATGGGGCGTCCTGACAGGTTTATCGGGATAAGTGACTTGTTTATTGATAAAAATAGGCACAAGCCCAATATTAATCAAAAGCCCCTTGGTGCTTAGTTATATTTAACTACAAGACCAAAGGGCTTTAAATATGCTCTTTTGAAAATTTCCTATTTCAAGTCAAAACGTTTTTTAAAACTCTTTGGCAATGCATCCTTATGCACCATAATAGCAATAGTTTTATAATCAAAATAGGCTTTGGAAACATATATTTCTCCCTGATATGGACCAATAGGACCCCATGAATTTTTAACTATAAAGAAAGGCTGGTCTTTTTGGTCGTGTGCCATTCCCACAATATGCATCAAATGATCGTCCGTCGTTTCATAAGTCTCAAATGCCTGTTGTCTGTTTTTTTGATTGATTTGCTTTTCTTCCACTGGATTTTTGAAAGCCGCATTATAATCATCATCAAGCGGAAGTACCGCCAAGCCCTGCCGTGCATTAAACCCCTTTTCACTCACATCTGCATCCCATGCGACTGAAAAACCCTGCTCAACCGCCCCTTTGGTGATAGCATATAATTGATCTAGCGGAACGTTATAATAGGTCCCATTGGAATAATTATCAGGAATTTCCAAAATGAATTTAGAATAAAAAGGATGATGAGCAAAAGACGTAATCGTAATATAATCATCCGGTACGATTCCTAATTCCTGACTAAAAGATTTTGGAGTATATCCTTTGCCCTCATAAACAAATTTGCCGGGCAAGCGACCAATCCCTTCATCAACCAGTTTCCGCACGGGTTTTAGCCAATTGGGTTCTAATACACTTTCCTTGGTAAATCCGGTAATCAAGGTTTTAATTTCTTCAACTGTTGCACTGTGATTATAACGACCGTTTTTATCTTTATTTCCAGAAAACACACTCTCAGGCGTCACGCCATTGATCCTTACTGCATTAATAACATCATGAGAAAGCCCACCTTCACTGAATTGAGCTTTACCTTGTCGGAGAACATAATTCCGAGCCTTGTCCATATAAATTGTATGAACGATAGACATCTCTGATAAATCTATGCGTTTACCGGTCATTCTCAAAACCTCAGATTCCAAAAAACTAATGGTCGAAAAACTCCAACAGGTACCAGTATTATCCTGACTTTTGACAGAAGTACAGCCAATCTCGTGATCGGTCTTAAATTCGTACTGTGCATTTGCCACAACGCCCAAAATCAAGAGGGAAAAAACAAAAATTATCTTCTTCATAAAATAAAAAATTTAATAGGTGATTCTACATAAAAAACGTAAAGATAGCCATTTTGACTATGCATTTTCTTATTTTTTCTTAAAAACAATCGCCTCACCCAATTTTTCACTCATTTGGGCATAAAATTCCTTCAAATATGGATAAGCGACCGGACTCATATATACAGCTTCCTGCCGAAAGGAAAAATTAATTACCACTCCCTGATTTTCATCCTGTCTAACGCTATAAATAAAATCGCCTAATTCTGCAGGTAATTTTAATGCCAGTTCATCTGGCAATTCATCTATTCTATAAGCTTCAGGAGGCGTCACCTTAATAACATACTGCATTGACTTTCCGTAATAGAACTCAACCGGTAAAACACGCTTTTCTTCATCGAAAGGATTTTGTCCATACTCAGTCCATCCTTTGGGTGTAAAATAAAGGAAATCATCCTGTTCAAACATACCCAATTCAAGTGGTATTTCAATCACGACTGGTTTTTCGATGGCTTCTTTGTTTTTCACTGTTAGTTGTTCCTCCAAAACAATGACTTCCTGTCCATCGACACCTTCAACATATTTTGTATTCAACAAAGACGCCTCCGCTTCATACTTTTTGCGTACATCAGCCGCTAAATAACCGGTGAACCGACCTTTATAACTCCCCTCCAAGGTGTTAAGATTCAAAGTGATTATTTTTGCAATTGAATTATCGGTGGATACGGGAATTTCCACCCACTCCGGCTCTTTCTTTTTCAAAAGAAATCCAAAATAATTGAGATCCTGATAAGGAATTTTGTTATATGGTAAATATTCATTATCACTCCCTAAATCCATAAATACCACTTCACCTCCTATCTTCAAATGGCAAATCACACGATTAAATTGACCCAATAGAGGAAAATTCATGATTGGTTTTCCATGTTTTTTTGTACTCAAAAGCAATGGATGCACCTCCAATTTTGCTGCCTTTAATAAACCTAACATATACAAATTAAGGTCAGCTACATTTCCTTGTTTACTTTTCAAAAATGCCCTCACTTTTCCGTTAGGATATATACCCTCATATCCATTCCAAACGAAAGTCCTTTTCATATAGGCAAAGATTTTTTTTGCTTTCATGAATGCATCATCCTCGTCCGAAATAAGCGTTTTGATAAGTTTTCGATCATTTCCCTTTTTCAAAAAACCAGCATAAATCTCTAGTGTTTTATGGTTTAAGGCTTTCCAATTATCAATGAGGTTTATTTTTTCTCCTTTGACAACAGCTGATCTCAATTGAAATCGAATTCGATCAATATAATCGTATGGGCAAATAACAAATTTTTCATTGGCGTAGCCCGGCAACTTTTCTAAAGACCATTTATTCATTTTATTTGAACCAGTATATTTTTTAGAAAAGTGCGTGCCAGTCCCAATAATATTATATTGAAACCTCCCAGAAGGGCTCAGCTTAAATTCACTATAAACAACGGGTAATTCTCCCATGAAATTCCATGGTTTCAGTGTCCTAATCCGGTCTGTCACCAAGGTGTAACTATACTCGATAATTGCTCCGGGTGCCAGTGCCGGGAAAGTAAATTTTTTCCAAGACCAGTTTTCATTCAAATCTTCATCGTAAAAATCGGTCACTTCTATTTTATTGACATGACCATCTGCTTGCCGCAAAAAGGTAAATGCCTTCAAATTAAGAATGCGCTCTCTATTATCCTTTCGATAGTATTCGATTTGAATACTGGCTTCCTTGTAGCTACTTTCGTTCAATAATTTAATCCGCCGGTGATACCTTAAATTGGCATTAAAATCGCCAAAATCGACCGTTCCTTGAGCTAATAATAGTACAGCATTCGCCAAAGTGTCAAAATCACAGCGTTTCATGGCCCATTCTTCTTCGGAAATATCTCCAAAATCAAGGTTAGGTTGCTGCGCAGAGGCATCCAGACCAAAAAGTAAAAAAAGAAAAGAAAGAAGCATCACTCTAATCATACAGCAAATATTTTCAAAAATTCTTGAATTCACGGTAAAAATTGACAATTACTGCAAAGATGACTTTCGCAGTGATAGAGACTTATCCATATTATTGGCTTCTTTGCCCCGGATATTATCTTTCATTACGTTCACCTCATAACCTACAAACGGACATATTCCATTCTGCATCTGAAATCGCCCCAAATTTTGTACTGGTTTTTTGAGCCTGAGCATTGAATATAACAAAGAGAAATACGAAAAGAATTGCTGTGAAATTTTTCATCTGGGTAATTTATTCATTACAAAAAACACCTAAAGATAACACTATTTTATCATTTGTCAAAAAATAATTACCAAAATTAGTACAAACGCCTCATTCAAAAAAAAGAGCACATCCGCTACATTTAAAACCCTATAAATTAAATTTGGAGTGATAAAAGGCAGGGATTATTTTATCAATTCGCTGATAAAATGTTCTCATTTTTGAAATATCAATACCCTCTTTTCTCCAATTTCGCAATCCCCGTGTGATCGGCATTAATAATAGCGTTGATATTCACGTAGTATTTACTGCTATATCCCCAAGTGTAGGAAAAAGCTTGTTTTTTAAGCTGCAATGCAAAGTCACACATTGGAGCATCTTTAAGTGCTGCTGCATATTTAACCATATTGGGCAGATCGACATCTGAATTTAACCAAATAGGGATAACGACAGAAGATACCGGCCATCCCAAGACCGTCCACATCGTTGTTAAATTGGGGTTTTCGTTCTTCATTACTCCTTCTACGATTACCGCCGAGGAAGTACCCGAGCGGGGAACATAATCCAGAAAAGGAACATAGGTTGGCGTATTTTCGGGTATATTACCAAAATCATTCAAATCTGTTTTTATCAAGGGGTTGGTCAAATTTCGACTCAAATCCTGAAGGATGGTTTGTGCACTGAGGTCTCCGGCTCTAATCGCTTCGGTAAATACAGATTCTGCCGTAGAAAGGCGA
>CAZNCI010000129.1:0-1159 GCA_964571475.1 uncultured Saprospiraceae bacterium | reverse complement strand
GAATATATCCACCTCCCTTGCCTAACTCGCCCGTCATTGAATGATTGGTTCTGATCAAATAACCATAAGGAGCGACAGTCGGATCATTGACATCAAACTTTGCAAATGAAAAATTCCCCACTTCAAAGTAGGCCGCTCCTCCTTCCCCATCAATCACGCCGAAATTAGCCGAAATTCGAGTAGGTTGCTCCATATTTTTCAAAAGCTTTTCAAAGTCATCAATAGTTCGGCAGCTTTGTAATGCCAATTTCATAATTCGTCCCTCATTCCCTGAAAGTCGAATGGTATCATTACTTAAGTTATAACTCGCAGAGTTCATAATGCCAAACCCTTGATCGTTAAAACCAATCCAAATACTTTTATTGTCTAAATCCTTGGAATTAACCAAGCCCGTATAAGTATATTTACCATCCGTGAATTTCACGATTTTATTATTAATCGCCCATGTATCTCTGTGTTTGAGCAGCATAGGACGACCATCTACTGTAAACTTTCCCGAAACCACGGCAGTGGTACATCCAAAGGATATATTTTGAAATAAAAGAAGTCCCATTAACACCAGAAAAAAACGACTCATTGCATATAAGTTTTATATTTTTCAAAAAAGTAATACCTTGCCCAGCAAAATTACAACAACTATTTGGCTAATAGCTGACAAAAATCATAGTATTTTTTGAAATTAATCATTCTTATTTTGAATGGAGCGAAAGACCTTTACACCCTTGCTTGCGTTTTGGCAAGCATGAAATTATACCTATTTTTTACTATTTAAATAATTAGAATTTACATTTTTAAAACCTAAAAAAGGAAATTATGAAAAAAAATTACATCCTCACTTTGCTTTTCATGCTAATGGGATTTATGTCACAGGCACAAATTTCCATTTTATTAGTCAACGACAACGACAAAGATGCCAGTCGAATTACTGAGCTACAGACAGCTTTAGATGATCTGGGCTATGCTTACACCTATTTTGATGCACCTACTGAAGGGGCATCTCCATCTATCGACTTCATGACACCATTTGATCTGGTTATCTGGTACACAGGTAATGATTCCGCCGGTTTATTATTTTGGAACGGAGACGAAACAGATAACGAAGCAATCAAGTCTTATATCGATGCCGGTGGTATGATGTGGTTACAGGGCTTAGATTTCC
>CAZNCI010000128.1:0-10035 GCA_964571475.1 uncultured Saprospiraceae bacterium | reverse complement strand
AATTGGGGGTGGTGCTATAGTCCGTCGGTTAAAACCGACGGTAAAAGGTTAAAACCGACGGTAAAAGGCGGAAAGACTAACGCCGATACTGATGCACACTTGATTTTTACCCCATTTTTTTGTATTTTTGAAAAAAAGAATTCAGATGGAGGTATTTATATCAGCATTAATATCAGGAAACAATCCGACAAAAGTGGAGCATTTGAGTTTCAGATTAAAAATGCTATGACCTCTAATCTCCAAGCACTTCTTCCTTGTTTTTTCTCCGATTTTTGATCCAAAGAAAACCAATTGTACCAATCAGTAAATAAGGCATGGACAGTAAATATAAGATGCCAGTATTTAGTCCCTTTCCTGCCGTACCTCCGTTTTCCAAATTAGACTCTGCCGACATCCGACACATGGGACACTGGGCAATCATATCCTGAGAGATGACCATCAAAACGAGAATAAATAGTACAATTGTAAATGTTTTATAATTCTTCATGATTCTTTTTTTTGTAACAACCCAATTTAATAATACGGCTGCAAAAACAAATAAATAATCGGCCCCGTTATCGCTACATAAAGCCATATTGGGAAGACCCATCTAGCCATTTTTTTATGTTTTTCAATCTGGTTGGTATAGGCGCGTATAAAGGTAAACATCACCAAAGGTAATACAAATGCAGCCAACACAATATGGCTCAACAACAAAAGTAGATAAATCATTCTCCATTTCCCCACTAACAATAATTCTTCTGCATTAACAACCCCATCGTGGTTCACGTCACCAAATTTTGTTTCCGGAGTAGTGAAGTGATACAATACATAGAGCAGTAAAAAAAGCACCGAAAAAGTGATTGCGACATAAATAGTTTGTCTATGTTTTTGCACTTGCTTTTGTTTGATAAAATATAGTGCCAATAATAACAAAACGGCCGTAATCGCATTAAAAGCGGAATAGACCGCTGGTAAAAAATCTAAATTCCATCCTTCCGGAAGATTAAAAATAGGTTTTCTAGCCATTCCTACCAGCAGAAAAACAACAATGCTAATGAGCCATGCCCATTTGTTTAATTTCCGACTTAATGCAATATTTTTATTTCCATCCATTATTTAGCTACTTTTCTCTTTTTTACGGTGGGCAAAAGTATGGCCAGATGCTTAACCAATAATTCCTGATCTGCCTGTTGAGTGACATCATAGAAACTTCTAATTTCCCGATCAAAATCCACCAAGGCAAAATAACTATTATTTGCTTCAGTTTCACCTTTTTTGTAAGAAAAATGAAAATCATCTTTCGTCAAAGGAGCATCTGCCTGTAAAAAAAGAAATTGGGCAGCATCGGATAAATTATTTTTTGACACAAATTTATTCAATTTAGCAGGATCAAAAAAAGAGGAATCAGGTACTAAGTTCAAGAAAAAAACATCTTTACGAACATCAAATTGTTGATGAAGTTTCTGCAAAAGAGCAATCTTGGACTGTGACAGTGGAGCATCTCCAAAATCACTAAAAGTAACGATAAAAAGACCTTTTTGCTCCGTAAGACTATTGATTGGGGTGCCATCAAAATTGGTGCCTTTAACCAGAGGCATCGCACCTTTATGTTCCAATTTATCCAGAAGCTCTTTGCGAAACTTTGTCCCAGCCTGCAAATAATACCACGAGCCGCCCGGGAGCACAACAAACATTAAAAAAAGTATAAGCCCAATGACCCAGCCGGGAGCTGAATTTGTATTTTCCATATAAACGTATTTGTCTAAACAAATAAAAGCGACCAAATCCTAAACAGGTAATTTGGTCGCTTTTATTTAATAAAAATTTTCATATCCAGCCTTATCCTCTATCGTCAATTATATAGGTATCTTTCAATAGCGAACCTTCCTGTTTATGCTTTTTAATTATTTGCTCCTTATTAGTTGAATCTCCATCATTTTTTCGGCGATTTTTCCATGCATTGCCATCTTGAAAAAATGGGTACATTGCCCAGACCAATAATCCAATGGGAAACAAAATGGCCCAGGAAAGGCTTTTAACTTCATACCCCAAATGCATGAACTCAAAAATAATAAATCGCGCTTTATACAAAGAAAAAGCGATTAGTAATATAATGACAATCCCTTTAACCACGCCAGTTTTGGGTGAGCCATCTCCAAGAAAACCTTTTCCAAAAAGAGAAACCACTACTTCGATCAAAGTGATAACAGCTAAAAGTTTCAAACCAAAAAACACCCGCTTTTTACTTTCTTCGTATGATAAATGTGACATAATAGTTAATTAATAAAAATAATAAAAAATAATTACAATAAATGTTTCCTGCAAAATTTATAGTAAATAAAATACTAGAAAAACAAATACCCATACCAAATCGACGAAGTGCCAATATAGCCCAATTTTTTCAACCATCTCATATCCATTTTTCCTTTTGACATACACACCACTTGCCGCATTCAGTAAAATAATCATTAGGAAAACAACTCCTGAAAAAACGTGAAATCCGTGAAAACCTGTTATGAAGAAGAACAATCCACCAAATGCTTTTGGACCAAACCGCTCTGACTTGATTGTACCGGACATAGGTCCTTCCGTCACTTTAAATTTTTTGTGTACAAAGCCCATTTCATCAACGACGACTCCTGGGTAATCTCCGGGAGGCATTGCCGCGGCTTCTTCATGTGCAGCCTCTTCTTCATGGTGTGCAGCCTGCTCTCCATGCTCATGACTGGCAGCCTCAGAATGATCGGCGTGCTGCTTATGAATCAAATAAGGCGCTCCCATTTCAAATACCTCCTCCGTTTCCTGTCCCTTTTCATCTAAATACACACCTGCCGTATCATGTGTCCCAAAAGGGTCTGTGCCCAATGTTAAATGCTCGTTAGAAATTAAATTATTCCATTCCCATGCCTGACAGCTCAAAAAGCCAAGTCCTCCGAATACTGTTAACAACATCCAAAAAACAACTCCATTTTTATTTTCTCGATGCCCTTCCTGTACGGCACGTACCATTGTGACAGAGCTAATAATCAACAAAAAGGACATAAAGGTCACAAATAGTAATGGCATGTGGGTCTCATGCCCCATCCCCATATTATTAAAAGGAGCAGAAGCAAAAACAGCATCCGGTAATGGCCAACTAGGGCTACTAAACCTTAGCGCACCATAAGAAATTAAAAAACCACCAAAGGTAAAAGCATCCGATAGTAAAAAATACCACATCATGAGCTTTCCATAACTGGCTTTAAAAGGTTGAGTTCCACCTCCCCATGCAGATTTGGAATCTTGCTGATCCGTATTGTGATCAGTGACAGAATGATTCGCCATTGTTATACAGTTTACAGGTTATTGTAAAATAAAAAATAATAATAAATATATCCACAACACATCGACAAAATGCCAATATGTCATTACTAACTCTAATCTTAAAGTTCTCATTGCAGTCACCTTAAAAGGCACCAAAAATGCGACGAGAATTGAAATTATCAATGCCAACAAGCCTCCCAGTAAATGGGCGGCATGCAACCATGATAAAATGTAGGTGAAATCACCAGATGCATTTGTTCTCAAGGGAAGACCAAACTCCATCAAAGTCATCCATCCCTGATATTGAAAGATTAAAAATCCAATACCTAACAAGCCAGCACCTAAGAGGTACAGTTGATACGGTCTTTCTTTTCCTTTTTTAAAAGATAAATATCCTAAATGCAATGATACACTACTCGCTATTATAAAACAGGTACTAATGTAAAAGCCATTCGGCATAATGAATTCAATCCAATTTCCAGCAGCCTGCCGAACGACATAAGCACTGGTCAGTGAGGCAAATATCATTAAGATACTTCCAATAGCTACCCACAATGCAAATTTCAACGGGTGAATTTTACTTTGCAAATAAGGCTTAACCGTATGTTCATTTATTGTATCCAAAATTATCCTAATTTATCCAAGAAAAAAATAATTAATACCAATGGTATATATGCAATAGAATAAAACATCAATACCAGGGCCGATTTTCTTGTATATTTTTCATAAAAAGTCCAGGCAAAAAAACTAAAACCCACACTTAATAATACCGCCAAAATAGCCGTCGCAAATCCCGTCGCCCCTAAAAACCATGGCAGGACGCAAACTGGAATTAAAAATAGGGAATACAGCAATGATTGAAGTCCCGCACTCCTGTCCAACATGCCATTTACTTCGGGCATGAACTTAAAACCCGCCTTTTTGTAGTCCTCAAATCCTAAATACCCAATCGACCATGAATGCGGAAACTGCCATAAAAATTGCAATATAAAAAGCGACAATCCCAATAAAGTCAACCTCCCTTCTGCAGCTGCACAACCAATTACCATAGGCAAAGCCCCTGGTAAAGCCCCCACAAAGATGGCAATGGGCGAAACCCTTTTCAAAGGCGTATAAATAAATGCATAACTGACCAATGCCACCATGCCCAGAATAGCCGTCCATGGATTAAATAAAGCCAAAAATGCAATCCCAACAATGGACATAATGCCTCCGGCAACAACTGCCTCAAGTACCGTCATTCTACCTGTTGCAATGGGTCGATTCTGCGTCCGCGTCATTAAAATATCAAAATCTTTTTCCAAGACCTGATTAAATATATTAGCCGCTCCAGTGACAAAAAAACCGCCCATAGCCAATATTAACACACTCTGCCAGTTAATCGCTCCTATGCTGGCAATCAAAAACGCCATGACAGAAGAAAAAACCACCGTTATTGTCAATCGAAACTTAATAGCTTCCTTATAATCCTGCACTTTTTGCAAGACCCACGCTCCCAATGGAAGCGCAGTAGTTTTCGTATGTTCCTTCACCCGAATATTTCTTTCTTCCTATTGATTAATGAATATCTGCTTCTCCTTCCTTTAATGGTTCTATTTGTGGGGTAAAGTCCGTCCCATCTTCCTTGTCATAGTAATCATAAGCCCAACGCTGAACTGTTGGTAGTTTACCGGGCCAGTTTCCATGTCCTGGGTGAATAGGTGTTGTCCATTCCAGTGTATTTGCTTTCCATGGATTTCGTTCCGTCACCTTTTTCCCCTTCCATATAGAATACAAAAAATTGACTACAAATAATAACTGTAAGAAAAATGCAACAATGGCTGCGACCGTAATCACTTTATTCATCGTTGAAAAATGAGAGAACGTCTGAAAGACATCAAAGCTATAATACCTTCTAGGCACACCTGCTAATCCCAAATAGTGCATTGGCCAAAAGATGACATAAGCGGCTATCATCGTTCCCCAAAAATGGATTTTCCCTAAAGTCTCATTCATAAATCGACCGTACATTTTAGGAAACCAATGATAAATACCTGCAAACATGCCAAAAAATGCCGCAACCCCCATTACAATATGAAAGTGCGCAACAACAAAATAAGTATCGTGCATCTGAATATCTATACTTGCATTACCAAGATGAATACCGGTTAATCCCCCAGAAATAAACATAGAGACAAATCCAACTGCAAACATACTGGCACTATTATACCTAATATTCCCTCTAAAAATAGTGGTGATCCAGTTAAATACTTTTACCGAGGATGGAACGGCGATAATCAAAGTAAATACAACAAAGAAATTAGAAATATATGGGTTAATTCCAGACATAAACATGTGGTGCGCCCAAACAATAAAGGATAAAAATCCAATAGCCATCATTGAAAAGACCATTGCTTTGTATCCAAAAATTGGCTTTCGGCTATGCACTGATAAAACTTCTGATACAAGCCCCATTGCAGGCAATATAATGATATATACCTCCGGGTGTCCCAAGAACCAAAATAAATGCTGGTATAAGATAGGGCTACCTCCGGTAAAATCCAGGGCTGCTCCGTTGATATAAATTTCGTTCAAATAAAAGCTAGTGCCCAATAATCTATCAGACATCAACAAAAAGAAACCAGACGCAACTACGGGAAATGATAACAGTCCAATAATCGCTGTTAGAAAAAATGCCCATATTGTTAACGGCATTCTCCACATCCCCATTCCCTTGGTTCTCAAATTCAATACTGTCGTAATATAATTAATACCTCCTAATAAAACCGATACGACAAATAAGGTCAAACTCACCAGCCACAACGTCATTCCAACACCAGAGCCCGTAGAAGCCTGCGGCAAGGCACTCAGGGGAGGATAGGCGACCCAACCGCCCGAGAAAGGTCCTGTCCCAACAAATAATGAAATAAACAATACCAAGCCCGCCATGAAAAAGAACCAGTAAGATAACATATTCATAAAAGGAGACGCCATATCTCTTGCCCCAACTTGTAGTGGGATCAATAAATTACTAAACGTCCCACTCAATCCGGCTGTCAATACAAAAAAGACAAGTATTGTACCATGTATGGTGACCAAAGCATAATAAAAGTCCTGAGAAAGAACGCCAAAGCCCTCATCATTAAGCGTAATCCACTTACCTAAAAGTGGCTTCACCCAAGCCATACTCGTTTCAGGAAAACCCAATTGCATCCTAAAAACAACAGACATAAAAGCGGCAATAATCGCCCAAAACATCCCTGTAATCAAGAACTGCTTGGCAATCATCTTATGATCCTGAGTGAAAATATAATGAGTAATAAAATTGGATTGATACTTATCGCCATGATCATGTTCATGGAAGTGGTCATCATATCCAAGCTCCTCAATCAAATAATCGGTACGGCTTTGCTTATTACTAATATCAGCTACGTGTGCCATGTTATATTATTTTATTATTTATTCCTTTGCTAAAAATATTCGATAAAAGACAAACTATTATTGGGTCAATATTTTAAATTCTGTTCGTCGATTCTTTTGACGGCCCTCGTCCGTTGAGTTATCCCCAATTGGCATTGTTTGCCCATAACCAATAGCTGTAATTCTGTTCATATCCACCTGATGTTCTTTGAGATAATCCCAGACCGCATTTGCTCTGGCAGCAGATAAGGTCATATTTGACTCGGGATTTCCAACATTGTCTGTGTGCCCTCTCAACTCGATACTTAAATTTGGATTCGCATTCAATGCCTCGATTAGATTTTGTATTTCATAACGGGATAATTCCGTCAAATGCGCAGAGCCCGTTTTGAAATTTACGTGTTTAAAGACAACAATTTTCTTATCGGCATCTGTTTCTTTTAAAGCCTGGGAAAGCGCCTCGTCAAATTCATGTTTTTGGGCTTTAATTTCCATTGGCAATAAATCATTCTTATAAGGGTCTTCATCCGTATGCCGGATAGAAGTCAGGTAAAAAGACTTTTGCCTGGCGATCCAGGCATCGTATTCTTCCTGTGAAACAACCCGCACCTTCTTTCTCATACTAAAGTGCCCCTTGCCACAAAGTTCAGCACAGGCTAATTCAAAGTTGAAAGTCTCCCACAGTTGCTTCTCCGGCTGGTTTGGATCCGGTGCCTGATATTCCTTATATTCTTTTAATTGTTGTCGGTACTCTTCTGTTGTGGTGGTCGGAGTAAATACAAAATAAGTTGGCATACCGGGTACGGCATCCATCTTCACCCGAAAGTGAGGCAGGAAAAAACTGTGCAATACATCTCTGGCAGAAATTCTAGCCCTAATTTTTTGCCCGACAGGCAAGACTAATTCATCTGCTATGAAGTCATCCCAGTTTTTTGAATCTTCCCAGTCCTGACCTAAAATATTTTTACCGGTAATCTTCCGAAAATTTTTCTCACCTAATTCACCATCAGCACCGGGATATCTCAGCGCCCAGGCAAACTGATAGCCCGTTACACCAATTTCAAGATAGTCGTCATCAGTGCTAACATCTGCCATTACTTTATTCCAGGTAATCAAGCCATTAAATACCAAACCAGCCATCACAAGTGCCGGTAAGGCGGTCCACAATACTTCAAGTTTGTTGTCATGTGACATAAATGCGGACTTTTGCCCTTTTTTGCCACTGTATTTCCACGCGAAGTAAAAGAGGGCAATATGTGTTAGAAAAAAGACTATTCCCGTTACTATGGTTGTAATATTAAAACTTTTATCCACCCAAACACCATGGCTGGAAGCTGCGACATGAGGACCATATCCCAATAAATAATTTTTGTAATGTAGGGCAGACCAAATACATAAACCAAGAAAAGCAATACCAAAAATTAAAAATTGACTGCCAATTCTACGATTTTTTGATTCTTGAATATCTTCGCCACCTCCTCTCAATTCATCCGAAAGTTCAGACATTTTAGCTATCTGAACCACCACCACTACCAGTAATACCAGGCTGAGTGTAATTAAAAGACCCGTCATTTAATTATATTTATCTTAATTAACAAATGCTATATATGTAATAAAATAATCTACAGCAATTAGAAAAATGAACTCAAATCTACCCCATGGATAAAGTATAAGCGCATCCTAAATGGACTTCCAAACCTGAAAGTTCTCCATCTTGCCGTCTATTACTTAAATTTCAACAGTTTTAACCAGGTTATTGGTTATATATTTATATTATCTTTGATGATGTAGTTTTTGTTTTATTTATTTTTCAGGAGGTTAGACCTGTTCATTTACTCTTTAATTGATTGGTTAATTCAGTCATATTGTGAATCTGAACCATCACAACAACCATTAACCCCAGTACAATAGTAACAAAAAAATCAGTCATATTTTTACTTTATTATTAAAAAATCTGTTATCTTCAGGTATATTCATCAAGTATCAGGCATTATTGCTATAAATAAATCGAAATCAGCCTAAACTTTTAGTGAATATCATCATACGTGATGATTTAAACTTTCCTGATAATACGGATCTTTTACCGACACCAGTGGCGCTTTTGATAATTGATAAAAAACAAAATATAAAAAGCCGCACAAAAATCCAATCATTATCCCTATATCAATAAATCCAGGCAAAGTAAAACCAGTTGCATAAGGAAGTATTTCCGGGTTATGTCCGTGGAAGGTGTTGATTCTTACTCCTGGCTTAATCATTAAAAAGAAATCCAACCAGTGACCAAAAAACAAAATAACCGCCGCTAAGGATAAAGTTCCATATTTTCGCTTGGTATCATTTCGCATCAATACAAAAAATGGCAGCGCAAAATTAACAGCAAGATTGATCCAAAACAAAACTGGATAATTATTCTTTCGCTCAAAGAAATAGATGGTCTCCTCTCCGTTATTTGAATACCAAATCAACATATATTGTGAAAACCATAAGTACATCCAAAATATACTTATAGCGAAAATCCATTTTCCTAAATCGTGAAAGTGCTCATCACTAACTCCTTCATAATATCCTTTTGATTTCAAATAAATCAAAACCAGGATAATTAATGATGTCGCTGCAACAAACCAACTTGCCGTTGCATACCACCCAAACATGGTACTGTACCAGTGTGCATCAATAGACATTACCCATTCCCAAATCAAGACCAAGCTAGTGTATCCAAAAATTGGTAAAAAAGCGCCAGACCACCTGCGTATTTTTAAATAATTAGAATAATCTCCTTCAGCTGAATCCTCTTCTTTGAGCGATAAAGCCCGTATTTTTGTGGCAACTAAAATAAAAAATCCTAAAATGAGAATGGTTCCCCAGGTGTACCAATTGACATTCAAAAACCCAGACTTGCCGATGATGACCTGATCTGCCTCATGGGTAATCGGGTTAATAAAAGTCGAAGGATCTGCCGCCCAGTGATAAAGGTGGTTAGAGCCCGTCCAAAGACCTACAATCAAAATCAGAAAAAAGACCAATCCTGGTATCATAAAGAGAGAAAAAGCCTCATAAATTCTTTTAAGTATGACATGCCATCCCGCCATTGCTGCAGTAAATGCCGCAAGAGAAAATAAGGAAATAATACCTAATCCCGTAAAAAAGACCGAATTCAGCAATAAGTTAGACCAGGTTCTTGTATGATGCTCATCATCAAAAAATACGAAATTAAGCAACAAACAAACTATCCCTAATGCGATACCTCCAAGAAGGTAGGTTTTTTGCTTAGATTCAAACGTGTATTGGTTCATTATTATAAATTTCTTGTTTCTTTCAATATGTTTTTTAATGCTCGTGGTGCATTGATTC
>CAZNCI010000127.1:5299-10082 GCA_964571475.1 uncultured Saprospiraceae bacterium | reverse complement strand
AATAAGGGCAAAAGAAACAGTTAAGAATGGATAGTTATTTTTATCTCATTCCTTACTAATATTATTATCATGAAATTATTTAATTTATTTTCACTATTGTCCCTAATGGGATTAATGACGGCCTGTTCGGTAGAGCCTGTGCCCATTGAATATGGTAAGGATGCCTGTCATTTCTGTAAAATGAATGTGGTTGACAGGCAACACGCTGCGGAGATTGTCACTACAAAGGGGAAAGCTTTTAAGTACGATGCCGTTGAGTGTATGATGCAGGATCGGAAGAATTGGAAGGAAAAAGATATTGCTTTGTTTTTAATAGCGGACTATTCAAATCCGGGAAAATTAGTAGATGCCCAAAAAGCAACCTATTTGGTCAGTGAAAATCTACCCAGTCCAATGGGGGCGAACCTGTCCGGGTTTGAGACAAAGGAGGAAGCGAATAAGACGAAAGCCGAAAAAGGCGGTGAAATCCTTTCCTGGGATGATTTGCAAAAAAAGTATAAATAAAATTTGTGCCTCTGGTGCAAGACATCGAACAATTTAAAAAATAACTCCTGCCTGTGTCTAATTCAGGAGCCTTTCGTTAATTGTTTGACTTGTTTTTTGTACGATGATGCTAATAAAATTACAAAATGAGTCGAAATATCATTTTTTATTTCTTGTTTTTACTTCCGTTGACTTGTCTGTCGGCTCAGCAGCTTACTGTCTGTTCCAGCTGTGATTTTACTACGATAAAATCGGCTATTGCGACAGCAGATCCTTTTGATACGATTACTATCGAAGAGGGGACTTATAACGAAATTGCTATTACCATAGATAAACCTCTTACTTTAAGGGGGCGGGGGGAAGTTATTGTGGATGGCCAAAGTAAGGGCGAAATATTTCTCGTAGCCGCCGATAGTGTGACCATTTCTAACCTGACCATTAACAATGTGGGCAGGAGTCATACCAAAGATAACGCAGGAATAAAAACACTCAAAATAAAAGATTTTCTCTTTGAAAATATTACCTTTAATAATCCTTTCTTTGCCTTTCATATTCAAAAGTCAAAGCGGGGAATTATAAGAAATAACGTCATCCATGGTAATGCAATCAATGAGTTTGATTCCGGTAATGGCGTGCACATGTGGCATTGTTCCAATATTCAGGTGTTGAATAATAAGGTGGATCACATGCGAGATGGTATTTATTTTGAGTTTGTTAAACACAGCAAAGTGGAAGGCAATGAAAGTCGGTTTAATATTCGATATGGCTTGCATTTTATGTTTTCCAATAATGATGAATATACCAATAATATTTTTGAAAATAATGGCGCCGGCGTTGCGGTGATGTTTTCAAAATTTATTTTTATGCGTAATAATATCTTTAAATTGAATTGGGGCTCGGCTTCCTATGGTTTATTGCTCAAGGAGATTTATGATGCGGAGATCAAGCATAATACCTTCGAACAAAATACCATTGGTATTAGTGCTGATGGCTCTACCCGAATCAATGTGGAGGAAAATAATTTCATCAATAACGGATGGGCGGTGAAGTTTTTGGGCGCCTGTTACAGTAATAAATTTTTGCGAAATAATTTCGTGAGTAATTCATTTGGTATTGCATATAAAGGCACCTTGAATTCCAATATTTTTGATTATAATTTCTGGAGCGAATACGTTGGGTATGATTTGGATAAAGACGGATTTGGAGATGTTCCTTTTAGACCTGTTAAATTATTTTCCTATGTGGTTAATAAAACACCGGAAACAATTGTGTTATTAAGGAGTCTATTTGTTGATATTATTAATTTTTCAGAAAAGGTATCGCCAATTTTTACACCGGATGCGCTAAAAGATGAACATCCATTAATGAAGCAGATAAAATGGTAGAAATCGTAAACTTACATAAAAGTTTTGGTAAAGTAGATGTCCTTCAGGGCATTAATCTGACTATTGCCGAAAAAGGAATTGTAGCCATCCTTGGTCCTAATGGTTCGGGTAAAACGACGCTGATCAAAAGCATACTCGGGATGGTCATTCCTCAAAAAGGTGATATTCGTATTAATAGCGAAACTATCCTTGGAGAGTGGAATTATAGGAATGATATTTCATATATGCCACAGATTGCGAACTTCCCACAAAACCTGAGAGTGCAGGAATTAATCGATATGATTAAAAACCTGCGAGAAGAAACGACCTTGGATGCCGATATTATTCAAAAATTTGGACTGACGCCATTTTTGGATAAAAAATTGGGCAATTTATCAGGAGGAACACGCCAAAAGGTGAATATCGTCTTGACATTTATGTTTGACTCGCCTTTGATTATTTTAGATGAGCCAACGACGGGTTTGGATCCGGTTGCTTTAATTTATCTGAAGCAATTAATCAGAGAAGAAAAGGCAAAGGGCAAAATTATTCTTATAACGACTCACATAATGAAGCTGGTAGAGGAAATAGCCGATAAAGTAATCTTTCTCTTAGATGGGAATATTTATTTTAATGGAACCATTGAGCAATTGAAAACGCAAACTGCGCAGGATGATTTAGAACATGCTATTGCAGAAATTTTGAAAAAAGAATACGAAGGATAACCGATATGTTTAAGATACTAAAATATAGCTTTTTTGACCTCATGCGTAGTCGCTGGTCTTATATTTATTTTTTGTTTTACCTGCTTTTGGGGTTTGTTTTATTCTTTTTGAATCACGATGTGAGTAAGGCAGTTATTACATTGTTGAATATAATTATTGTATTGACGCCCCTGATTGGGACGATCTTTGGAGTGATGTATTATTATAGTTCGAGGGAGTTTACGGAGTTGCTATTATCACAGCCCTTAAAGCGAAGTACCATTTTTTTAGGACAATACTTTGGTGTGGCTTTGTCGCTTTCTTTAAGTTTGGTTGTTGGCCTGGGGATTCCTTTCATTGCTTATGGGGTCACACGCTCTTCGGCTATTTGGGATTTCACCTCTCTTCTAGTGACTGGAAGCTTTTTGACCTTTATTTTTGTCGCATTGGCCTATAATATTGCCCTGTCTTTTAATGATAAAATCAAGGGTTTTGGGTTCGCCATCTTAATGTGGCTTTTTATGGCGGTTGTTTATGATGGGGTTATCATGATTTTGATGATGAAGTATCAGGAATATCCGCTCGATAAATTTGCGCTTGGCGCAATGATGTTTAATCCTATTGACTTATCAAGAGTGTTGATTTTACTGAAGTTGGATATTTCGGCCTTATTGGGTTATACCGGAGCTGTTTTTCAAAAGTTCTTTGGTACTTCTTTGGGGATGATGATATCAATGGGTGTTTTGTTTTTGTGGGTGTTGTTTCCCCTTATGCGTATCAAAAGAGTGTCAAAAAAGAAAGATTTTTAAATTAGTTTTTTAGCAGGGAAGTAAGGAATGAGTTAAAAATAACTATCCATTCTTAACTCATTCCTAAGCAGTGTCTCGAATACTAAGCCTTTTATCTATTTTTCCGGATAAGGGTTATTTGTTGTAGGTGGAATTGATATAAATGGAAATCTGAAATCGGAAGTTTGATTGATTTTGATAGGGATGCCTCCTCTTTTCTTTTGTTAAATAACAGACAGAATATTCAATTTTACCCAAATTAACTTTTCCATAACTATGTTTTTGTCAAAAGCTCCGTTATATTGTCGGGTATATTTCTATATTACGGCCTAATCTATATTATGTTTTGCAAGAGGGATAGTAGCCGATAGCCTATCATCCCGCTAGGTGAACCCGGCCGCATTCTGATTTTGATCGGAATGGGGACTTGCTCGAATAAAAAATATTTACAATTTTAAAAATCAAAACAATGTTGAAAAAAGGATTATTAGCGGTAATGGTACTGATGATGTTTTCCTGTACTCAGGCCGAACTTAAAAGTGCTTTAAATTCCGTAATGACGGATGAAAATGGTAAACTATCTCTTGCTGAAGTGGGGAAGGGATTGAAAGAAGCGCTACGGATTGGCATTACAAAAGGTGCTGGTCGGTTATCTAGAACCGATGGCTATTTGAAGAGTCCATACAAAATTTTATTGCCACCCGAAGCTCGTAAAATAACGGATAAACTGAAAAATGTCCCCGGCTTTAGCAATGTCGAAAACATCTTGCTCGAAAAAATAAACAGAGGGGCAGAAGATGCTGCAAAAAAAGCAAAACCCATCTTCGTCGATGCCATCAAACAAATGACTTTCTCCGATGCAATGGATATACTCATGGGGGATAAAAATGCAGCCACCAATTACCTTCATCGGGTGACTTATGACAAACTGTATCAGGAATTCAACCCTGTAATTGTCTCCTCCTTGGATAAATTTAACGCCAGAGATTATTGGGAAAGAGCCGTCAATGCCTATAATTCATTACCTTTTGTCCAGAAAGCTAATCCCGATTTGGATGATTATGTAACTGGTGAAGCTTTGGTCGGGCTGTTCGGAATGGTCGAAAAAGAAGAACTTAATATCAGAAATAATATCAGCGCCAGACCCTCGGACTTATTGAAGCGGGTCTTTGCTAAACAGGATCGGTAGTTTTTTAGTGGGCAGTTTTCAGTTGGCAGTTGGCAGTACTCAGTTGGCAGTCAGCAGTCTTCAGTGGGCAGTTTTCAGCCGAAGCATTATTTTTTTGCTGAAGCAAAAAAATAATGGGACTGCATACTGCATACTGCATACTGCATACTGAATACTGCATACTGAAGACTGCATACTGAATACTGCATACTGAATACTGAATACTGAAGACTGAAGACTGAATACTGAAGACTGAATACTGAAGACTGAAGACTG
>CAZNCI010000127.1:0-5289 GCA_964571475.1 uncultured Saprospiraceae bacterium | reverse complement strand
GAAGCAAAAAAATAATGGGACTGCATACTGAAGACTGCGTACTGAAGACTGCCTACTGAAGACTGAACACTGAACACTGAACACTGAAAAAAATACATAAAAAAATGAAGTACCTATTATTCATACTTGCCTTATTGGTTCCATTTATTGGTAAAGCACAATCTATTTCGTGGACAACGCTGGCTGATATGCCGGAGGCTGTCAGTAATAATGCGGTGACTGAGGCGGTTGTTGACGGTGTCCCTTATATTTATTCTTTTGCCGGGATAGACAAAACAAAGGATTGGGCAGGGGTGCATTTAAAGGCATTTAGGTTTGATACGGAGCTAGGTGTGTGGGATACGATTCCGTCGTTACCGGATCCTGCCGGGGGGAAGATTGCTGCCGGAGCAAGCACGGTAAAAAATAAGATTTACATCATAGGTGGTTACCACGTTGCGAGTGATTATACGGAGACTTCCTCTAATAAAGTTCATGTTTTTAATCCGGAAACGAATACCTATGAAGCGGACGGGACTCCTATTCCTATGCCGATAGACGATCAGGTGCAGGCGGTTTGGAGAGATAGTTTGATTTTTGTTGTTTCGGGTTGGAGTAATACGGCTAATGTGCGCGATGTGCAAATTTATAATCCATCAACGGATACGTGGATGGCAGGCACGCCTGTTCCAAATAGCGCTTCGTGGAAGGTATTTGGTGGATCAGGTGTTATTATTGGAGATACTATTTATTATGCCGGAGGAGCAAAATCGGTTGGTAATTTTGGCCCTACTTTATATTTCCGAAAAGGGGCGATCAACCCAAATGATCCGACACAAATAACATGGATAGGGGAGAGCAGCAATGCTGCGATAGGCTATCGAATGGCTGCTGCTTCTTTTGATGGTCAACCATTTTGGGTGGGAGGCTCAGCCGATACTTATAATTTTGATGGGATTGCTTATAATGGCTCCGGAGGGGTTGCTCCTTTGGGGCGCTTACTTGGTTATAACCCGGGGGATGGGCAATTGACCTCTTATGAGGAGGTGATTTCTCCAGTGATGGATTTACGGGGAATTGCTCAAATATCCGGGCATCAATATATCGTCGCTGGAGGCATGACGGTCAATCAGGAGGTAAGCCGACAGACGCAGTTGATTACCATTGATTATATTCAGCAAACAGACGATATTGACCAAAATGAAACGAGCTCAATATTATACCCTAATCCGGTTGCTGATTATCTGGATGTTAGGCTGGAAGGGGACTATGATGTGAAAATTTTTAATCTTTTAGGACAGGAAATGATGTCCTTAAAAGCGCATACCGATGAGATTGATGTTCGTTCATTATCTATTGGGAGTTATTGCGCTGTTTTTTGGCAAAAGGGCGAATTTGTTGCGAGGGAGAAATTTGTGGTGGAGCGGTAGGTTATTTTATCGTATGCTAAAACCTCCTTTAGCAATGCAATCATATAGCAGCGCCAATAGAAGTATTTGTTGCATTTTGATATACACGAGTATAAGGAGGGCAATCGCAAAACTGGAGAGGAGAAGTGATTTTTTCATTTGAGAATCATTTAAAAAAAGCTTTCATCTGGTTTTGGGGAGGACAAATATCCCTACTCTTGATTGTTGGTCAGATTAGAGAATTGTCCTTACCTCATTTGGTTTTCATAGCTCATTATTTAGAACCCCAAAACTAAGCCTATGCCATTTCCTGTTAGTCCGAAACGGAGGTTGGATTGAAGGCCTGGCGGGATATTTTTTGAATTAAAAATTTGTATGGCATTATCCATCATTTTGATGCCCGATGTTCTATTTGTCAGAGAGAAAATACCACAGATTATTCCTCCTCCCACCAATAGACTTCCCATTGTTCTGAGCTCTGCATTGACCGAAGTCAATAGGACTGCTTCCAAAGGATTATTAGGTTCCTGGATTGATGCAAACGAAAATACACCAACTCCTACTTCAACCAAAGATATGATACCAAGGATATTGGCAATTTTTAATCTGCGCTTTCCCTCTATGAATAAAGTAAATGCCTGAGGCTGGTTTGCTAATATTGGCTCTAAGTCCTGAATTTTGTATTTTGCATTTTGATAATAATAGAATCCCCTGCTTTCTTTAATCTCCTCACCCTGCCCCAAAGCGGACGTTATTACCTGTGATAGAATCAAAACAAGGAGAATACTTTTTCCTAAAATACTTTTCGTTTTTGCCATGATGTTTTTTTTAAAATTATAAAATAGCTTCCTGATGTTACAAATATGGGGTTCTTTTTTTTTCTGTTTTTTACAAAATGGTGAACTGGGAAATTATTTTTTTACAATATGTAAACTTTTTCTGCTTTTTTTTACGTATGTTTACAATAGGTAAAATAATTTTTCATTAGTTTATAATTCATCAACTCTTTAGTATGGCTAGGTACGAAAATATACAGCTTCGATTTTTTGATTATATCAAAAGGCGGTATTCAAAAGATAGTGTATTATTAGTTGTAATGAATACGCTTAATCTAAAAAAAGGAGCTGCCTATAAACGAATGAATGGAGAGACGACTTTATCGATAGATGAATTGTTGAAAATTGCGAATCATTTTGGGGTTTCCTTAGATGCGGCATTGGGTAATGAGCAATTTCTTTCTTTTGAGCATCCGTTTATTGATAGCACTTCAGCGGTTGATTTTTTGGATCGATATACTTTTTTTCTGGATCCCCTGTTTAATTTTGAAGGAAAGAGTAGTTTGGTTTATATGGCTAATGAAATTCCTGTTTTTTATTATTTTTCATATCGGCATATTTTTTACTTTCTTTTATCAGTATGGGATCATTTACATTGGGGAGAAAAGAAGTTGGTTATCAAAGAGACACAAATAGATGATCCTCGTCTTGAAAAATTGAGAAATGATGTGGCTAATTATTATGAGTCCAGACCCGTTACCGAAATATGGAATAGCAATATGCTTTCCAGTTTGTACCAACAAATTTTATTTTGCGTGACCATTCGCGCATTTGAAAACAAAAGTATTATCCATAATTTGATTCGGGAGGTTGCCTTATTGATCGAACACTTGCATGAGTCAGCAGGCAAGGGGCAAAAATCGCATAGAGATAATTCCAATGTAAAGATATTTTTGAATGAGTTTGGTAATTACCAGAATCTTGCGTTATACCATTCTGATAAATTTTCATCTGCCTTTATTGGTTTTGATATGCCACATTTTATTGTTTCTTATAATGAGGATTTTTGTAAGTATTCTGCTCAATGGATTGAAAAGATAAAAAGACGCTCTATTTTGATTAGTTCTGAAGGTTATCAGTTTAGGGAGTTATTTTTTATTAAATTAAATAAAGATTTTGAAGACTTTAAGGAGCGTTTGCGACGATTGGTCGATGTGTATTATGAATAATAAGGTAGATTACATAGAGACAAAGTTTTGAAAAACCATGTCTCTATGTGTTAACCCCACCGATTAAATTTGCTCCAAAGCTATTTCCAAATCTTCAATCAAATCTTTGACATTTTCTATGCCTACGCTTAGTCGGATAAGCGATTCCGTCAGACCTACTTTTGCACGTTCCTCCTTAGGGATCGCTGCATGAGTCATAGAGGCAGGATGTCCAATGAGGGACTCTACACCGCCCAGTGATTCTGCTAAAGTAAATAAGTGGGTATTGCTCAATATTTTATTTGCAGAAGCCTGCGTATCAGTATAAAGGTCAAATGAAACCATTCCTCCAAAATGACGCATTTGCTTTTTGGCAATATCATGCCCCGGGTGTGATTTTAGTCCTGGGAAATAGACATTATTGACTTTGGGATGATTGACTAAAAATTTTGCGATTTTTTTAGCATTTTTACAAGCTCTTTCTACCCGTAAATGAAGTGTTTTGATACCTCTTAAAACCAAAAAACTATCCATAGGTCCTGCAACTGCTCCTGTTGAGTTTTGTAGGAAATACAGTTGATTAGCCAAAATTTCTTCTTTGACAACTACTGCTCCCAATACGACATCGGAGTGCCCACCGAGGTATTTCGTGGCAGAATGTAATACAATATCAGCTCCTAAGTCCAGGGGGGTTTGTAAATATGGGGAGGCAAAAGTATTGTCAACGCAGACCAAAATACCTTTTTTTTGTGCCAGCTTACAGACCTTTTTGATATCAACAATACTCAACATAGGATTGGTAGGGGTTTCAATCCAAAGTAGTTTTGTTTTTTTATTGATGGCTTTTTCTATACTTTTGATATTGGTCATATCCACGAATCTGGAATAAATACCATATCTGGCATGTACTTTTGTCAAAATACGATAAGAACCACCATATAAATCATTGGAGGAAATTACTTCATCCCCGGGGCTTAATAGGCGAATAACGGCATCCATTGCAGCCATGCCACTGGCAAAACACAAGCCATATTCTCCATTTTCCAAAGCGGCAATATTTTTCTGTAAAGCATCTCTGGTAGGATTGAGTGTTCTTGAATATTCATATCCTTTATGCACACCAGGTGATTCCTGTGCATAGGTAGATGTTTGATAAATAGGGGTCATGATGGCACCCGTCGTTGGATCAGGACTTACGCCTGCGTGTATTGTTTTTGTTCCGAATTTCATGCGTGTCTTTTTATTTTATCACGCAATATTAGGAAAAAAATAGGATTATCTAATATATAAATTAGAATTAGCTGATTTATTGCATTTCTATTGAGATGACTCCACTCTTATTTTCCTAATACTTCAAGTACTTCCTCCTCTGCCATTTCGGCGATTTGTGCAATTTCTGTTGCACTCATCTGCCGAGGTTGTGTAAAAAAAGCTTCACAGGCTTATGAAGTTTGTCTTACTGCAACCAACTACACTGGTAGCGATACCTGATGTGATACGCTATCTATAAACGGAATAGTGGTGAAGATGCGATGATCCCCCAAAAGTGTCGGTTTGAATGCCCGACGCAGGAGGGTTCAAGCTGACACTTGGAGCAAAGTACAGCGTCAGTTCAAGCTGACACTTGGAGCTTGGAGCAGAGTAATTGCCTGTTTATGGATGATTAAACTTGTCAAGTTCAAGCTGACACTTGGAGCTAGGAGGGATGCTTTAAGCCACCAGTGTCAGCGTACACCTAATTTCTCTTGGGTCGCTTCTTAGGCATTCACACCGACACTTGGGGTGGGAAGCAGAGCGCCGGGCTGTTTTATACGCATTTTAGGTTATTTTTGCACTCATTTTACAGAAAATTAGCCCTTCCCTCAATGTCGTTCGTACAGTCATATGTGCACTTCGTCACGAGATAAGGTACTTTCA
>CAZNCI010000126.1:0-10234 GCA_964571475.1 uncultured Saprospiraceae bacterium | reverse complement strand
AACAAAAGCTATTGAAGGCAATTTTAAGGTTGAAATCACCCCTTAGGAATGAGTTAAAAATAACTATCCGTTCTTAACTGTTTCTTTTGCCCTTATTTTCCACTTTAAAATCAGTCACTTATCTCGATAAGCTCCCGCTTTTAAAGCAAAAACTAAGAACAAAATGATCGAGTAAAGAAAGAACATTTATTTATATCTCATTCCTAAATTAATCGTAGTTTACAAAAGAGGAGATACCTTGATTGATAAAAAAATCAAGGTATCTTTCCACTTACTTTGTCAAATTAAACTTAGATCCTGGCATGAAAAAACTAATTAAGGATTGTAAAAAACTCAATCGAAAGGCACAAAGAGAGATGGTCAATCACCTCTCACCATTCCTTTTCCCGGTTTGCAGAAGATATTCCAATAGCACCGAAGATGCCAAAGACCTGCTTCAAGAATCGCTTATTTTGATCTTCAACAATATGGATCGGTTCTCTTCTGATAATAAAATAGTGTTTAAAAGCTGGTGTAAACGCATCACCATCAATGCGGCACTAAGCAAAATTAGAAAAAAAAATATAAAAACGGAGGCGCTCTCCTCCGTTTCAACAATGCCAACTACGCCCCCTGTCATTCACAGCGAACTAAACGTTAATGATATTCTCAAGCTACTCGAATCTCTACCATCCAATCAACAAATTGTTTTCAACCTCTCCGTACTAGATGGTTTTTCACATCAGGAAATTGCCAAAATATTAAACATAGAAAAAAGTAGCTCCCGGACCTTTTTGAGCAGAGCCAGACAAACTTTACGAGCCCTTATTAATACAGAAAACCAAATCGCCACATCCGATAAATAATGTTTAGCATTGATTTTTTCAACGCTCTAAATAAAAAAGCTGATTATGAATAATAATATTGAAAATAAAATAAACGAGACCTTCGAGAACTATTCTCCTTTGATAGATAATGACGAAATTTGGAAAAACATTGAGCCCCACCTCAAGAAAAAGAAAAAAAGACGCTTCATCCTTTTTTGGCTTTTACTAGCCGGTCTAGGGCTTGGTCTTTTTTACGGAAAACCAAGCAAAAAAAACAAGCTTTTGGCTAACCACCCGACAAATACCACGCCAGTTTCAACCAATAAGACTACCCAAGTCAACGAGGATGAATATTGTCCGACAAACACGCTTACCCCAGCTGCTAAAACCAATCATAAAATTCTAAAAAACCACCCTCATAAACTTCCCGAAAACCCTCGTCCTCAATTGGCTTTCAAACAACCAACCCATAACTCAACAACCAATTCAAAACTGTCTAAACATGAAAATATTCATCCAAAAAGAACGTATCCCCCTTCCCCCTCTACTGTAAAGAACAAAACAATTGAAAAAGGCTTAAAAGACGCCCCTGTCACCCCCGATAATACAATTAGTAATGAGCAACAGAAAACAAAAGTCCCTACATCTCCCCGTCAGGTTAATACCACAAAAAAATATAATCTGGTGGACAAAAACAAGCCGGGAAAAATAAGAAAAAAGAAAAAGAAGCATGGAAAAAAGCGCAAAAACAAAAAGAACTGGAGCCAGTATATACAACTGACTGCCGCTCCAATACTCCCGATCAAACGCCTAACGATGAAGCCAGCGTTTCATCTCAGTGAACTCCTAAAACAAAGGACGACAAAAGAAAAACAATTGGAGGCATTTGGCGGTGACTTTAATTTTCAATTGCAACACAAAAAGGGTTTTATACTAACTGCCGGCATTAGCTATATGAGATTCAATGAAAAATATTACAGCAAATTTACTTCAGTAGAATTTGAAGAAAAAGAGGGCCTACTCTCTATTACCAAAAATGAATTTGGAGAAATTATAAGTTTTACGACAGGCAATAAAGTCATTAAAACAACCATCGTGGAAGATTTCAAAGTATTCAATAGTAACACCTTTTTTAATTTTTCTCTTGGTTTTGGCAAAACATGGAAAAGAAGAAGAAGAAAAAGTAGTTATCAGCTCATGGCTGGAATTAATTACTCCTTATTTCATGAATTTTCAGGTGACTTATTGAACAATGAACAAAAATTAGTAGCAGTCAATAGATCAATTGATACCTATGACAATTATTTCAAAAAATCGCAAAATATTGGATTTTGGATATCAGCTGCGTATGCTTATCAGCATAGTAAAAGATTGCAATGGATTGTCGCACCAAAATTTCAGTTGCCCACTTCATCCCTAACTAGTAGTGACTATGCACTGAATCTGAAATATTTTCCAATTAGCCTTAATCTGGGAATCAATTATTTGTTAAATCCGAAAAATATTAAATAAATGGACAAAAAATAAGCAAAACGAGTGCTTCCTCCAGCATCAAGGCACGGGTGGAAAAAGAGCTGTTGAGTGGAGATCGGGGTGGAAAGAAGCCGGGCAAGGGGAACAATGCTTCGATGTACCAAGGCAGGAGCAGCTTGTTTTACTCAGATTAAGCTGATTTTTCCTCATGCTACAGGAAAACAAGGCGTCAAAATTGGTCAAAAAACAAAAAAAATCAGGCAGGTATCAAATGTAATGTCAAAAAATTGATACATTTATGATTCATTCAAAATAAATCACCCATGACGAGCTCGCCTGCAAAAATAATTAGCTGGATTTTTCTACTGCTTTCGCCCTGCCTATTAACGGCTCAATTGACCATCAAAGTCACCTCAATCCCCGATAATACTCCCATGCCGTCCAATATTTACATAGCCGGCAACTTCAACAACTGGGATCCGGGTAATGCGGATTTTAGATTGACAAATATCGGAGGAGGACAATACGAAATCACCTTTACCCCTAGCATTAACCAATTGGAATTTAAATTCACCAGAGGTAGTTGGGATAGCGTCGAGGGCACTGCCGGAGGGACTTTCATTGCCAATCGTCAATTAAATTATCCGGGAGGGCAACAGACCGTCGAACTCAACATCCAGGGTTGGGAGGATAATGGAGGCGGTGGAGGAAACAGTACCGCCGCAGAAAACGTCTCTATCATTTCCGAAGATTTTGAAATCCCCCAACTCAACCGGACAAGACGTATATGGATTTATCTGCCGCCCGACTATCAGGCATCACCAGACAGCTTCCCCGTCATGTATATGCACGATGGGCAGAATCTTTTTGACCAAACGACAAGTTTTGCTGGAGAATGGGAGGTGGATGAATCACTAAACAGCCTATTTGAAAATGGAGACAAAGGCATCATTATTGTCGGAATAGATAATGGAGGGGCTCACCGAATTGATGAATATACCCCTTGGGAACATCCACAATACGGAGGTGGCGAAGGCGATGCTTACGTAAATTTCATCATTGAAACACTCAAGCCCTATATTGATGCCCATTACAAAACCAAAGCAGATCGACGCCACACCGGTATCATGGGCAGTTCGCTTGGAGGGCTCATTTCATTTTATGCAGCTATCAAACATCAGGATATTTTTGGGAAAGCCGGTATTTTTTCTCCTTCGTTTTGGTTTTCTGATGAGATTTACAACCTGGTCGAAAATACGGGCAAACAGGCAGACATGAAGGTGTACCTACTGGCAGGAGAACAGGAAAGTACGTCAATGGTGCCCAACTTACAAACCATGTATGCCACACTCCTCAACTCGGGCTTCAACGATTCCGAAATCAAAATCATCACCCATCCCGACGGGCAACATAGCGAATGGTATTGGAAAAGAGAATTCCCAGAGGCCTACCTTTGGCTGTTTAATGACGTAATGGTAAAAACACCCTTTATTCCCACTACTACAAAAATCGAAATCAGCCCCAACCCTGTCAAGGACACCCTATTTTTCAAAAGTACCAAAAACCTAAAATCTGCTCAGGTAAATATTTACAACCTTGCGGGTAAACTCGTTTTAAGTCAAAATATTCCACTGGAACAATCCATTAAAGTCACCTCCCTAAACAATGGAATTTATTTTTTGGAATTGATCCAATACGGAAAAGTAATTTTCACAGAAAAGGTAATAAAAGAATGAAAAATCAGATCGTATTTCATTTTTTTTGTTTTTCGTCAATAAAATTATAACTTCGCGAGAGATTTATCCGCCTTTCGTAGAACCTCGTAGTAATATACATAACACATCCCTGTTTGATATTGAATAAACACATATACACTGTGGTTTATTCCTTATCTCTGTGTTCTTTTCGGAGATTTAATAAATCATTAGAAAACAAATTTTAGGATAACAAAAACAATCAGATGAAGTGGTACGATAGAATTTCAGGTATCTATGACTTTTCTTTAAGAAAACTTTACTTTAAAAGCAGAAAACGAGCCGTTGAACTGCTAGACTTACAGCCTGGACATACGGTTATTGATATTGCCTGTGGAACGGGGAACAATTTGGAACATATTAAAGCAACTAATATAGATGTGACCATCTACTGCACTGATTTTTCGGATGGTATGTTAAAAAAAGCGCAAGCGGTTATCCAAAAAAATAAATGGGAAAAAATCGTATTATTCCAAGCAGATGCCCGTTATCTATCCAGCTCTTTTATTAATGAACAGACCCAAAGTAACCCAAAGTTTGATAGTGTTATATGCGCATTAGGGCTCTCTGTTGTTCCGCATTGGGAAATGGTCTTAGACAAAATGCTCACATTAGTCAAAACTGGAGGAAAAATTGTCATTCTCGATGTGTATGCTGAAAAAAGAACATTTTATACATGGTTAGTTGAAAAATTAGCAAAGGCAGATTTAAATCGAAAAATATGGCAAACGCTTAAAAAGAAAACAACTGACTTTCAGCTCGAATTTCCAGATATCAAAGAAAGTAAAGTTGGTGGAAAATTATTCATAGCTACCGGTATCAAAAATTTTTAACCACTTTTTTCGTTGCAATATAAAAAACAAAACAATGAAACCACTTTTCTTCATTTTTATCAGTATTATTTTGGCAGTGGCTTGTACCAGTCAGGCAGATAAAGATGGTATCGCCCACGCCCCAACATCTTTGCATTTGGATATACCACACATCAATGTTGTTGCGACAGGCTTGCCGCTCCATCTCGATAAAATAGATCTAAACGCCCCTCAAAATAAAGTAGAAATATCCGATGGTAAAATCGCTCTCATCGAAAAAGTCGTTAAGGATTACTACTACGACGAATGTGATGGCGACCTCAACCAAACCTTCATAAAAGTCAAGGATACTTATATTGGAACGCTATGGGCAGTGGACACACTAACTTCCGTTTTTTATGTCATTTTACGGCATCCTTCCGGAAAACTTGACGCCCAAATAGCCTTCTATGACAATGTGACCAATCAGCCTTTATCTTCTACGCTCCGACAGAATATTCACAATATGTACCATATAGATGACGGACGTTTTATCCCTAGTGAGCTCAAGAAAAAACTCCTCCAAAACACGCCCGAAATCGAAGCACTCGATTACAATCAGGATGGGATCAACGATTTCAAAATATCAGGATTACGCTACAATAATTCTTCCTTCACCCCTGATATTAAAGTATATGACGTAACCTCCAGTCAACTCAATGAGATAAAACCTGAAAAGAAATAAGGGCAAGATCGAATAAACCGTTTATTTTTGCATCAGAATGGGATAATTACCCCATCAACCTATATCTTTGCACATCAAAATAATTACTAATGCAAAAAATCCTTCAGCTTCTTTTCCTTTGCTCCAGCTTACTACTTATAAATGGCTGTAGCGATGACAACACCCCTACCGTTGTCGTTTACACCAGTGTCGATCAGGTGTTTTCCCAGCCCATATTGAAGGATTTTGAAAGGGAAACCGGCGTTAAAGTCAAAGCCATTTATGATACAGAAGAAACCAAGTCCACCGGGGTTTTGAACCGGCTCATCGCAGAAAAACACAACGCACAGTGCGATCTATTCTGGAGTGGTGACCCCATCCGGACCATCATCCTTAAAAGTAGGGGAATCACCTATCCACATCTCCCTGTCAACGGAACGGGCATTAGTCCCCTTTTTACCGATTCAAAACACCATTGGTATGGATTTTCTGCCCGTGCAAGGGTGTTAATCTACAATAAATCGCTACTAGCGGAAGCAAATGTTCCCCATTCCATCCTGGATTTGGATAAGGAGCAGTACAAAGGCCAGGTCGCCATTGCTAATCCCTTATTTGGGACGACGACCTTCCACATTGCTGCCTTATTCTCGGTATTGGGGGACAAAAAAGCCAAACAATTTCTTAAAGCTCTAAAAAATAATAAGATCGTCATTGCGACTAGTAATGGAGATGTCAAAAAACGGGTCATGAAAGGTGAAGTCGCCTGTGGTATCACAGACACAGATGATGCTTATGAAGCGATGCAAGAACGTAGTGATATAGGAATGGTCTTCCTGGATCAGGAACTCAACCAAATGGGTAGCCTTATCATACCCAATACCGTCAACCTTATAAAAAACGCCCCCCATCTTGAACAGGGCAGAAAACTAATGGACTACCTATTAAGTCCGGAGACAGAAGCCAAATTAGCTATCTCCTGCGCCCAAATGCCCCTACATAAGGGCGTAAAAATACCCCAGGGTATGCAGTCACTCGATCGCATTCACCCCATGAATATAGACTATAGCAAGACTGCACAAAAATCAGAGGAAATTCAAAATTATTTAAAAGCATGGGTCGAAAACTAAACACCATTGTCTTTTTATTATTTTTCCTCTTGGTGGTAGTGCCTATTATATATACCTTCGGCACGGCCGTATTTTTAGATAAAGCACTCATTGACAATCTACAATCATTCAATAAAGCTACGTTGTATTTGCTTCTTAAAAGTATGGGCATCGCAGCAGCCATTGCTTTTTTTTCAACCATAATGGGTACGATATTAGCTTTTTTGCTTTACAAAACGAATGTTCGGTTTACTGCATTTTTCAAACTAACCCTCCTAATCCCCTTATTCATTTCACCCTATATATTAGCGGTTTCCTGGAAGGATTTTTTTCATTTATTTCTTCATCACTCCTCGGTTATTTCCTCTCCTATTGGGCTGGTCTTGATTCTATGGACTATTTACACCCCATTATCCATCCTGATTATTGGCAGTGCATTGGGGCATATTGACAGGCAGTTGGAAGAAGCCGCTTACATGGTCACCAGTCGGCAAAGGATGCTATTCAAAATTATCCTTCCACTTATCAAGCCCGCACTAATGACCTCCTTTGTACTTGTTTTCATTTTCAGCATTTCCGAATTTTCGGTCCCGGCATTTTTAGGCGTCAAAGTATTCACGACAGAGATTTTCACCCAATTTTCGGCATTTTACAATCATTCGCTGGCTATTTTACAGTCGGGCGTATTGGTTTTAATTTGTATCTTCTTATTATTATCGGAGAGCAGGTACATCGCCAATGCCCCTTTTTTTTCTATGGGAAACCAAGGGAGCAACACGCAGGCGTATCCGCTAAGAAAGTGGAAATCCATCAGCTTATTCCTATTAACCGGCTGGCTTTTTTTTACCGCCATTTTGCCTTTTATGGTATTAATCATACCATCCATCAAAGGAGGTTTTCCAGTAATTTCCAAGGCGTTTAATTTATTATCCACCACCTTTTTACATTCCATCACACTCGCTTTAACTGGGGCAACAATCATCGTATTCAGTGGTTTTGTAGCAGCCTATGGTAAAATTCGCCTACCATCACACGCCAGTCATTTTTTTGATGGCTTATTACTTTTTACTTTTGCCATTCCATCGACAATTTTGGGCATTAGTTATATCAAATTTTACAATCAGCCGGCATTGAATTTCATTTATTCAAGTTCTGCCATCATCCTTTTGGCTTATATCGGAAAATTCACCTTTATCTCCAGTAAGTTAATCGGTAATGCCATCAAACAAATTCCTCCTTCTCTCGAAGAAGCAGGGCAAATATCAGGAATTTCCACTTTTACCAGCTTACGAAAAATACTTATCCCTCTTATTCTTCCAAGCATATTTATTGCCTTCATCATCAGCTTCATTCTATGTTTAGGAGAGTTAGGTATGACTATTATGCTCTATCCACCAGGCACCGAACTCATGCCCATTAAGGTTTTTACCATTATGGCCAATGCGCCACAATCACTCACCAGCGCTATGAGTTTAATTGTTTTTTCCGTAACTTTGTTATTGATTGCAAGCTTGATTTTAATCATGAATTGGCATAAAAAACATACGGTATCCGGGTGATTTATGATTGGATCGCTTTCGCAAAATTCGCCATAATGATAAGACTTAATAAGGTTACACATTTTTACGATACAAAACCGGTCATTCATGACCTTACGCTAAATATTAAAGCCCAACAACTTACTTGTTTACTTGGCGGCTCCGGCTCCGGAAAAACAACTATTTTAAGGCTTATTGCCGGGCTCGAAACGCCTCTATCCGGGCAAATCACACTCAATGGTAAAATCCTGACAGATCACGCTCAAATTCTGATACCGCCTCGTCATCGGGGGATTGGCTTCATCTTTCAGGATTTAGCCCTTTGGCCTCACTTTACTGTTTACCAAAATATTGCCTTTGGTCTTCAGGAAAGAAAAGATAAAAACATAAAAGAAACCGTCTTTCAGATGCTTGATTTTTTCGCCCTCAAAGATCAGGCGAATAAATATCCGCACCAATTATCCGGCGGACAAAAACAATTGGTTGCCATCGCTCGTGCCCTCGTATTACAACCCCAAATCCTACTCATGGACGAGCCCCTCACCAACCTCGATGTCAAACTCAAAAGAAAAATGCTCCATCATATCAAAAAAATGAAGCAGGACTTCGACCTGACCATCATTTACGTCACCCATGACCACAAGGAAGCATTCGCCATCTCCGACCAAATCATCGTCCTCAATCAGGGTAAAATCGAAGAAAAAGGAAGCCCCGCTCAAATAAAAACATCAGATAATGAATTTGTGAAATATTTTTTGGAATATTGACGAAGATCGGAATGAAACATGAATACTTTTTTTGTGTAAAACTATAAAATAATAACGATGATGAAATACCTAATTACAGTCACACTTTGCTCACTCTTACTTTTAGGCTGCACCCCATCTAATTCCAACAATCGAAAAAACAATACCGCTTCAACTCTTACTGGAAAAGCGACTACCCCCCTACCCTTTCTCCATTTGGATACTACTTTCACTTTTGAGACCAAAACACTGGACACATTACCTCAAAACTGGTCTCAATATGCGACAGGAAGAGATAATACTACCCAATGGAAGATCATCGATGACGATGGCAATAAAGTGTTGGCTCAACTTTCCTCCAATCATCCCAATTATCACTTCAATGACATCGTTTTTGATGGATTTATCATCAAAAATATGGAATTAAAAGTAAAAATAAAGGGCGTTGATGGTCAAATGGATCAGGGCGGTGGTTTTATCTGGCGTTTCATTGACTCGGATAATTATTATGTCGTCCGTGCCAATCCACTGGAAGACAATGTCGTTCTCTACAAGGTGAAAAATGGAAAAAGAACAGATTTACCGCTTATTGACAAAGGAAAAACCTATGGCGTAAATGTCCCTACCCTCGGCAACGACTGGAATACCCTAAAACTAACCGTTTTGGATGATTTATTCACCGTTTACCTCAATGGTCAGCAAATTTTTCAGGTAAGAGATAACACCTTCACCGGAGCGGGAAAAGTCGGTCTATGGACGAAGGCTGATGCTGTTAGTTATTTCGATGATTTTAAGGTTAGGAGCATTGAATGAGGAGTCCGGCCCGAAAAATCGTCAGTCGATAAAAAAGAGCTCTCTTACAAAAAACAAGGTAATTTTAAAATAATAACTAAATAAAATACACGTGCGAATTTTCTATTTATCCTTTCTTTTCTTTTTGGGAATATCAATTAATCCCTCGCTCGCCCAGAAATCAAAAGAGCGTCCCAAATTGGGATATGCGCTCTCCGGTGGTGGCGCAAAAGGACTGGCGCATATTGGCGTATTGGAGGTACTCGAAGCTAATGGTATTCTACCTGATTACATCACCGGCACAAGCATGGGCAGCATTGTTGGCAGCCTATACGCGATGGGCTATTCTCCGAAGGAAATGGTCGAGCTTGCCAACGGGATTGAGTGGGATTATTATTTCACAGATAGTTATCCCCGAACTTATTTGCCCATTGAAGAGCGCAGTGGGCTCGATCGCTATCTACTCTCTTTTGCTATTAGAGATAATGGTCAATTAGTCCTCCC
>CAZNCI010000125.1:0-10249 GCA_964571475.1 uncultured Saprospiraceae bacterium | reverse complement strand
TAAAGAAGTACAGATCATTAGAGGAGGATTTAGGTACTGTGAAGAAAATTTTGCAAATTAAGCCAAACGCCTCTCCTCCTTTTAGTTTTGAATTGAATGGTTTAGGCCTGGAAAGCTGTATCATTAAAGTGAAAAAAATAGCCTGTAAATCATTAAAAGGGCGAGGGGTTAAGTCGGGTCTTCGGTTGGTTTATGCCCTGTTTGAGTCAGAAAAACGAATTGTTTTTATAGAAATATACCATAAAAATATCAAGGCTAATGCGAATAGAGGACGAATAATAAAATATTTCAAATAACCACTTCCATCACCACCCCTTCCAATACAAAATGAACTATACTTTT
Organism: uncultured Saprospiraceae bacterium; assembly: GCA_964571475.1. Classification (GTDB taxonomy): domain Bacteria; phylum Bacteroidota; class Bacteroidia; order Chitinophagales; family Saprospiraceae; genus JALVDO01. Next base: position 9,907 of record CAZNCI010000125.1, on the reverse strand, counting down.
TACATTTTTATGTGGATGCAGTTGTTGAACGCCAGTATGGGTAAGGTGGATGTCTGCATTGAGCTTTTGGATGCTTTTTTTGAGTAATTTTTCTTCACCGGAGATGCCTGAATGATGAAAAATTTGGACTAATTGATCGGTGACAATCAATAAGTCGATTGTTTTGTGATACCATTGCTTGCCATACTCAAATTGAAGGGGTGTTTTTTTGAGTAATTGTGCTTTTTCCGTAAGGAAATGAATGAAAAAATCCTCTGCCTGATTCACTATTTGTTGTGGGGGTATTTCAAGGGCTTCTTCTGCAGTGTTTTTTAGTAGCCAATCGGCCATTTCCTGCTTTTGTTTTGGGCTCATTTCCGGAGAAAACCCAGTAAAATACGCCTCCATGATATTGGCGAATATCGTCGATTGTTCTTCCTGAAATACCAATGGAGGATGATAAAAAATGGTATTTGTAATGGAAACCGGTGCTAAGTCAAGCGAATTTGTGTCAAGGAAAAAGCTTAGATGTGCTTTCTTTCCTTTGGGCGGCGTCCAATAAGTAGGTCGATGTTCGGTTGAATTTTCAATTGTGTCAAAGACCTTGTCATAATCAAATATTTGAGCGTCGATCGGTAGAAATTCTCCCTGCCATTCCCAGGGTGTCTCCTGACTGTCCGGATCCAGAACGGGGAGGTCTTCTTTTCCTTCATGCCATATTCTATTGAGCCACTTCATGGGCTGGTGGGCAGAGGGGAATACCACATAATCTCTTGCTCGTGTGATGCCGACATATAATAATCGTGCTTCTTCCCGGAGGCTTTGTTTTTCTTTTGTTCTTTTTGCTTCACTTGCCTGAATATTTTCAAATAGTATAGTTTTATTTTTTTGGTCGGCAAAAGGGTTGACCCAAAAGCGCAGCCAGCGACCGCTCAAGACGTTATTGATGTCAACTTCTTCTGTTTCGGGAACGATTTCCACCCCAAATACATCAGAACGCATGGAGCCATCCAGGTCAAAACAAATAACAATTGGCCACTCCAGTCCCTTGCTTTTGTGATAGGTGAGGATATTAACGGCATTATCTCCACTGCCCAATGCCTGCCAATCCATATCCTGCTGTTGCAGGTCGCTCAGCCATAGTTGGAATCCACCAAGGGAAGCCGCGGTGTGCAATCGGCTACAAGCCTGTTCGTACTCCAATGCCAGCCGGCGCAGCATTTCGATATTATCCAGTCTTTGAGGGGCATTGGGAAGGGCGGTGATAATGCGCCTCATATCCAGTTCAGTGAGTAGAAGGTTTAGTATTTCCACACTTGATAACTCGCTCATTTGTGGGCGTAACTCATCTAATTTGGCGATAATTTCCTTGTTTTGCCCCCACCGCCGGGTTGACCTTTGCCTATCTTCGTTATCGACCCATGCAATTCTATCTTCGAGAATATCTTCTATTTTTTCTGCTTCCGCAAAAATTAAAATTTCGGCAACAGCCAACGCATCGTGACCATTTAATATATACCTGAGGCAGGCTAATATCAAGCGGGATTCAGCCGTCTCCAATAATCCACTTCGGGCGATAGCGACCTCCATCCCAACGTCATTAATTGCTTCTGCTATTTGCCGGCAGGTGGCATTGGATCGACATAAAATAGCGACATCATTGGGGCGTGCGAGTCTATATTTTTTTTCGCCTTTCGGCAAAATATAAATACCTTTTGATAATTCTTCTTTCAGGGTATGCGCCAAAGATGAAATAACCCATGCTTTACCCGGTTTTCGCCCTGAACCGGCGTATTTGAAATGCCAGTGTTTCAGGGCATTATCCATGAGGGGGGATTCCTTTTCATGGAGGATACTTTCATCGCTTGGTTGTTTGGTGTGTTTGGGTTTTAAGACTACCTGTTCGACCGGAATATCCGAAAAAGCTTTGGTGAAAATGGCATTGGTCGCTCCGACAATATCTTCCCGTGACCGCCAGGAAAATTGTTGGATATTCTCCGGTTGGATTCCTCCTGAATAGTCGATAATTGCCTGCATTAATCTGGGTTCAGCCCCACGAAAACCATAGATTGATTGTTTGGGATCTCCTACCCAGATGGAATGTTTGGCTAATTTTGATAATTTCAAAAAGATGGATAATTGAATGGGGCTTGTATCCTGAAATTCATCCACCATCAAAAGGCTGAGTTCCTGCTTTAGTATTTTTTGAATATTTTTATGGTCTAAAAGCTGGTTGACTAAGGTTTCCATATCGGTATAGTCAATTAATCCACGATGGCTTTTGTACCGGCTATATTCATTGATAGCTTCAATGGAGATGTCAAAAATTTGGTCAATATAAAGCTTGATATCCCGGTGCATTTGTGGATTTTGATGGCATAGGGCAGCAAAGTTTTTAATGGCCTCAACATCCTCTTTTGTTTTGGCACCGGGGTTGAGTTTGGATATTTGTGCCCATTGATACCAGGGGATATAATCGCGCATTTTTAGGCTACTTTGAGCAGATTTTAGCACCCTAAGTACGCCTTGAGTTTTGGCTGTTACGTCTTCATTATGATTGATGGCGGTGATTGTTTCTTGCAGTAGGTTTAGTAACTTTTCATTGAAGTAGGCTGGTTTATGAGCAGCGGGTTTTCCTAGAAATTCCTGAAAAGACTCAAAGGATTTTTTTTTACTTTTCAGTAATACGTCTTTTGTAAATTCATTGGCTCTGGCTATTTCTGTGATGCGGGCGACATCTTTTCGCCAGTCGTAATATTCTTTTTTGTTGAGACCAAGGCGGTTACATAGGTCATCCATGGTTTCTACCCGGTTTTTGGTTAGGATGGAAGCCAAAGATTGGTTAAAAAGAACCTTAAAGTCACTATCACCAATGATACTTACCTGAGGAGAGACTCCTGCTTCAAAAGCGAAGCGTTTTAATAGCTTACCTCCCAGGCTGTGGACGGTTCCAATCAATGCATTGGTCAGGTCATCTGCCGCGCGTGTTAGACCTTTATTTAATAAGGCGACGCGGACTCTCTCCTGTAATTCGGCTGCTGCTTTTTTGGTGAAGGTGGTCGCAATAATACCTTCGGCAGAAAGACCTTGTTGTAATAATTTCACCATCTCCTCGGTTAGGCGATAAGTTTTTCCGCTTCCGGCTCCGGCAGAGATAATTTGTAGAGACATTGATTCTTTATTTGGGGCTAAAAGTACTAAAAAAATAAGTTTTGGGGCTCAAATATCTAAAAAAACAGGGCAAACACCCTAAAATCTATTTTTCATTTTGGGGCGTTTATCTTGTCAGCAGCTGTGATACAATCATTCTGTCCTTTTGGTGTATATCCTGTATGATTTGAATATTGGAGAAACCCATTTTATGGAGCAGTTCTTTTACCTGAATCGCATTGAATTCATTGGTTTCAAAGAAGAGGTATCCATTTTCGTTTAAGTGTGTTTTGGCAAAATAGGCTATTTGTTGATAAAAGAGTAATGGGTTGTCATTTGAAACAAAAAGCGCAATTGATGGCTCAAATTTTTTGACAGAATCAGGCATTAAATTACTTTCCGAAGTGGGAATATATGGCGGATTGCTAACGATTAAATCGTAATTTTCCAAAGCAGACCATTGTTGTTTATCTAAAATATCCTGTTGATGTAATTGAATGGATACTCCTAATTTGGCTGCATTATGAGCAGCAATCGCCAAGGCTTCAGCACTAATATCAATAGCAGATATTTGCCAATGTGGTGCTTCTTTTTTGAGTGTAATAGGGATACATCCACTACCGGTACCGATATCTAATGCCGTTATTTTTTCTTTCTTGGGCAGGGTATTTAATATATTGAAAACCAATTCTTCTGTTTCCTGCCGGGGGATTAAAACGTGCTTATTTACTTTAAATTTCAAACCATAAAAATCAGCCACGCCCAGTATTTGTTGTAGTGGTTTGCCGGTCAGTAGTTCGGTTTTGATATTTAAAGCTTTGTTTTGTTGAAGTGGCGTTAGCAGGCGGTCGGAATGGATAGAATAGGCATTAAATACGTCTTCGGCAATTATTTTTGCAAGGCTGGTGGCTTCCCCTTCACCATGAATGGGAATTAATAATTGAATTAGTTCAGCAAAGTAGTTTCTTACTGTCATTAACACATTCTATTTTTATAATCCTGATAAGAAAATGTTTTGAGTGCAAGGAGTGCCCCATTTTCCTTTTTCAGGTAAATATTCGGATGTTGGACACCGTTAAATAAATTCGTTTTGACGGTGGTATAATGTAACATATCATCAAAGGTAATGGTATCTCCAACTTTTAAGGGTTTTGCGAAAGCATAATCAGAAATAAAATCCCCGGAAAGACAACTGACTCCTCCCAAATTGTAAATAAAATGCCCTGTTTTGTCTGCTTCTAATACTTTGGGGCGGTAGGGCATTTCAAGTGTGTCAGGCATGTGAGCCGTAAATGAAATATTGAGCATAGCTGTTTTTATGCCATTGTTTTCGACAATATCTAAAACCTCGCTAACCAAAACGCCCGTTTCCCAGGCAATGGCACTACCGGGTTCTATAAAAACTTCTAAAGGGTATTTTTTCTTAAAATTCTGAATGAGGGAGATGAAGTGTTTGACATCATAATTTTCATGAGTGATTAGATGTCCTCCTCCAAAATTCACCCATTTCAGCCTAGGGAGAAATGGCTTAAATTGCTCTTCAAACCCAAGTAATACTTTTTCGAAATCATTGGCAGAGGATTCGCATAGAGCATGGAAGTGCAGCCCGCTTACTCCATCAGGCAAATGCCCGGGAAACTGCTCTTTGCTTACGCCCAGTCTCGCCCCTTTTGTAGCGGGGTTATAATGCTCCGTGGAGACAACTGAGATCATTGGATTTACGCGTATGCCCAGGTTTTTGTCCGGTAATTGGTCTTTGTAATGTTTGAATTGTGGAATGGAATTAAAGATAATATGGCTACTGTGTTGGGCTATTTCAGGCATCTCCTGTTCGGAAAAGACCGGGCTATATGTATGCGCCAAACACCCCATTTTTTCATGGATAAGCGTGGCTTCATTTACAGAGCTGGCAGCGGCGCCGTAAAGATATTTTTTAATTAAAGGGAAAAGCGGCCAAAGGGCAAATGCTTTTAAGGAGATTAAAATACGGCAACCGGATTCCTGCTGTACGTTTTTCAACAGTTGGAGGTTTTTGATAAGCGCCTTCTCCTCTAAAATGTAAGCGGGGTTCGACATGCTTATTTTTTTTCACCAAAAAGAAAACCAAGGGATACTAAAAAACGAGCGGGGGTCTTATCAAATTCATATTGATTACCGAAGAACTGTAAGTGATTGCCATATTTGGTAAAATTCCCCTCATATCGTACATCAATCAGAAATTTCCATAATTCAAACCCAAAGCCAGCCTGCCACCCCAGAGAAAAGGTTTGAAATTTTTGTTGATAACTTGCTACTTTTTCTTGTATTTCAGAGCTATTGGCAATGTATATATGACCGACGGGACCTGCATTAATTTTGAAAATGCCCTTTTGCCATCCAAAAAATACGGGAATATCCAAATATTGATATTTTTCACGAAAAACGCTATCGAGCACAAAGGCAGGGGCATCGGTGAAGGAATAATCGACTTTGTTGGAGTTGAAGAGCACCTCTGGTTGAAAAATGAAATTATTTTTTTTGACTTTCAGTACCAATCCACCATGGATGCCGTAATTTGCATTTTTGACATTCAGTGAAAATTCTTTGATGCCATCCTGGTTGAGGATGTCAATTTGATTGTATTGAATACTGGATGTACTCAATCCTGTTCGGATGCCTAGCTTTATCTGCCCGGAAGCAAAGTTCATCCCAAAGAAGAAAATAAAAAATACGATCAAATACCTCACTTCAAATAATTGTTTTTTGTCAAATTCATCTATTTGGGGATAGTCACACAAAGGTAACGAGATTTGATGGAGAAATAATATTTTAAGCATAAGACTTTTGTTGATTACAAAAAAAATGTTATTTTTTGGGCGAATGAAAGATAAGTCCAATAATAATTTTTAAGTTTGTCGATTGATAAGCATATCCATATTAAAAAATGATGAAAATAAAAAGTGTAGAATTTATTGGTAGTTTTCCTTCGGTGGACAAATGCCCTAAGGTGAATAGGCCGGAGTATGCTTTTATTGGCCGCTCAAATGTAGGGAAATCTTCGTTGATAAATATGCTATGTGAGCGAAAAGGGCTGGCAAAAACCTCCAATACACCGGGAAAAACCCAGCTGATTAATTATTTTTTGGTGAATGATGCCTGGTATTTGGTTGATTTGCCGGGCTATGGTTATGCGCAGATTTCGAAAAAGAAACGGAAGGAATGGAAAAAAATGATTGATGGTTATTTTTTAGGCAGAATGAATATGCAGTGTGCTTTTATCCTTTTGGATGGAAAAATTCCGCCACAAAAAATAGACATGGATTTTATCAATTGGATGGGCGAAAAGCAGGTTCCCTTTGTTTTGGTTTACACCAAAACGGATAAGCTGAAAGCCCATGAGGTGCCGGAGTCAATAGCCAATATTCAAAATCGAATCTTAGAATCATGGGATAGTTTGCCTCAGGAGTTCATCACATCTGCAGCGAAAAAAATTGGACAGGAACAAATTTTAAAATTCATCAAAAAGGTCAATAAAACTTATGCCTAAGAAGCAAAAAATATACGATCTCATCTGGCCGGAAATTACGGATTGGCCGATATGGAAAATGCACAATAAACGTGCAGATTTTGTTAAGGAAGTAGAAGATATTACGCTGAAGCGGATCATGGAAAAGAAGCCGGCAAGGGTGACCGATATTATCACAAAAACGATTTACAGCGAAAAGGTAAGGTGTAAGGCTGCACCGTGGAAGGTTGATCCGCCCAATGAAAGGCAGTTTTGGTCGAAGCTTCAGCGCGAATTAAGAGAGAAATCTATTGACCAGCCGGAGGAGCAGGCAAGGCAGGCGAATGAAGCTATTTTAAGGCAAATCATTCAAAGATATTCGGAGGAAATTGTAGGGACATTTAAAAAGAAGACCTTTCTTTTTGCCCGGAAATTTTTGACTTTCCTTTTTACGAAATTATTAAATACCGCTGCGGAACGAAACCTTAAACGATTTTGGGGCGGAAAACACCGTTTGTATGAAAAAATGATCGTCAGGGGACAGGTTGACACCCTACGTAGTCTGATGACAAAGGGAACGGTCGTTTTGACCCCGACACACTCCAGTAATTTGGATTCTATCCTCATTGGTTATGCGATGGATACTATTGTTGGCTTGCCTGCTTTTATTTATGGGGCAGGGCTTAATTTGTACAATTTTGGTCCGGCAGCCTACTATATGAACAGGCTAGGTGCTTATCGTGTTGATCGGCGAAAGAAGAATAGAATATATTTGGAGACGCTTAAAATGGTTTCGCAGTTGTCCATTGAGCACGGGACGAATAATTTGTTTTTTCCAGGCGGAACCCGCTCTCGTTCAGGGGCTATTGAACAGAAGTTAAAAATGGGATTGTTGGGGACAGCGATAGATGCCCAAATGGAGACATTAAAACAGGGGAAAGATAATAAGGTATTTGTCGTCCCCATTGTTTTGGGTTATCACTTTGTACTGGAGGCAGAGCATTTGATCGAACAACACCTCCGCCAGATGGGAAAGGAGCAATACTTTGTATCCAAAGACGCCTCTTATAGTTTTAGAAAAATTGTTAAATTTATTTGGCAGTTATTTTCTCAAAGTAATGAAATATTTCTATCCGTTGGTCAGCCCATGGACGTTTTTGGCAATCCTGTTGATAGCGAAGGGAAGGGTTATGATAAATACGGCAATGAATTATCCCTCAAAGATTATTTTATAGGCAAGGATAAATTGACCACTGATTATCAACGAAATTCTCAATATACTAAATCATTAGCGGATAGCATTGCCATGCAATTCAAAAAGGACAATATTGTCTTATCTAGTAATTTGTTGGCTTTTGCCGCTTTTGAGTTATTAAAGCGTGAATATAAATCACTAGATTTATACGGTATTTTAAGGCTACCGGAAGATGAGTTTGTTTTTGATAAGGAAAAATTATTGAAAGTCATTGATATGGTTCGCCTCCTATTACTGGAGATGGAATCCAAAGGTGATATTAAGGTAAGTGAGCCAATTTTAGGCACAGCAGAGGATATATTTGAGGATGGAATAGCGCGTGTCGGTAGTTTTCACGTAAAGCGACCTCTGATGATAGATAAAAAGAAACAAATTATAAGCAGGAGTTTTAAAATTTTATACTTTTATCATAATAGTCTGGATGGATATGGCTTGTCGGAAAAAATTTCCTGGGCAAATATTTAAGTAAATGATTCGCAAGTTTATTTTAAAGGAGAGAAATATACTTTGGGCTATTTTTATCAATAGCTTCGTCATTTTTATGTTGTATTTTCCGCAATACTCTAAAAACTGGTGGCTGATTGGCTTTGATCACCTTTTTATCCTCTTCTTTTTATTGGAGGTGACCATCAAGTGGAAAGAACATGGAAGAAAGGCTTATTTTGATAAAGCGTGGAATGTATTTGATTTTGTTTTGGTGATGGGGAGTTTGCCTTCATTACTGGTCGATTTTCTTCCTGTGCCGGATACCTCACTATTGATGGTATTGAGGATCTTTAGATTGATTAGAGTGCTGCGTTTTGTTCGTTTTGTGCCTAATATTGGCAAGGTGCTCAAGGGGCTTGGACGGGCATTAAGAGCCTCTGTGTTTGTATTCATTGCGTTATTAATTCTCAATTTTTTGCTGGCACTTTTATCTTGTCACCTATTTGGACATCTGGCGCCGGATTATTTTGGCGACCCCTTGATTTCGGCTTATTCTATTTTTCAAATGTTTACATTGGAGGGGTGGAATGAAATACCAATTGCGATTGCTCAAAGTATGAATAGCCCTTTTCTTGTCGGGATGATGCGCCTGTATTTTGTCGTGACGGTTTTGTCAGGAGGCATATTTGGCATGTCATTGGCCAACGCGGTATTTGTCGATGAGATGACGATGGATAATAATTTGGAGCTGGAGCAAAAGATTGATAATTTACAGGAGCAGGTGCGGGAATTGACCGACTTATTACGGAATAAGGGAATTTGAGTTTAACACCATAAAGAATGAATTACATTATCTACGATTTAGAAGCGACTTGCTGGGAGGATAAAAACATAGATAAGGTCTCTGAGATTATTGAAATAGGTGCTGTCATGCTAAATGGTTATGGCGAGGTCATGGATGAATATTGCCGATTTATTCGCCCCGTCTTACATCCTAATTTATCTGAATTTTGTAAAGATTTGACCAATATTCAGCAGATTCCAATTAATCGTTCCGACCCCTTTGATGTTGTAGTGGAAGACTTTCAGGACTGGATTGGTGTTGGGTATGATGATTATTTACTTTGTTCCTGGGGCGGCTTTGATAAAAAGATGTTGAAGCAGGATTGCCGACTTTATGGGATGGACACCGCATGGGCAGACCGACATATTAATCTCAAGCAGCAATACAAGGAAATAAAGCGGCAGCATCGACCTACGGGTTTGCGCCGAGCCATTACAAAGGAGGGCTTTGAGTTTGAAGGTCGCCAACATCGAGGTATTACCGATGCCCGCAATTTGGTGAAAATTTTCCACAAATTTATTGATGAATGGTATTTTTGACCTTGACCGACTTACGTCAGATGATGCGGGTTTTTTAATTTAAAATTTAAAAGACTAAAGGCTAAATGTAAAAGTGGCGGGAGAAAACCGGTGATTTGAAAGAGAAGCGAGTTTTTTGGAAGCCGCCAATTTTTATATTTAAAATTATTCATTGGGCAATTTACATTTACATTTACATTTTAATTTTAATTTTAATTTTCATTTTGCCCTCCCGCGCCTCAGTCCTAAAG
>CAZNCI010000124.1:3087-10265 GCA_964571475.1 uncultured Saprospiraceae bacterium | reverse complement strand
GAGCATAGTGATTGTTTCGATGGAGCAGTACAGCGTGAAAAGATAAAGTCAAAATGTTTAATTTATTATTTTTAATTACCTAAATGAAAAATAACTTTTTGCACAAGTAGATTTCATACTACAATTTATACCGATATGGCTGATCTCATTCAACTCTTACCGGATGCCATTGCGAATCAAATCGCTGCGGGTGAAGTTATCCAGCGACCGGCATCAGTCGTAAAAGAGCTTATCGAAAATGCAATTGATGCCGGCAGTACTAAAATACGGCTCATCGTTAAAGATGCCGGCAAAACTTTAATTCAAATAATTGATAATGGCTGTGGCATGTCCGAAACGGATGCCAGAATGAGCTTTGAAAGGCACGCGACGTCAAAAATCAGGGAAGCCAATGATTTATTTGCTATTCGAACCATGGGTTTTAGAGGGGAGGCGATGGCTTCAATTGCAGCTATCGCACAAGTAGAAATGAAGACACGCCGTCCGGATGCAGACCTGGGAGTTGCATTGGTCGTAGAGGGGTCAGTGGTCAAAAAACAAGAACCATGTCAAACCGCTTCAGGCACTAGTATTTCCGTAAAAAATCTTTTTTTCAATGTACCCGCCCGGCGGAATTTCCTAAAATCGAACTCCGTTGAAATGCGGCATATTCTGGATGAATTCCAATTCGCTGCCATTGCCAATCCGGATATTTTCTTTTCCCTGCATCACAATGAATCAGAGGTATTTCATTTGCCTCCTGGTAATTTGAGGCAACGATTGATTAATATTTTTGGCAACAAATTTAATCAGCGATTGGTGCCAATTTCAGAAGACACCGATATTTTAACTTTTGAAGGCTTTATAGGGAAACCCGAGTTTTCTCGAAAAACGAGGGGAGAGCAATTTTTCTTTGTCAATCAGCGATTTATCAAAAGCCCCTATTTACATCATGCAATCATGGGAGCTTATGAGGAATTACTCCCCAAGGGTACTTATCCATTTTATGTAATTTTCATTGAAATTGACCCGGAAAAAATTGACATCAACGTCCACCCTACCAAGCAGGAAATTAAATTTGAAGATGAAAGAATGGTGTATAATTACCTCAGGGTTGCTACACGGCATGCACTCGGACAGCATAATATTATGCCGACACTTGACTTTGATCAGGACACTAATTTCGCGGTAAATTTAGGCGCAAAACCGGCACAGGAGAGAGATATTTCCAATGAGCAGCAATCTACCAGTCGGGGAGGAGGATCTTCCTACCCTAATATTTCTCCCCGTCAAGATATAGATCGCTCTAATCTCCAAAACTGGGAAAAATTATTTGATGGGCTGGAAGAAATAACGGAATCAACCGGAACAAAAACAGATGCTTCCAGGGAAGAAAAAACGAGTGCATTACTTGATGTTGAAAATATCGAGCCCTACCAAATCCATAGTTCATTGATCGTAAGCCAGATTAATTCCGGTTTTTTACTGATTAATCAATTTGAAGCGCATCAGCGGATTTTATATGAAAAATATTTGAAAATAATTACAGATACAGCAGCTTCTACCCAACAACAATTATTTCCTTCTACGATTAAACTATCCCCAGTTGATGCAGAAATTTTAAAAGATATGTTGACAGACCTAAAACGTCTGGGTTTTGAAATAGAAGATTTTGGGAATAACGATTTCATCATCAATGGTATCCCTGCCGATCTGGCCGGAAAGCAAAATGAAGTAAAAGTGATCGAAAGCCTCTTAGAGCAATACAAACTCAATGTCGATCTTCAATTAAATACAAACGAGCGACTGGCTAAATCACTTGCGCAGAGTACAGCGATAAAAAATGGAAAAAAACTTAGCGTTTCGGAGATGCAGCTGTTGATAGAACAACTGTTTTTGTGTGAAATACCCTACAAAAGTCCTTCTGGCAAGAATTGTTTCCTTACATTTGAACTTGAAGACCTTCATAAACGTTTTGAAGCATAGACTTAACAATAGTTACTATTTTTTAGAATAAAAATTTTATGCGGCAAATCACAGATGTAGTAAAGCATTTAATCATCATAAATGTTTTGTTTTTTATTGGCAGTACCATTATAACGAATAATGGCATATTTGATGCAATGCAACATTTGGCACTTTATTATCCTGAATCACCTAATTTTAGACCCTACCAAATAGTCACGCATTTTTTCATGCACGCTAATTTACCCCATATTGCCTTTAATATGTTTGCGCTATTTATGTTTGGTCCTCCGGTAGAAGCTCTATGGAGGGAGAAACGATTTTTATTTTTCTATTTTTTAAGTGCAATGGGGGCCGTTGTTTTGCATTTTATTGTGGTTTATCTCCGAATTAATCAGATTATTCCGGAGATGAAACCTGAAAATTTAGCCTTAGTCATGAAAGAAGGAGCAAATGTAATTGCTCAGGGGAAAAATTACACCAGTCCAATGCTTGGAGAGCTCAATGCTTTAATCAATACACCAATGGTTGGTGCTTCAGGAGCAATAACGGGTATCGTACTTGCATTTGGCATGAAATTCCCCAACGCAGAACTCATGCTTATTTTCTTTCCCGTTCCAATTAAAGCCAAATACTTCATCCCAATCATGCTGGGGATTGACCTTTTCTTAGGGATTAGTCAGTTTTCATGGGACAATGTGGCACATTTTGCCCATTTAGGAGGCGCCTTATTTGGATTCTTATTAATTTTGTATTGGCAAAAGTTTGACTCAGATTTTAGAATAAGATAATAATGGTTGATTCAATTTGGGAAGATGTAAAACAGCAGTATCGAAACGGGAACATGGTTACGAAGATCATCCTATGGAATTTAGGGGTCTTTCTTTTTATGTTCCTTTTGTTTGTTGCGATGAAGATAGCTAATGGATGGGTACTGCCTCCCCTCTACAATAAAATTGTTTTTTTCTTTTCTATTTCAAATGACTGGTGGCATAATTTAACGCATATACATGTCATTCTAACCCACATGTTTTTGCATATTGGATTTATGCACGTTTTTTTTAATATGTTGCTGTTTTATTATTTTGGACGAATTGTAGGGGATTTAATCGGCACAGATCGCATTCTTCCCTTGTACCTCTTGGGAGGAATAGCCGGTGCCATTATGTATTTCATTACGATTAACACCCTCGGTTATGGAGGAGGAGGAGCCCATTACGCTTATGGCGCTTCTGCTGCAATCATGGCAACGGTTATTGCTGCCGGAACGCTTGCACCCGATTATATTATGAATTTGGTCTTATTAGGACCTGTCAAAATTAAATACATTGTAGCCGTTCTCTTTTTGATCGATTTGGGTGGCGTGGCCGGTGATGCGAATACCGGAGGGCATTTTGCCCACCTTGGAGGGGCCTTATTCGGGTGGTTTTTTATATGGCAATTACAAAGAGGCAAAGACTGGTCTGTCCCTGTGAATCAACTGCTTTCAAAAATACAGCAATTCTTTGCTGATTTTAGTTTACACAAAAGAAAACCACAACCAACAATGGTGTATAAACGTCCAAGTGCTTCGAAGCAAAAGAACGCTTCTAAATCAACATCCAATGATAAATCACATCAGGCAAAAGTGGATGCGATTTTGGAAAAGATTAAAGCAAATGGATACGATAGTTTAACTCAGGCAGAAAAGGAATTTCTTTTTCGAGCCAGTAAAAAATAAACCCCTTGCTCTCGAAACTTATTTATAGGATTAATATCGTTTTAGTTTTCATTTCTCTTTTTGTGTACCTCTCCCCTTATGTTGACGTCGCAATCCTTTGGCCTATTTCTCTATTGGCGCTCTTTTATCCATTTTTGTTATTGCTCAATGTCCTATTCATTATATATTGGGGAATAAAAAAAGAAAAGAAATTACTACTCTCATTAGGGTGGCTTATTTTGGGGTGGTCACACTTTCACTCCCTCGTTGGACTTTCTTTTGGACGGGGAAATCAGACTAAGGATTATATTGAAATATTGAGCTATAATTGTAGGGGATTTCGCACGGACAATCAAAGGGGAAATATCGGTTCTTTCAAGGAGGTCATCCAGTTTTTAAACGATAAGCAAATTAAAATTGCCTGTTTGCAGGAATTCCCTTTGTCAAAACAAAAAGAATCGGATCAACTCATTGATCAACTGGCAAAAAAAACAAATTTAAAATATACCTACCGCATAAATAATAGCGGATTATTAATCTTATCTTATTTCCCTTTAAAGGGAATAAAAACGAAACACTTCACCAAAAACAATCACTTTAACGGGTTTCAATACGCTGATATAACACTTGATAATAACCGGAAAATTCGCCTTTTTAACATCCATTTACAAACGAATGCAGTCACTCATATTGCCGGAAAATTAGCCCAACAGGATAGTTACCAGGATAAAGAAACCTGGCTCACCATCAAGGGAATGATGGGGAGATACCGGCGTTCTGCCATTTCCAGAATTAAACAGGCAAAAGAAATTCAGGTAAAAATCCAAGAGAGCCCGTATCCCGTTATTGTATGCGGAGACTTTAACGATGTGCCACTTTCCAGGACTTACCATTTATTGAAGGGCAACCTACAAGATGGCTTCACCCAGGAAGGACGCGGTCTGGGCATCACCTATGCAGAAAGCATTCCCGGGTTAAAAATAGATTACACCTTTTATAGCAATGATTTTGATTGTACCTTTAGTAAGGTGCATCACCAATTATTCTCGGATCATTACCCCATTTCCTGTCGATTAAAACTGACTAATCCACATTAGGTAGTATAACCTTACGGCCGATACTCGCATAATAAAATGGTAATTCTTTCATCATTTCAAGGCTGTATAAATTTCTTCCGTCAAAAATATTTGACTGATTGAGATTTTCCTTTATTTGATTAAAATCCGGGGTGCGAAAGACACTCCATTCGGTTATGATTGCCAGTGCATCGGCCCCTTTTAAAATTTCGTATTGATCCTTTCCAAAAGAAATGCGGTCGCCATATATTTTACGGACATTATCCATAGCCTCCGGATCGTAAACATGGATATTTACTCCTTCTTTCAGCAATTTATCAATAATATAAAGGGCAGGTGCTTCGCGAATATCATCGGTATTGGGCTTAAATGCCAACCCCCAAAGGGCAATTTTTTTTCCATTCAAATCTCCTCCAAAGAAATCCCATATTTTATCATACAGAACAATTCGTTGGCGGTTATTTACAGCTAAAACGGCATCTAATATTTTGAAGTCGTAGGCATTTTTTTTGGCCGTTCGGTGTAAGGCCTGAACATCCTTAGGAAAACAACTGCCGCCAAAACCAATACCCGGAAATAAAAAACGCTTACCTATTCGGTTGTCACTGCCAACACCAATTCTAACTTTTTCAACATCAGCCCCCACTCTTTCACACAAATTAGCGACTTCATTCATGAAGGTAATGCGAGTCGCTAAATAAGCATTTGCCGTGTATTTCGTCATTTCAGCAGAGCGAATATCCATAACGTAAATTGGATTCCCCTGGCGGACAAATGGGAGATAGAGTTGCTGCATCAATTTCTCGGCTCTTTTCGACTGTGTTCCGATGACTACTCTATCCGGTCGCATGAAATCATCTACCGCAACGCCTTCTCTTAGAAATTCGGGATTGCTAACTACATCAAAAAGAGATGGTTCTAATTTTTGCGCAAGCACCTTATGAACTTTTTCTCCTGTGCCCACCGGAACGGTACTTTTATTGACAATCACTTTGTAATCTGTAATAATCTCGGACAATTGTTCAGCAACACCTAAAACGTAGGACAAATCGGCTGCACCATCTGCTCCAGGAGGGGTCGGCAATGCTAAAAAAATAATCTGGGCATCTTTAATAGCCTCCTCTATATTCGTGGTAAAAGTCAACCTGCCTTTTTGCGTATTTCTTTCAAATAACACATTTAATCCCGGCTCAAAAATAGGGACAAAACCCGCTTTCATTTTTTCAACCTTATTGGCGTCGATATCGACACATATCACCTGATTGCCCGTTTCCGCAAAACAGGTTCCGGTGACTAAACCAACATATCCTGTTCCAATGACAGCAATATTCATATAATTTTTATTTTTTAAGTGGAATCTCTATTTGGGATACAAATTTAGGGCGTTCTTAATTCTTGATAATTTTAAGGCTCATATCCATATTAGGGGCAGAGTGTGTCAGGGCGCCAACAGAGATGAACTGAACGCCGGTTTTGGCCATTTCTCTAACATTATGGATATTGATGCCACCGGAAGCTTCCGTTTCAAATCTGCCATTGATGGTCGTTACGGCCTCTGCCAATAACCTTGGATCAAAATTATCCAGCATAATTCTGTCAATTTCCCCTACGTCAATAGCCTGATACAATTCTACCAGATTCCTTACTTCGATTGTAATGGGAAGGTGGATGTCATTTTCTTTTTTATAGGCCATTATTTTATTGATGGCTTCGACGACTCCGCCGCATGCGTCGATGTGATTATCTTTAATCATAAAGCGGTCATATAGCCCCATACGATAGTTGGTATTACCGCCCAGGCGTACAGCCTCCTTTTCAAAAGTCCGCATAAGGGGGGTTGTTTTACGGGTGTCCAATAAGGTGACGGGTAAATCCTCTACCTCAAATTTGTACCGATTACTTAGGGTGGCAATCCCACTCATGTGCTGCATGATGTTAAGAGCGAGTCGTTCTCCTTTCAGCAAAGCTTGGGAAGAACAAGTTACCGTAAAGGCAACATCTCCCGCGACGACATCTGCCCCATCTTCAATCAATTGAATAAATTCAGCATTGGGATCAACCATATTAAAGACCACTTTTGCAATGCGAATCCCCGCAATCACACCAGCTTCC
Source organism: uncultured Saprospiraceae bacterium (assembly GCA_964571475.1). Taxonomy (GTDB): domain Bacteria; phylum Bacteroidota; class Bacteroidia; order Chitinophagales; family Saprospiraceae; genus JALVDO01. Next base: position 3,434 of record CAZNCI010000124.1, on the reverse strand, counting down.
TTTACCAATAATTTGGCCTGACTCGTTTGGTCAGGAGGTACACAGGCTAATGAAGTGTGGTCTCCTTCTCCAACATCCTCCTGCAATGCTCTTTTAATAAAATCTATTGTATATGATTCTTTCATTTCTACTATGAGTTATAAACTTGAGTCGTTAAATGATTACAGACCTTTGATCGATATTGAAATCTTAAAAAATAATTCCTAATTGAAGACTGATAGACCGCATTAGACCCTTGGAATCTTCAGTTTTATTACCATCAGGGTGAAAAACGGTGCCTCCGTCTTTGGTTGCATCAATAAAGCCAAACTGCACCAAAACACCTCCTACTAAACTACTGCTTTCGG
>CAZNCI010000124.1:0-2987 GCA_964571475.1 uncultured Saprospiraceae bacterium | reverse complement strand
GCATCAATAAAGCCAAACTGCACCAAAACACCTCCTACTAAACTACTGCTTTCGGATATGCTATATTCGATACCGGCGCCAATACCCCAGGATAAGGCTAGGCCGGTCACTTCGTTTTTGATATTATACTTTTCTTCATTTTCACCGGTAATTCCCTGGTCATCAATGACGCCTCTTGCCTGTGTTTTGAAGCCGGCAGTGATTTGGGGAGTCATATAATACCGGATGTAGCCAAATTCTTTAGTGCGCATCTTTAATCCAAAAGGAATTTCTAAATATTGGATACTATACTTCAGCTTAACATTATTAGATAATGTATCCAGATTGGAAGGCAAGTCGGATTTTGTCCAATAATTACCCCCATAATTGTGCAATAATGTTCCTCCGGCGTTAAAGTGAAAACCAATTCCACTAACCGCTGCATAATTTTCCTGAAAATAATACTCTCCCAACATACCCAGTTTCAAACCGAGGTTAGGCCCGTCAGACGGATTAATATTGCTACTGCTTGTGGTCATCCATGAAAAGGAAGGGGTTAATTGAAAACCAAATCGGATATTTTCCTGTGCCTCACTAATTGAAATCAGGCTAAAAATCAATGCTAAGAGTAAAATATTTTTTTTCATTGTTTAATCTATTTTAAAACAAAAGGTAATTTGTTTACGTTTTGTAGAATGATTGTTAAATTTTATTTGACCAATATATTAATTGTAAAACTTACGCAAAGTTAACAGTTGATAACGAAAAACATACTTTATCTATGAGTTTTTATAAATCCCTATTTTTTACTTTTCTTTTAACAATACTCTTTACTTCCTGCCAAACTGAAAAGAAAAAGCCACTTCCCGACATTTCTAATATCTCAGTTGACTTGAAATTCAGGCGTTTCGAAAAAGATTTTTTTGCCATTGACACCAATGAAAACAACTTTTTGGAGCAGCTTAGTCAATTAGAAGAAAAATATGGCGACTTCGCTGGTATTTACTTCAATCGAATATTGGCATCTAAAGACCCTCGCATTGCTCCACAGGGGCATGAAGCTTATGTTAAGGGTTTCCTGACTCATCCATCTATACGACATCTTTATGACACCTGTATGGTGGTCTATGATAATATGGATGATATAAAAGAAGACTTTACTCAAACGTTTAAATACTTTAAATATTATTTTCCTGATCTACCAACTCCTGACGTTACTACTTTTGTTTCTGAATATACAACGGCGGCTTTTATTTATGGCGATTATTCTTTAGGCGTTGGGCTTGATTTTTTTCTGGGAAAAGATTATGCTTATCGCAAATACAATCCGGAATCCCCCAGCTTTTCAAACTATCTGACACATTATTTTGCTAAGGATTATTTAGTCTCTAAAACGATCCGTCCTTTGGTAGAGGATTTGGCGGGAAATCCGCGCGGGGATCGAATGCTGGATATTATGATTCACAATGGTAAAAAACTCTACATTTTGGAGTCTTTAATGCCTACAAAGCCAGATAGTATTATCTTTGAGGTCACTCAGGAACAAAGTGCCTGGCTGAAAGAAAATGAAGGCCAAATCTGGAATTATTTCCTAAGTGAAGATTTATTATATTCTTCGGATCGTAGAAAAATTCGTAAATTTATCGATTACAGCCCCAATTCACCCGGAATGCCGGAAGAAGCACCGGGAAGAACAGCGAATTGGCTAGGCTGGCAAATTATCCGAAAGTATATGAGGAAATTCCCAAATACCAGCCTTCAGGAGTTAATTAATCTTCCCGATGCGCAGTTGTTATTAGAACGATCTAAATATAAACCTAAACGCAAATAAAATTATGAACAGAAGAAAATTTACTAAAATAAGTGCATCCGGCGGTCTTTTTGCCCTTGCGGGAAACGATATCTTTCAGACAAATGATACGACAATAGCCTGTTCAAAAAAAACGAGATTTCCTAAACGTTTAAAAGAAGGGGATACGATTGGATTAATTGCACCCGCTAGTTCATTTTCTGATGATGCCTATCAAAATGCCATTAAAAATCTCAAATACTTTGGTTTCAAAGTCAAAGAAGGCAGACATTTACACGACCAAAAAGGATATTTAGCCGGGGAGGATATCAATAGAGCCGCAGATATAAATGCTTTTTTCGCAGATGAATCCATTGATGGAATTTGGTGTTTGCGCGGGGGCTATGGCACTACGCGGCTACTCTCCATGTTGGATTATAAAACAATTAAAAGAAACCCCAAAGCGCTCATTGGGTATAGTGATATTACAGCCCTTTTAATGGCCATTCATCATAAAACTGGCTTAATAGGCTTTCATGGTCCTGTTGCGACCTCTGATTTCCCACCCTATTCAGAACAGTATTTCCGGGAAGTGGTGATGGATGCGAAGCCAAGTATTTATCCTATAGCTGACGCAAACCAGGAGATAGGTCTGACGGATTCTGCTTTTGAAGCACGAACCATTCGAAGCGGAAAAGCGCAGGGCAAATTACTGGGAGGGAATTTATCCCTTCTTTCTGCAATGATCGGTACACCTTATATGCCCAATGCAAAAAATGCCATCATTTTTATCGAAGATATTGGTGAAAAACCCTATCGAATTGATCGCATGATGACTCAACTTTTAGAAAGTGGCTGGCTACAAGAAGCCAACGGACTCGTATTGGGTATTTTCAATGATTGCCACCCAGATGAAGGAGATCGCTCCCTAACATTAAAAGAGGTCATTAATGACCGAACTCAAGGACTAAACATACCAATAGCCTATGGTTATTCCTTTGGGCATATTAGTAATCAAATGACTCTCCCAATAGGCGCTAAAGTAGAAATGGATGCGGATGAAATTAGTCTTAGGTTGCTGGAGAAGGCAGTTAGATAGTTAGTAAGTTCAAACTGGTTTCAGACACGACATATTTGCCACCATCAAATGACTTGCTACCATTCCTCCGAAACAAAAAAGCACCATCGGTGCGGCATTATGGTAGTTAAAAGTAGGAAT
>CAZNCI010000123.1:0-10270 GCA_964571475.1 uncultured Saprospiraceae bacterium | reverse complement strand
CCAATTGCCGATACATCTCTTAACTCTACAAGTGTCATTTATTATTTTCATCCCCCAATATATGGCTTTCCAACAATTTATCCAAGGGGCTACTAATGCTTTTATTATTAATTTTGAGTCCACTCCGAAAAGTGGCAATTATCACAAAATGAATTATTTTGGGTGTTGATGACTTTTCGGAGTGGACTCAAGATTTGTTTGTGAATTTTCAGGTCAGTTTTTTGCTTGCCTACAACTTTCTTATACCCGCCTCAATCTAATATAAAACTTCCGCATCTCAAAAATTCTCTTTATTAAATTGTAAGGTATCAGGGAGGCTGATGACCGAAGTACTAATATGCGTATAAACTGCAATTCCCCATCTGGCACAATTTTTTAATTTTCTTGCAGAATATGGGTGACTTATGGATAATTTCATGGCTTCAATGCTACCGTTATTCAACGGAAGCTACTCCAAACACACAACAAAATTTAGTGACAAAAAATCAGTCTTTCCCTGACTCAAACAGAAAAAATTCACATGGGAAATTACTGCTAAAAACATCAAACCAGCCGCTCATCCATCAGCTCCATCTCAATACGGCGCTTAGCCAGATCCGTATCTTTAATCTTCACCAAAACATCATCGCCCATTTTTAATTGACGCCCGCTTTTAAGCCCGGTGATATAAAACCGATGCGAGGTATCAAAGGGTTCGGTCATCCCCTGAAAGCTCACCCGTCCTTCACAGAAATTTTCCGTTAATTGCACAAAAAAGCCTCTATCATTAAAGCCGGAAATAACCCCGGGGAATACATCACCAATGTGGTTTTCCAAATATTCTACCTGTTTGTATTTGACGGATTCACGCTCGGCATCCATTGCCCGTCTTTCCATCTTGGAAATATGCTTACAGGTTTCTTCCAACACCTTATGATCTGCCCTGAATATATCCTCCCCAATATTCTTAAATAAACCTCGATGAACTAATACATCGGAATACCGGCGAATAGGTGAGGTAAAATGCGTATAATTATCAAATCCCAGTCCATAATGCCCAATATTCTGCGTAGAATAGACAGCTTTGGACATCGTGCGAATGGCAAGTGGTTGCAACATTTTCAAATGAACATCCTTCTTGGAGGCTTCAATCAGTCGATTATACGACTTAGCAATATTCATCGGCGTACTAATATCCATCTCAAAACCTAATTCTTTTGCGTAAAGCGCCAATTCTGCCACTCTGTCGGGATCGGGCTCATCGTGGATACGATAAACAAAGGGGATTTCATTATTGAGTTTTTTTCCCTTTTCGTAAATATAAGTGGCCACTTCCCTATTGGCCAAAAGCATAAAATCTTCCACTAATAAGTGCGCATCCTTTCTGTCTTTCACAAATACACCAATCGGCACCCCATTTTCATCCAGTTTGAATTTTACCTCATCCGATTCAAAATTAATCGCGCCGTGTTTAAAGCGTTTTTTTCGCAATTTATGCGCCAATTTATTCATGACCATTAACTCCTTGAAAAAATCACCTTTTCCTTTTTCGATAATTTCCTGTGCTTCTTCGTAAGTAAATCGCCGGTCAGAGTAAGTAATCGTCTTACCAAACCATCGTTTAATGATTTTATCCGATTTGTCAAAGGTAAATATGGCAGAAAATGTCAACTTTTCTTCATGTGGGCGTAGCGAACACAGTCCATTGGACAACTCCTCCGGCAACATAGGCAAGACTCGATCCACCAAATAAACAGAAGTAGAACGCAAACGAGCCTCCTTATCTAAGGCGGTATTTTCTGCCACATAATGGGACACATCGGCAATATGGATGCCTATTTCAAAATGTCCATTATCTAAATATTCGATAGATAAAGCATCATCAAAGTCCTTCGCCGTTTCAGGATCAATCGTAAAGGTAGTCACCTTTCGCATATCGCGCCTTTTGGCAATTTCTGCCTGTGTGATTTTCTTGGATAACGCCTCACTTTCTGCTAATACCTCCTCGGGAAACTCCAGATTGAAGCCATTATTGACAAGGATGGTTTTCATATCCAAATCGCTCTGATTCTTTCCGGACATAACCGTCGCTACGACTCCCCTCAGGTGATCGCGTGACCAGTCCGTAATTTTCACCACTACCTGATCCCCCTGCCTGGCTTCTTTAAGATCTTCCAATTCTACTATAATATCCATGGGATAATACATCTGAACGGTCACAACGGCGTACTTAGGACGAATAAAGACCTTGCCAATCAAATGGGTCGTTGCCCGTTCGATGACTTTGGTGACTTCGCCTTCGAGCTTTCGCCGCCCTCTTGGTCTCCAGGTGGAAATTTCCACCAAATCACCATTCATGGCCGTTTTTAGATATTTAGCCGACACATGGATGTCGCCCTCTACTTCATCACTAACGATATAAGCGGATCCCGTGCGGGTCATATCCACAATACCTCTAATGGTCTTGGAGCCACTCCCTACTTTTCGATTCTTAAATTCTCGTTTATATTGATATTTAAAATTGGGAAAAGGTTTCGCTTTTCCGATTTGAACCAGCGCTTCTAAAGCTTTAACAACTTCAGACTGACTGTTATTTACTTTTAATTTTGCAATGACTTGCTTGGGGTTGAGTATCTTGCTGGGCATCCTTTTTAATAATCTTTGGACTGCACCCTGCAAGGCTCTGGGATTTAATTTTTTCCCTTTTACACTTGATTTTCTTCTTTTACTCATTCTTTTTAATGTATTTTTGCTTCATTGAATTTGAAGCACTAAAATGGATCTATATTTGTTATTCGTTAACAATATGACCGTCTAATTGTAATTGTAATACGTAGGCTGTACTAGAGGAGGCATCAAAATCGGTTTTGGCTAATTCGCTCTGTCCCGATGTCACGATGATGGAAAGGTCTTCTTTAATTTGGGCTACTGATTGAGTTAACACTTCATTGTCTAAAAAAGTTCCGGCAATGACTCTTTTATCTACAAATTCTCCTTTTTTATTAAAAGTAGCCAAGGTATATTCATAGGATAACAAACCGGCTTTCCAATAGACGATAGCTGTCAGAGGTCCCGTATTGGGCAATCGAAAACAAGCGACGTATTCGGTTAATTCGTCCGTATCCTGCCCTTCAATCGGCTCAATAAATTTATTAATCATCACCTCCGGAATGGGCATATTCTGCTGGCTAAACAAATGGTGGGTATCCTCAGATAATACCACCGGTAATTTCATGGCAGGAAACTGCGCAGCAAATTGTTTAAAGCTCACTTTTTTAAAAGCTTTTAATGTCTTTTCTGTATTCATGATGCAAAGATACAGGTTTGAAATACAAATTGGCAAATTATGGTGCGAATATAAATTTGCCCCCCGACAAAAAGGTCAAAAAAGAAAAGACAAAAGACGCCATCAGTACTTTTTAGCACAATTATTAACAACCTTCCTTCAAAAAAAACGTTTATTCATCACACGACAAACGTTAAATTGATCTTAAAAACAAGATGCATTTTTCTTTTTTTCAAGCATCAATCCTTAAAAAAACGTACATTTGCGGTTTAGTGAGGAAAAAAAGTATGATTTTCGATAGACAATTGACAAAATCTATTTTCACAAAAGCAGAACACTTAAGAATGAATAGTAAAAAATTCTCACCTGAAGTAAAACAGGTAATCACAAAGAGTAGAGAGGAAGCACTTAGGTTAGGCTACGACTTCATCGGTACCGAACATTTATTGCTGGGCATTGTCAAAGATAAGCACAGTCTGGCTATTAGAACGCTTGAATCTTTGGAAGTCAATCCTTTTGAGTTGAGACAATCCATTGAGGACTCTATCAATAAGCCGCAAAACCCTCTGGGGCGGGTAAATATCGGCAATATCCCTTTCAATAAACAGGCTGAAAAGGTTTTAAGAATCACCTTCCTTGAAGCTAAGATGTTGCGAAGTGACGAAATTAGTCCTGAACATCTACTGCTCTCTATTCTGAAAAACAAGGATAGTGCCGCTTCAAAAATATTACACTCCTTTGACATAGATTATGATTTATTCAAAGCAGAATTAGAATATATCAGTCAGGAATTGGATTTATCTACCGATTATAACCTTGAAAGTTCAGCCGAAAGCGATGACCCCTTTGATGATCCACATCCGGGAAGAAAACCTCATCGAAAGAACCCGTCCAAAAGCAGAACACCTGTTTTGGACAACTTTGGACGAGATATGACCAAGCTGGCAGAGGATGACAAACTGGACCCAATCATCGGTCGGGAAACCGAAATTGAAAGAGTCTCGCAAATATTAAGTCGAAGGAAAAAGAACAATCCCATTCTCATCGGAGAACCCGGTGTTGGTAAAACGGCAATTGTAGAAGGTCTCGCATTGCGTATTATCCAAAAAAGGGTATCGAGAACACTTTTCGGAAAACGAATTGTCATGCTCGATCTCGCTGCATTGGTCGCAGGAACGAAATACCGTGGTCAATTTGAAGAACGAATGAAAGCCATCATGACGGAATTGGAAAAAAACAAAGATGTCATTCTTTTTATTGATGAAATTCACACCATTGTAGGAGCAGGTGGCGCAACAGGGTCTTTAGATGCATCAAATATCTTCAAACCGGCATTAGCAAGGGGTGATTTGCAATGTATTGGCGCTTCCACCTTAGATGAATACCGACAGCACATCGAAAAAGATGGCGCACTTGACCGTCGTTTCCAAAAGGTCATGGTCAATCCACCAAGCCCGGAAGAAGCCATTCATATCCTTCAAAATATTCAGGAAAAATATGAAGAATTCCACAACGTCAATTACTCTCCTGAAGCCATAGAAGCTTGTGTCAAATTTAGTACCCGTTATATCACAGACCGCTTCCTGCCGGACAAAGCGATTGACGTATTAGATGAAGTAGGGGCGAGAGTTCACCTCAAAAACATCTATGTACCAAAGCACATTGAAGCCTTGGAAAAAGATATTGAAGAATTAAAAGACAGAAAAAACAAAGCGGTTAAGGGGCAACAATACGAAGAGGCCGCAGACCTCAGAGATGCTGAACAAAAATTAGAGGCAAAACTGAACGATGCAAAGATTAAATGGGAAGAGGATGTAAAAACCAAAAAATATCCCGTCAACGAAGAAGATATTGCCGAAGTAGTCGCCATGATGACAGGTATCCCCGTCAACAAAGTTGCGAAAAAGGAAAGTAAAAAATTAAAAGAAATGTCTAATGATATCAAAAAGGATATTATTGGTCAGGACGAAGCTGTACAAAAGATAACCAGAGCTATTCAAAGAAATAGAGTGGGACTAAAAGACCCATCTAAGCCAATCGGCTCATTCATCTTTTTAGGTCCGACAGGGGTAGGTAAAACAGAATTGGCCAAAGCATTAGCCAAGCATTTGTTTGACACACCAGATGCACTCATCAGAATAGATATGAGTGAATATATGGAGAAATTCACAGTCAGTCGATTGATTGGCGCGCCTCCGGGATATGTTGGTTACGAAGAAGGCGGTCTGCTTACCGAAAAAGTAAGGCGAAAACCCTATTCCGTTGTCTTATTGGATGAAATAGAAAAAGCACACCCCGACGTGTATAATATCTTACTTCAGGTATTTGATGATGGTCAATTAACCGATGGGTTAGGACGAAAGGTGGATTTCAAAAACACCTTGATTATCATGACTTCAAATATAGGCTTACGCAAATTGAAGGACTTCGGACAAGGTGTCGGATTTGCCACCAAATCAAGAGAAAGTGCCACAGATGCACACGCAAAGAGTGTCATCCAAAATGCACTCAAAAGAACCTTCTCACCGGAGTTTTTAAACAGAATAGATGACGTCGTCATATTTAACAGCTTAACAGAAGAAGATATATCCAAAATCATAGATATTGCATTGAAAGATATGTACAGACGATTGACGGATATCGGCTATGAATTGAAACTCAATACTGCCGCAAAAAGATTTGTAGCAGAAAAGGGGTTTGACCCACAATTTGGCGCCAGACCATTACATAGAGCTATTCAAAAATACATTGAAGATCCTTTAGCGGAGTTTATTCTACAGGAGACACCTAAGGAAGGAGCCAGGCTAAAAGCAGTTTTGAACAAAAATAAAGATGGAATTGACATCATTTTAGATAAAAAATCAACTCCAAAACAAAAAAAAGAGGAATAACCTCTCATTTAATGAATGAATATTAGTATTTAATTTATCTTTGCAGGTAAGTACTAATGATTCATTCATTTTTTTTATCATTTTAATTATTCGGCAGCGACAAAACGAAAAATCTGCCCATCACTAAAACAATAACTTTGGCTAAAAGATTTAAATCTAATAAACGAGTACAAAAAGTTTACTTTAGAACTAATGAAAAAATAAGAATCCCGGAAGTCCGTCTCGTCGGAGACAATTTGGATGCAATTGGAGAAAAAGTCGGTCGAAAAATCGCACCGGACATCTACCCTACTGACCTCGCAAGAAAATGGGCGGATATGATGGATCTGGATCTGGTAGAAATTTCACCTAATGCCAAACCTCCTGTTGCCAAAATTATTGATTACAAAAAATTCCTCTACGACAAAAAGAAAAAGGAAAAAGAACTAAAATCAAAGGCAGCTAAAACTGTTATTAAAGAAATAAGATTTGGTCCTAACTGCGATGACCACGATTTCGACTTCAAACTTCGCCATGCCAAAAAATTCCTGTCAGATGGAGCAAAAGTAAAAGCTTATGTCCATTTCAGAGGAAGAACGATTGTGTTCAAGGATAGAGGTCAGTTATTGCTATTGAGATTCCTTAAAGAACTGGAAGAATTCGGCGCGGCAGAGGCTTTACCTAAAATGGAGGGAAGAAGAATGATCGTTATTGTTTCTCCGAAAAAAACACAGGGAAAGAAAAAGTAGTTTTTTCTAGCATTTATAATGCAATTTATATACCTTTGCATCTCGTTTTAAAAAAACAGTATAATTATGCCTAAGATGAAGACGCACTCAGGTGCGAAAAAGAGATTTAAGATTACAGGTTCTGGAAAAGTTAAACGCTATCAAGCCGGTACTTCTCACTTATTGAGAAAGAAGACGAAGAAAGCGAAGTTAAACCTACAGGGTTCAACAACTGCTTCTAAGCCTGATGAAAAGAAAATCAAAAATATGCTTTGTAAATAAAGCATACTTTTAAATTATTATTTAACGAGAATACAGGTTAAAAGCGTTTGAAAGAAAACCCCTGTATTGAACTAAAAAAATTATTATGCCTCGTTCAGTCAACGCAGTAGCGTCAAGAAAAAGACGCAAGAAAATTTTAAAAGCAGCCAAAGGTTATTTCGGTGCTAGATCAAAAGTCTATACAGTAGCGAAAAATGCGGTCGAAAGAGCTATGCAATACGCATACAGAGACAGAAAGACTAAGAAGCGCGCTTTTAGAAGATTATGGATTGCAAGAATTAATGCAGCCGTACGTCAGCAAGGATTATCTTATTCAAAATTTATCCATTTATTATCACAAAGCGATGTTGCTCTTAACAGAAAAGTATTAGCAGATTTAGCAATGAATCATCCTGATACCTTCAAAGCAATTGTTGATTCTGTGAAAAAAGGAAAATAATTTATCATTTTTCTAATACAAAAAAAGCCAATTCTGAAATTCAGAATTGGCTTTTTTTTATACCTAATAAGTATTCTCACTCAAGTAATTTAAACCGCTTAATCAAAACACCCCCACTCTCCTTTAGGTTAGAATTCATCACTAAGGTCGTTAGTTTTTTTCCATCCTTGACAGAAACAGCAACCGTATTAGGTGGAATATCCCCTAAATCTTCGGCATGAAGGATTAAAATATTTTCTTCCTTTTTCAAAGTGACAGGAATCATCTTTTTATGTTTACTGACTTTGAAATTATGTAAAATTCTTTTCCCGTTCAAAAATAAAGTCACATAGTCGCCATCTACTGTACCATTATCCCAGACAAAAAGTTTTACTTTATCATTCTTAACAGATAAAGTCCGACCGATATTCACCTTTCGACCATATTGCTGCTCGTATGGATAAACATCTTTATCAATTTTATTGGTCTCAACTTTGGTTAGAATTGGCTTCTCTAAATATATCCTACCAGGTGCACAGGGAGCATCCTTTTCCTCTAGGGGACCTGACCACGCCCCTTCCATGATAAATTTGTCGGTCTCTTTCCTAATATCCAAAAGACCGTGTTTCAAGCACCACAGCCATTTATCATCCGTCTTTTCAATCACCTTGGGTTCTAATAGATCCAATTGACTATTTATAGAATCATAACGCCACTTGAGTAAATGGGTTGCCGAACCTCCGTTATCCTCCGAGACAATAAAGGTAGTTCCATTGCCCCCCTTTTTCATATCCACTTGATAAAAAAAACCGTAATCGCGATCACTTTGGGATAAATGCCCCGTCCATTTCCCTTCAATTGCAAAAGGAATCTCCTGCTCTGTAAACTCCAAACCGCTCGTCAACAACAATCGAATAGAACCAGGTTGGCAATGATCGGCTTTCCATGTTCCTGTAAGAACCAAGCCCTCTGCCTCACTTTTTAGCTCTAAGGTCATATATTTAAGACACCATTCGGGAGTATCTGGAGACAGTTGTTTGATCTCTTGTAATAAGGCGCGCTCCCCCTCCCATATTCCACTAAGCTCAAAACACGCTTTTAAGTCATTCTTAGGTAAACTGGAGCAGGCTCTCCCGGAAATAGCCTGACCATCCATCATCAAATCCGCTACATAAGAGAACTGGGGTTGTTTTTTCCCGGTGGAAACAATCCCTTCCCAATGCCCGGTAATATTCTGCGCCAATAAATCGGCACTCATACTTCCAAAAATACATAGAGATAAAAAGTAATATAATATTTTCATTAAAACGAAACCTTTTTGTTAGACCAAACGTATTATGTTAAATGCCTCTATAAAAGTAAACTGCTTTTTGTAATAACTTAGTATTTCACAAAGGAGTTTAAGCCCAAAAAGGTAAAATTAAATTAGAAAATTATCATAAAAAGAACACTACCTAAGCTCAAAAAAGAATTCATATATAAAGAAAAAAGGTAAATTCAAAAAAAATACCTATCTTTGTAGCAAGATAAATTGAAAGGGGGACATTATTTTTGATATTTAATGTCAAGTCATTTGCCCAAGCGGATCTAATCCGCTTGGGTTTTTTCTTTTTAATCCTCACAGGCGGAAGCATGAACGGTTGTGACATTAGATCGAAAAAAAGCAAACGGTCGTGTATTACCTGCAAAAAAGTAACTGACCCAGGCTTCGACCACATAATCCCCTTCAAAAGGCAGCGGTACCGGTCTGTCAAAAGACTGCGTCAACCAGACCCACGTGCCTCTGTCGTGTTTCACAATCCACTTAAATTCCAATCTAAATAAAGAAGAAACAGGAATAGGTGGTCCGGAAATAAAACATAAATGAGCAATATTTTCTTCCCCGTGTCCACTACAAAATTCACTCCCATTGATGGAGGATATCTCAGCGACTTGAGCATTCCCCATAATGCTAAAGGCTATTAGCATTACAACTAATTGTACACGTTTTCTCATAGAATAATAGTTTTCTCAAAAGAACACGCATTGCCACAATAAACAATGCCTATTCTTTTTGTTTATAAATACAACTGAATCGACAACAACTACCCTATGCATAGCATGCACCGAGATAAAATTGTTATCACAATAATAAAATTTGAATATGTGTGTAAGAATATGTAGAATAACCCATAGAGCTTCCCAAAGAAAGCCTATAAATTTCAGTACATTGTACACTCCAAATTAAGAAAGGGAAATAAAAATGGATGTGAATCCAAAAGAGAAGTTTTAATCGCTGCTGCAAATATATAAAAAAAAATCCATATAAAAAAAAACAGACCCATCAAAGAGAGCATTTTTGTAAGAACGATGGGTCTGATAGAAAATAAATTTATTGAATTTTCATAACTTTCGTTAGCAAAGATAAGCCGATAGCAGGGAATAATAAAACAAACTTTTACCCATAAGTCAGGTTTTTAATTGGCAGGCTCCAGGCTTCAGTAATTTTCAGTTGGCAGTTGGCAGTCTTCAGTCGGCAGTCGGCAGCATAAGGTGACATCTTTTGAGGGAGGGGAAAAGGAGAAGAGCAAAAGGTGTTATCTTATGAGGAGTGGGCAGCCTTCAGTTGGCAGTGGGCAGTTGGCAGTCTTCAGGCTTCAGTGGGGTGCATAAGGTGCATAAGGTGACATCTTTTGAGGGAGGGGAAAAGGAGAAGAGCAAAAGGTGT